>JBGQMX010000049.1:0-20548 GCA_041500805.1 Methyloceanibacter sp.
GCATCGATCACCCGGTCTCGCAAATCCTGACTGTAGGCCCGCGCCATGTCCGTCCTCCTCCGCTGCAACGGCATAGGACTCGCACTGTTCGCAAAAAATCGGAATCCCTTACGAATCGGAAAACGACAAACCCGCTCTAGACCAGACTTACTGCTCCGGTAGCTTCAGCTTGGCGAAGGCCTTCTCGAGATCGACGCTGACCGGGACTGTGTTTTCCAAATCTCCGGGCTTCTTCCAGGTCTTCGCGGTCAGGGTATGCGGGCCTGAGAATTCGAAATCTCCCGACACAGTCGGCTCGTCATGGATCATGCCGCTGAACTTGGCGAACGCGTTGCGCTTGCGGCTGAACACCATGATGGGGAACGACCAGGGCTGATGGCCGCCCGAAGACGAGAGGCTATAGACGAAGAACTCAGAGTCGGGCGACCACTTCGCGGCGTAGACGTAATAGCCCTGCTCGCCGCGCGGCGAGGAGTGATCCTCCGAGTTCAAAATATCGCCGCTGGTTGAGCGGATCACCACGCGGCTTTCCATGTCGGGCGTGACGTAAAGGCTCACATCGGCGGGAAGCACGGCTGCGTGCGTCGCTCCGTCTGGCGAGACGAAGATCTCGGGCGCAAGCGTCTGGCAGCTCGCCTCAGGTCGCGGCGTCTCCAGGAACTGATGTCCGCTGCACGATTCCTCAGCGTAGGCAGGCGCCGGCGACAGCGCCGCCGCCATAACCCAAAGTGCTAAGCCAAAGCGAAAATCCATTGCCATGTCTCACATCAGAGTGCGCGCGAGAGCCTCAATGCCTGAAATGCCTCATACCAGTGAAGACCATGGCGAGGCCTGCTTCGTCGGCGGCCTTGATCACCTCATCGTCGCGCATGGACCCCCCGGGCTGGATCACGGCGGTCGTACCGGCTTCGGCGATCACCTGCAAGCCGTCGGGGAAGGGAAAGAACGCGTCTGACGCCGCAACCGAGCCTTGCGTCAGGCTTGTGCTGAAGCCTTGCGCCTTCGCGGCCTCGGTCGCTTTCCACGCTGCCATGCGCGCAGCATCGACGCGCGACATCTGGCCGGCGCCGATGCCAACGGTGGCGCCGCCTTTGGCGTAGACGATGGCGTTCGACTTGACGTGCTTCGCCACGGTGAAGGCGAAGATGAGGTCGGCAAGCTCCTCGTTGCTTGGGTTCCGTTTGGTCACGGCTTTCAGGTCGAGATCGGCGACCAACCCATTGTCGCGGTCTTGCACGAGGAAGCCGCCTGACAGCGAGCGGAACGCGAGCCCTGGCGCTTTGGGGTCTGGCAGTCCGCCCGCGAGCAGGAGACGCAGATTCTTCTTGTTCGCGACGATGGCTTTTGCTTCCTCGCTGGCATCTGGTGCGATGATGATTTCAGTGAAGATCTTCACGATCTCCCGCGCGGCCTCTTCATCGAGAATGCGGTTCAGCGCGACGATACCGCCAAAGGCGCTGGTCTGATCGCAGGCGAGCGCTTTTCCATAAGCCTCGGCGAGGGTCGTTCCGATCGCCACCCCGCAAGGATTGGCATGCTTGATGATGGCGACCGAAGCATAAGCTGCCGGATCGAACTCGGCCACGAGCTCGTAGGCCGCGTCGGTGTCGTTGAGGTTGTTGTAGGAAAGCTCCTTGCCCTGGACCTGCACGGCGGTGGCGACACCGAAGCGCTGGTCTCCCGTCCGGTAGAATGCCGCCCATTGATGCGGGTTCTCGCCGTAACGCAGCGCCTCGGCCTGCGTGCCCGCGATTATCTTGGTCTCAGGCGTCCGCTCGCCAAGCGTATCGGCGAACCAGGACGCGATCGCCGCATCGTATCGGGCGGTGCGGGCAAAGGCCTTGGCCGCAAGCTTCTTCCGCAAGGCAAGCGTCGTCGCGCCGCGATTGGCCTCCATCTCGGCGAGCACGAGCTTATAGTCGGCGGGCTCGACGACGACCGTGACGCTCGCATGGTTCTTGGCGCCGGCACGGATCAAGGCCGGGCCGCCGATGTCGATATTCTCGATGCAGGCGTCGAAATCGCCACCTGCCCCGACCGTCGCCTCGAACGGATAGAGGTTGACGGCAAGGAGGTCGATGCCGGGGATCGCGTGCTCCTTCAGCGCGCGCTCATGCGCCTCGTTGCCGCGCACCGCAAGCAGCCCGCCATGAATTTTCGGGTGCAGCGTCTTGACCCGCCCGTCCATCATCTCTGGCGCGCCGGTGATCTCGGCGACGTCGATCACCTCGATGCCGGCCTCTCTGAGGAGCTTGGCGGTGCCGCCGGTCGAGACGATCTCGACCCCGTGGGCTCGGAGCGCCTTGGCGAAATCGGCAAGACCGGTCTTGTCGCTGACCGAGAGCAGCGCGCGGGCAATCTTGCGCGTCTCCATGAGGTCTAAGCGGCAGCCGGCGTGGCTTCGTTCGGATCGACCAGGTGACCCCCGTCGCCGCCCTCGGCCTTCCGTTCGATGTTCCAGACGATCCTGACCTCGTTCGCCTCGCCCATCACGCCGCCGATCACGACCTGGGAGGTCGGCTGCGGCCCGCGCGCATCGGCGAGGAAGACGCTCTCCTCGATCGCGGTCTCCGGCGCGTTCGAGCTGATCCTCCAGGTCTCGCCGTTGCGCAGCGTCAGCTCGACGCTTTGCCCGTCGGCGGCGAGCTCGGCGCGCACGCTCGGATGCAGGTGGAAGCGGATGGCGTAGTCTCCGGCGATGAGGCCTTCCGGGCTCCTGATCCCCTTGGGCGCCGAGAGCTTGTCCTCGCTGCTGATGAGCAGTCCCGTCGGGGCGACGAGGATCTGGCGGGCATGGCTCACGCCGTAGCGGGCCATGTACCCGTCATGGGAGCCTTTGATTCTGAGATTGTCCCCCTGATCGCTGAGCGCAGCTTGCGCGTTTGCGGGACCGGTGAGCGGGGAGTCGAGCGCGGGCTGACTTCCGTTGGCGCCGCCCACGGTGAACTCCGCCGAGGAGGAGTCCTCGAAGGTGAGTGTCGAGTGGGCCGCCGTCGAGCGGGCGAAGGGGCGCCAGGCGTCGTGATCGGCCGGGGGGGCCCCGCAATTGACGATCATCGGACAATTGCCGGAGCTCATCTCGAAGGAGAGGAAGCCGGCATGGGCGTTCATGCTGACGGAGGGCACCGGCGCCGGACCGATGTCGCACAGGAAGAGTGTCGACCCGCAGTCGAGCCGCACATAGCCGGAATTCGCCGCCGAGCGCACCGGCGTACCCTCCACGTCGTCATAGGCAAGCACGGTGGCGAGCGCGTCGGTAGGGGTGGGGCCTGCGCCATTGAAGCGCGCGAGCGTCCCGTCGCCCACGCGGAAGAAGCGCAGCATGGGCATGATGCGGTCGATGGCGTCGGTAAGCTCCTTGGGCGGCGCGCGGTCGCGCGCCACGAAACATTGCCTGAGCGGCAGGAGGTCGAGGAGCAGCTCGACGAGCGCCTCGGGATTGCGCGAGATGTGGCCGCCGTCGGGCAGGACCTGCCGGTCGAGCTCCTTGCAGAAGGGCCGCACATAGCGGTCGACCACCGCCTGCTGCTCGGCGATGCACAGCCCCGCATAGATCAGCGCCATGAGGGAGACGAGGCGAGGAACGCCGTCGGGCGAGTCGCGATAGCTCGCCGAGAGATAGCGGAGCTGCGCCGTGAGCGCCCTGAGGAATTCCGCGTAGGCCTGTGGCTCGCCCGTGTCGAGCACGAGGACGGAGTTCGAGAGCCACGAGATCACCCTGCGGCCGACGATCTCCGGCTGCCAGGCGAGGCCGCGGATCGAGCGCCGCAGCCTGACGAAATCCTGGACGAGCGCCTTGGCTTGCTCGCGCGAGAGCTCGTTGCCGGCGGCGCGGAGATGCCGCAGCCAGCCAAAGCCGTAAAGCTCGCGCGCCCAGCCTTCCGACGGCGGCTCGATCTCGAAGGGCGATTCCACATCGACCTCCGCGAGCCTTCCGGCGAGGCCGAAATGGCCGTTATAGAGCTCGGTGGCAAAGCTCGGGTCGGCGGTCCTGAGCTCTTGCGGGGCAAGCAGCAATTGCTCGGCCTTGGTGCCCGGGTAGCTGATGCTCGCCATGCTGGCGAGCACGAAGCGGCGAAAGGGACCCGGGCCGCTGGGGCGCGCCGCCTGGCCGCGTGCGCCGCGCTCGAAGGGCTGAGAGTCGGCCGCCATGCCTCGTTGTCTCCAAGCTGCCGCCTAACGCCTCTAGCAGACGCAAGGCCTCCCCGTGCAGGCCCGCATTGTCGGGCGGCAGAGGTTTCCGATCAAGTGCGATGCGCTGTCGCTTAACCGGCGCGCACGAGCCGGGCAGCGAAAAAGCCGTCCATGCCGCTCCATTCCGGCCCGTCGAGCCGAAGCTCGTAGGGGAAAGTCCGGAGGCAGCCCGAGGGCTCGATCCATTCCGCCTGTCCATATAGCTCATCGGGGGCTATGGCGTCGAGGCGAAGCGCCTCATTGCGCACGAGAAGTGCGGCGATCTGCGCCTCGCCTTCCTCCGGCTCGAGCGAGCAGGTCGAATAGACGAGCTTGCCGCCGGGCTTGAGCAGGCTCGCGGCATTGTCGAGCAGCCGCGCCTGGAGCTGAGTAAGCGCCTCGAGGTCCTTGGGCGACTTCAAATAGGGAATGTCCGGGTGCCGGCGGATGGTGCCGGTCGAGGAGCAGGGCGCATCGAGCAGCACTGCGTCGAAGCGCTCCTCCGGCTGCCAGGTGGCCGCGTCGGCCGTGACCCGCTCGGCCCCGAGACCGAGCCGGTCGAGATTCTCGGCGAGGAGCGCGAGCCGCGTCTTCGACGTATCGACAGCGACGACAAAGGCGCCGCCTTGCGCCAGCTGCGCCGTCTTGCCACCAGGGGCTGCACAAAGATCGGCCACGCGCGTGCCCACCACATCCCCGAGGAGACGCGCAGGCAGCGATGCGGCGACATCCTGCACCCACCAGGCGCCTTCGTCATAGCCGGGGAGGGCCTCGATGCGCCCCTTGGGCAGCAGGCGGACACTTCCCGTGGGAAGCACGCGGCCCGAGAGCCGCTCCGCCCAAAGCGCAGGATCGCTCTTGACGGTGAGGTCGAGCGGCGGCTCGATGAGATGGGCGGATGCGATGGCATGCGCCCGCGCCTCGCCCCAATAGGAAACCCATCGCGACCAGAGCCAGTCGGGCGTGTTCACGCGCGCCGCATCGAGGCTTGCCGCAATCGCCTCGCCTCCGCTTGCGACCCGGCGGAGCACTGCGTTGACGAGCTTGTTGCAGCGTGCAGCCTTGGGGTCGTACTGGGCAAGCGTCACGGCGAGGTCGATGGCCGCGTGCGGCGGTGTCTTGAGGAAGATGAGCTGTGCCGCGGCTGACAGCAGGATCGGATAGAGCGTGCCCGACTTCTCAGGCATTCCACGCTCGAGAAAGGTGCCGAGCACATGGTCGAGCTGCCCCTTCCGCCTAAGGCTTGCCGCCACGATGGCGCGGACGAGCGCGCGGTCGCGCTGGGGCAGGTCGCCCATCGCGCCCCGGTCGAGGGAGCGGCCGAGAATGTCGTCGAGCGGCTGCTTCTTCTGCAGGACGGCGGCAAGGAGTTCGACCGCCGCGCGGCGCGCCGGCAGTCCGACCTGGGCATCGCGCGCGTGGGCTCGTGCCCGCGTCTCGTCGTCAGAGGCGATCATGGGAGGGGGCTCGCGAAATGGGTTGGAATCAGCCCCATGGCCCGCGCCCCGCGCTGCTGCGCGAGGGCGACCACGGCCCTGAGCCGCTTGCACTGACGCTGGCGGCCGTGCTTGCCGCAGCACCGGCATCGCCCATGTCTCGTGCCATCTCGTTCAGCCTCGCCACCCGGTTCTCGACGTTCGGATGGGTCGAGAAGAGGTTGTCCATGCGCGCGCCCGACAGCGGGTTGACGATGAAGAGATGCGCCGAAGCCGGATTGCGCTCGGCCGGCAGGTTGGGGACACGCTCGGCGACGCTGGCGATCTTCTTCAAGGCCGAGGCGAGCGCCAAGGGACGCTTGCTGATCTCGGCGCCGGCGCGGTCGGCCTCATATTCGCGCGTGCGGCTGATCGCCATCTGCACGAGCCCCGCAGCGAGCGGGCCGAGAATGACGAGGAGAAGCGTGCCGACCATGCCGACATTGCCGTTGTTGTTGTTGCTGCGTCCGCCGAAATAGAAGCCGAAATTGGCAAGCATGGAGACCGCGCCCGCGATCGTTGCGGTGAGGGTCATGAGGAGCGTGTCGCGGTTCTTGATATGGCCGATCTCGTGCGCCAGCACGCCCGCAAGCTCCTCCTTGCTCACCGTCTGCATCAGCCCTGTGGTCACCGCGACAGCAGCGTGCTCGGGGTTGCGGCCCGTGGCGAAGGCATTCGGCTGCGGGTTCTCCATGACATAGACGCGCGGCATGGGCACCCCCGCCGCGGCGGCAAGCTGCCGCACGAGCGCAAAGAGCTCGGGCGCCGAACGCTCGTCGACCTCGCGCGCTCCGTACATGGAGAGCACCATCTTGTCGGAGTTCCAATAGGCGAAGAGGTTGATCGCCCCGGCAATAAAGAGGGCGGCGATCATGCCGGTTTGGCCGCCGATCAGGAAGCCGATCCCCATGAACAGCGCGGTCAAAGCTGCCAGCAGGATGGCGGTGCGGAAATAGCTCATCGAACCTCCTCGCAAGGCAGGGCTGAGCGCGCCCCGCCGCCGCCTAAATATGGAGGCCCCGCCGCGAGCGACAAGGAGTTGGCGCGCCCGCGCCAATAGGCCTTTTCACCCGTCCGCCCGCAATCTGGTTTCCGCTGCGCTTACCTTAACGCTTCGTCAATAGCTCCCCTTGCATTCTCACCGGACTGTCTCGCCATGGGGAGTAGCCTTGCCATGTCAGTCGCCTTCCAACCGTCTGCCGCCAGAGCCACAAGTCGCCTGCACATCCAGCGGGCCGCGACCCCTCCCGAGACTCCGCTCACGGCCAAGCAGAAACGCCTGATTCGCGAGAGCTTCCTCCGGTTCGAGCCGGCGCTCGACCTGATCGGCACGCTCTTCTTTCTCAAGCTGGCCCGGCTCGACCCGACCCTGCGGGCTCGTTTCGAGGGTCCTGCCGAGACGCAAGGCCGCAAATTCGCCGCCGCAATGAAGCTCACCATGATCTCGCTCAACCACGAGGACGGGTTGGCGCCCACCCTCAAGCTGCTCGGCGTTCGTCATCGCCAGCTTGGGATCAGGACGCGCCATTACCGCATCATGGCGCGGTCGCTGATCTGGACCCTCGAGCAGTCTCTGGAGAAGAGCTTCACGCGCGAGACGAGAGACGCCTGGAGCG
Source organism: Methyloceanibacter sp. (assembly GCA_041500805.1). GTDB lineage: Bacteria > Pseudomonadota > Alphaproteobacteria > Rhizobiales > Methyloligellaceae > Methyloceanibacter. The sequence continues at coordinate 7,265 of JBGQMX010000049.1, forward strand.
CGCTGCTCGGCCAGCTGACCCGCACCATAACGGCCTGAACGGGCAGCACCGGCTTCTACGGCGAAGCCTTGCCGGGGACGCCGGTGTCGGTGTGAACGACCTTCACCTCGACGGCGCCCTTTTCGTTGACCGAGATATCCACGTCCTGGCCCGGCTCCAGCACCTGCGTCTTGCCGTCGATCGTGAGCTGGTCGGCGTTGATCGTGATCTCATGGCCGTCCACGACGATATTCATTCCGTCGGCCATCGATTCCTGCGTCATCTCCTTGTAGTGACCGCCCACCGTGACGGTGCGGGTGCCCACCGTCAGCGAGATGGTCTGGTTCACCGGGCTGCCTGACCCGCCCCCCCAATGGCTCACCAGCAGGACGATGGCGATCACCAGCACGACGACGATGCCGAGACCGATCAGAAGTGTTTTGAGCCAAGTCATGGTGTTTCCTTTTCTCCCCCTGCGTGCTTGCGTTGCGTTTCGTTGCTGGCCAAGGCCTCGATCACACTGACTTGCGGTTTTGACGGTGCTCGACGAGATCCTCGACCACGTTCGGATCGGCGAGCGTCGAGGTGTCGCCGAGATTGCCGAAATCGTCCTCGGCGATCTTGCGTAAGATCCGGCGCATGATCTTGCCCGACCGCGTCTTGGGCAGCCCTGGTGCGAACTGGATCAAATCTGGAGAGGCGATCGGCCCGATCTCCTTGCGCACCCAGTCGCGCAGCTCGGTCCTGAGTTCATCGGACCATTTCTCACCCATCATCAACGTGACGTAGCAATAGATGCCCTGGCCCTTGATATCGTGGGGGTAGCCGACCACGGCAGCCTCCGACACCTTGGGGTGGGCGACCAGCGCCGACTCGATCTCCGCCGTGCCCATGCGGTGACCTGAGACTTTGAGAACATCGTCGGAGCGCCCGGTGATCCAGTAATAGCCGTCCGCGTCGCGCCGGCAGCCGTCGCCGGTGAAATACATACCCTTGTAGGTGGAGAAATAGGTCTCCACGAAGCGCTGATGGTCGCCATAGACGGTGCGCATCATGCCGGGCCAGGCGTCAAGGATGACGAGATTGCCCGCCGCCTCGCCCTCGAGGATCTTGCCTTCAGTATCGACCACGGCAGGCTGCACGCCGAAAAAGGGCAGCGTCGCGGAGCCGGGCTTCAGCTTGGTGGCGCCGGGAAGCGGCGTGATGAGGATGCCGCCCGTCTCGGTCTGCCACCAGGTATCCACGATCGGGCAACGCTCCTCGCCGACCACATGGTAGTACCACTCCCAGGCTTCCGGGTTGATCGGCTCGCCGACGCTGCCGAGCAGCTTGAGCGATTTTCGGCTCGTGCGCTTCACATAGTCGTCGCCCGCGCCCATCAGCGCCCTGATCGCCGTGGGGGCCGTGTAGAAGATGTCGACCTTGTGCTTGTCGACGACCTGCCAGAAGCGAGAGGCGTCGGGATAATTCGGCACGCCCTCGAAGATGACCGTGGTGGCGCCATTGGCGAGCGGCCCGTAAACGATATAGGAGTGGCCGGTGACCCAGCCGACATCGGCCGTGCACCAGAAGATGTCGCCGTCGTGATAGTCGAACACGTATTGATGCGTCATCGCGGCAAACACGAGATAGCCGCCAGAGGTGTGCAGCACGCCTTTGGGCTTACCCGTCGAGCCCGAGGTGTAGAGGATGAAGAGCGGATCCTCTGCGTTCATCTCCTCGGGAGGACAGTCGCCGTCGGCCTTGGCGAGCTCGGCATCGAGCCACACGTCGCGGCCCGGGGTCCACGGCACCTCTCCGCCGGTGTGTTTGACCACGAGCACCCGCTCCACCCCTTGCACCTTCTTCAGCGCCTCGTCGGCGTTGGCCTTGAGCGGGACCTTGCGCCCGCCCCGCAAGCCCTCGTCGGCGGTGATGAGGAGCTTCGACTTGCAGTCCTCGATGCGACCGGCGAGCGAGTCCGGCGAGAACCCGCCGAACACCACCGAGTGGATGGCGCCGATGCGCGCGCAGGCGAGCATGGCGTAGGCTGCCTCGGGGATCATCGGCAGGTAGATGGTGACCCGGTCGCCGCGCTTGACGCCTTGCGCCTTGAGCACATTGGCGAGACGGCAGACCTGCTCGTGCAGCTCGCGATAGGTGATGTGCTTCGCTTCCGCTGACGGGTCGTCGGGCTCCCAGATGATGGCGACCTGCTTGCCGCGCTTCTTCAGGTGCCGGTCGATGCAGTTGGCCGAGACGTTGAGCGTGCCGTCCTCGAACCATTTGATCGAGATATCGGGATAGGCGAATGACGTGTTCTTGACGCGCGTATAGGGCTTGATCCAATCGAGGCGCTGGCCCTCTTTGCCCCAGAACTTGTCGGGCTTCTCGACGCTCGTCTCATAGAGCTTCGCGTACGCGTCCTTGTCGATGAAGGCGCGGGCTTTCCAGTCTTTCGCGACCTTCACGACCTCGACTTTGTACTTCTCATGCTCGGCCATCGGCCCGCTCCTCCCTACGCGAACGCGCCCTTATTATGACCCGCTGCCCTTGGGCGGCAAAGGTTGCGCGCTTATTCCTCCCGGTCAGACCCCGAAGGCACCGATAACGGCCCCCTGGATCAACAGCACGGCAAGCCAATACAAGCCGTCGATCAGGGTCAGCATCGGCTTCGCCCCGCCAAAGGCATGATTGACCCCCATGGTGGTGATCACGAAACCGAGCCAGACAAAAGCGCCGCTGATCACGCCGCTTCTGATGGTGACATCGCCCAAATGGCCAAGCAGTCCGGCCAACATCCAAGCCATGATCAAGAGGGCGACGATGGAGATGGCGAACGGCACGAGCCTGGAGGGCCCCGTGTTTTGCTTCAACTCGGCTGCCGTCTTGCCCAAGGCGTGCAGCCAAGGCCTTGACAGAACCGTGTACCACACCGCGCCGAGGCCGAACCCAGCCAAAGCAGCGATGATGACGGCCAAATAGTTCACGCCTGTGAAAGCCATGCTGTCCCCCCTTGATGCAATCGCCCCGACTTTACCTTAAGGACGCGAGCTTGCGGCACTAGACTGAAAGGGGATCTCCGATGCCGCCCATCGCGCATACCGCCCGCCATTCGGCCTCCGTCACCGGCTGCACCGACAGGCGCGAGTTCCTGACCAGCACCATGTCCTTGAGCTTGGGCGTTGCCTTGATGTCGGCGAGTGTGACGGCCTTTGGCAAGTCCGAAACCGCCGCCACGTCGACGCAGTCCCACTGGCCTGTGCCGTCGGTCGAGTCGGGGTGGGCCTCTTTCACCACCTTGACGATGCCGACGACGCTCTTCTCCGCGCCGGAAAGGTAGAAGAAGCCGAGATCGCCTTTTGTCATCGCGCGCATAGTGTTGCGCGCCTGATAGTTGCGCACGCCCGTCCACTCCGCGCCTTTGCGGCCTGCCTCTTTCTGCTGGTCCCAGGACCAGGTCTCGACCTCCGATTTGAGCAGCCAATAGGCCATGGCGGTGAAGCGGCGGAAGGGCTCACTCCCCCTCTTCGGGATTGTTGATGGTCCAGAGCCAGGGCCGGATATCGACGTTGGCGAAGAGCCCGGCTTTGGCGAAGGGATCGCCCGCGGCGATCTTGCGCGCGGCTTCGAGCGAGGCCGCGTCGATCACGACCAGGCTTCCGTTCATGGTCTCGCCGTCGGGCTCGGTGAAGGGGCCGGCAAACACAAGCGCCTCGCCGAGGCTCTCGAGATAGGCGACATGCTCCGGGCGGTTCGCCTTGCGTAGAGCAAGGCTGTTCGGCTTGTCGGTGCAGATCAGCGCGTAGAGCATGATGTCCCCCTGCGCCTCAAACTATTGCGCGCTCGATTGGCTGTCCAGCAAGTGCATGGCCACTCCCTCCCCCTGCAAGGGGAAGGGAAACAATAGCCTCACGCCTCAGCCCTGAGCGGACGGGCAAGCAGCGCCTCGATCGCTTCATCCACGGTCGCAAGCCCCGAGATCACCGCGTGCACGGCCTGCGCGATCGGCATGTCGATGCCGCGCGCTGTGGCCATCTCAACGACCGCGCCCGCGGTATAGACGCCCTCGGTGACGGTCAGGCGCTTCTTCAGCACGTCCTTGAGGCTTCGCCCCTTCCCGAGCTCGATCCCGAGCGACATGTTGCGCGATTGCGGGCTGCCGCAGGTCAAGAGGAGATCGCCGAGGCCCGAGAGCCCGGTCAATGTGTCGCGCCGCGCGCCGAGGCTTGCGCCGAACCGCGTCATCTCGGCAAAGCCGCGGGTGACGAGCGCGGCATGCGCACTTGCGCCGAGCTTCTTGCCGGCGACGATACCGGCGGCGATGGCATAGACGTTCTTGACGGCGCCCCCGATCTCCGCGCCGACGACGTCGTCGCTCCAGTAGCAGCGGAAGGGCGGGTGGCTCAGCGCATGCGAAAGCGCGCGGCCTCTTGCCTCCTCGGCGGTGGCGAGCGTGACGGCGGCGGGGAGGCCTCGGGCGATCTCGGTGGCGAAGCTCGGGCCGGAAAGGACGGCGACCGCGGCTCCCGGAAGCACCTCGGCGACGATCTCGGAGGGGAGCTTGCCGGTCGCCTGCTCGATGCCCTTGGAGCAGATCACCACCGGCTGCCCTGGGCTGACATAGGGTGCAAGCTCGTCGGCGATGCCGCGAACCCGCTGCGCCGGAGTCACCATCAAGAGCATGTCGCAATTGGCGACCTCGTTCAGCCGTGCGGTGGCCTCGATGGCCGGATCGAGCTTGATGCCCGGCAGATAGACCTCGTTCAGATGCTTCTGGTGAATGTCGGCGACGGTCTGAGCCTCATAGGCCCAGATGAGGACATCGCGGCCGGCGCGCCGGGCCGTGATGGCGAGCGCTGTGCCCCATGCGCCTCCGCCCACGATGCCGACCGATTGAAGCGCCATGTCATGCCTCTGGTTGGTCGTTGGTAGGGTGGGCAAAGCGAAGCGTGCCCACCGTTCATATTCAATGGCTCCGTGGGCATCGGCAAGTACCGATGCCCACCCTACGCATCCCTCAGGCCTTGACGCCGGCGCCGAGTGCGGGCGGGGCGTCGGGGTCGAGCGGCCAGCGGGCGCGGGCAGGGGCCGAAAGATCGTCGATGAGGCCGCGGGCAAGCCGCATCGCCCCCGCCCAGGCGATCATGGCGGCATTGTCGGTGCAGAGCTCGGGCGGCGGCACGATGAGGCGGAAGCCGCGGGCGCTGGCGACCGCTGCGAGGGCCTCTTTCAGCCTTCGATTGGCGGCAACGCCACCAGCCACGACCAGCACTCGTTGCGCGTGTCGCCCGAGGCGCTCGCCGTAAAGCGCCATGGCGCGGGCCGTCCGGTCGCTGACAATGTCGGCAACCGCCTCCTGAAAGCTCGCGCAGAGATCGGCGATGCCGCTTTCGCTCAAGGGTGCGCGCGCAAGCGCCGCGTGGCGGAGCGCGGTCTTGAGTCCGGCAAGCGAGAAATGCGGATCGGGGCGTCCAAGCATCGGCCGGGGCAGCTTGATGGAGGGTCGGCCTCTTGCCGCGCAGGCCTCCACGGCCGGGCCGCCGGGATAGGGAAGCCCGAGCAGCTTGGCGGCCTTGTCGAACGCCTCGCCGAGCGCATCGTCGAGCGTCGTGCCGAGGCGCTCGTAGCGGCCAACATCCTTGACGATGAGAGACTGGGTATGGCCACCCGAGACGAGCAGCAACAGATAGGGAAACGTTAGCCCATCGGTGAGGCAGGCGGTCAGCGCGTGCGCCTCCAGATGATTGACCGCGATGAAGGGCACGCCTCGCCCGAGCGCGATCGCCTTGCCGGTGGTGAGCCCCACGATCAGTCCGCCAATCAGGCCGGGACCGGCCGTTGCGGCAACCCCGTCGATGGCATCGAGGCCAAGTTTCGCCTCATCAAGCGCCTGCAGGATCGCGGCATCGAGCAGCTCGACATGGGCGCGCGCGGCGATCTCCGGCACCACGCCGCCATAGACCGCGTGCAGGTCGAGCTGCGAGCGCACCACGCTGGAAAGGATCGCGCCGCTGCCATTAGGCTCCCGGCGCACCAGGGCCGCGGCGGTCTCGTCGCAGCTCGTCTCGATGCCGAGCACTGTGAGGGGGGTGTCCTTGCCGTCCGTAACCATCGTGCTTTCTATAGCGCCTGAGACGCATCCGTCTAAGACGCTCGATTGAAGGGGAAGCCGAAACGGGCCATTGGCGCGCTATCGACCAAAACGCTACCGCGATAGCGCCCTAATGGTTTATTCGAGCATGATCTTTTCGGAAAACCGGTTCCCACTTTTCCGGATCATGCTCTAATGCGGGCGACATTGGCGCCCTTAGGCCAAGCAACTCAAGGAGTTCCAGTTTGCCGGCCCGTCCGCTCCTGATCGGTACCCGCGGCAGCCCGCTTGCCCTTTGGCAGGCACGCCATGTGCGGGCGCTCCTCATCGAGGCGCACGGCTTAAGCGAAAGCGATGTCGAGCTCAGCGTCATCACCACCTCAGGCGACCGCATCACGGACAAGCCCTTACGCGACTTCGGCGGCAAGGGCCTCTTCACCAAGGAGATCGACGAGGCGCTTCTGAGCGGTGCCGTCGATCTCGCCGTGCATTCCATGAAGGACCTGCCGACGATGCTGCCCGCCGGGCTGTGCGTCGCCGCGGTGCTTCGCCGCGCGGACGTGCGCGACGCCTTCATCAGCACCAAGGCGCCATCGCTTGGCGATCTCCCGCAAGGCTCCGTCATCGGCACCTCGTCCTTGCGGCGCGCGGCGCAGGCGAGGCGGCTCCGCCCCGACCTTCGCGTCATCGACTTCCGCGGCAATGTCGAGACGCGGCTGCGGAAGCTCGGAGAGGGACTGGCCGACGCGACGCTGCTTGCTCTCGCCGGCCTCGAGCGGCTCGGGCTCGCCTGGCACGTCACCGCCATTCTCTCGACCGAGGAGATGCTGCCGGCGGTCGCGCAAGGCGCCATCGGCATTGCCTCGCGCACCGATGACGCGAAGACGCGCGCTCTGCTTGAGCCGCTGAACGACGCACGCTCCGCCACGGCGGTGGCTTGCGAGCGTGCCTTCCTCGCCCGTCTCGACGGCTCCTGCAAGACGCCGATCGCAGGCCTCGCCGAGATCGAGGACGGCATCTTGCGCTTTCGCGGGATGATCCTCACGCCGGACGGCACGGAGTGCCACGAGATCGCGCTGACCGGTGAAGTCGAGCACGCGAGAAGCATCGGCACCGATGCGGGCGAGGAGTTGCTTGCCCAGGCGGGCTCAGAGTTTCTCGTGAAGCTCGCGTGATGCGCCTCCTCGTCACGAGGCCGGAGCCCGATGCGAGCCTCCAGGCCGAGAAGCTTGCCGCGCGCGGCCACGAGCCGGTGCTCGCGCCGCTGCTCGCCATCGAGTTCGTTTCCGGCGTGACTTTGGGGCTGGCGGGTGCGCAAGCCCTGATCGTCACCAGCCGCAGCGCGCTTAGGGCGCTCGCCTCCCATCGCGAGCTTGACGAGGCCCGTAAGCTTCCGCTCTTCGCCGTCGGCGAAGTGACCGCCAGCGCTGCCGAAAAGCTTGGCTTTGCTCATGTCATCAAGGGTCCCGGAACGGCCTCAGGGCTGCCCGAGTTGATCGGCCGCACGCTCCGGCCAGAAGACGGCCCGCTCGTGCATCTTGCCGGCGAAACGCTGGCGTTAGAGCTTGATTTGGCGCTTCGTGTGGAAGGGTTCAGCCTGCGCCAGCCCGTGCTCTATCGGGCGGTCACGGCACGCGATTTTCCCGCGGAAGCCTTGGGCCTGCTCAAGGCCGGAAAGCTTGACGGCGCCATCCTTATGTCGCCACGCACGGCTAAGACCTTCGCCCAGCTGCTCGACCGACACGGTGTGGTAACGCAAGGAAAGCGCGTTGTTTGCTATTGCCTGTCCGAGGCGGTAGCAGAGGTCTTGGCACCGCTTGGAATCTGGGTGCGCGTGGCGGCGAACCCTCGCGAGGAAGATGTCCTTGCGCTCTTGGACTCCGAGGCGGCATCCTCGTAAGCCACGCGAATCTGCTGAAGATTTGAAGGTTAAGGCGTCATGGCAGACCCTTTCGGCGATCAGGACCAGAGCTCCGGCAGCGCAGGCAAGCGCCCGGCGCCGACCATCGAGGGCACCGCGACCGAGCTTGCGGTCGAGCCGGCAGTGGATGACGCAAGGGCGGCCGAAGCCGGTCCTGCCGAGCCCGAGCCCCAAGAGGGCGCCAAGGATGGCCAGGCCTCTATCGCCAGCGACACGGCTGAACCGGCATCGGCGGAGTCTGGTCACCCGCGGGCGCAGGCGAGCATCTCGGAGCTCAAGAGCTTCGTGACCCATCTCGCCGCCGGCCTGCTCGGCGGCCTGGTGGGCGTCATCGCTCTGGCCATTGCCTGGGGCGGCCTGCCCGGCGGCAAGAAGGGCGGCGCAGCTCCCGACCTGAGCAAGCTCGAACAGCGGGTTGCCAAGCTCGAGGCAGCGCCGCCAGCGCCTGCCGACACCGAAGCGATCGCCCAGCTCGACACCAGGATCAAGGCCCTCGAAGACAGCGCCAAGAAGGCGCAGCCCGAGCTTTCCCAATTGACGAGCCGCGTGGCGCAGCTCGAGACGCAGCTGAAGGCCGTGGCCGAGGCCGCCAAGGACGGCGGCTCCGTCGCCGACGCTGCCGCCATCAGCCAGCAGATCGCCGAGGCCGAGCAGAGGTTGCAGGCCAAGATCGACGCAGCCCTTGCCGGAGGCGAGGGCGCGAACGCCTCGACCATTCAGGAAATGCAGAGCGAGATCGCCGAGCTCAAGGCCAAGATCGCGGCCTTGGCCGACGCCGAGCTTGGGACGGGCGACAGCGCCGACTTGGCGCCGCAGATTGCCGCTCTTTCCGATCGGATGGCTAAGCTCGAATCGGCGCTTTCCAGCACGGAGACGGAGGGCACGAAATCCGCGGCCATCGCCATCGCCTTCGCCAATCTCCGCTCCGCCGTCAGCGAAGGCCGTCCCTTTGCTTCCGAGCTCGCCATTATAAGCTCACTCTCGCCGGGCGCCGGCGACTTGGGCGTTCTTCCTGCTTATGCCGAGAAGAGAATCCCCACGCTCCCTGAGCTTACGCGGTCCTTCAGGACCACCAAGGACGCAGCCCTTGCGGCGGCAGCTCCGGCCTCCGACGGCTCCATCCTCGCGAGCCTGATGGCGAGCGCTCAGTCGCTGGTCAAGATCCACCGCGTCGATGAAGCTGCCACGGGCGAGGGGCCTGGCGCCGTTCTCGCCAGAGCCGAGGCCGCGCTCGATAAGGGCAACCTCGCCGGGACCGTCAAGGAGGTGGAGACGCTTCAAGGCGCTCCGAGCGCGGCGTTCTCGGTCTGGCTCGATCAGGCGCACGCCCGCCTTGGCGCCGACGGCACATTGAAGCGGCTCGAAGGCCTCCTGCTCGTGTCGGTGGGTGGGGCTGCGGGACCGGCAAAACCCTAAGACGATGATCCGTATCCTCCTCTTCATTCTCGGTGTGGTCGTGGCAGCGCTGGGGCTTGCCTGGTTCGCCGACCGTCCCGGCACCATCACCGTCGAATGGCTCGGCTATCGGGTCGAGACGAGCGCCTTTGTCGGCGCGCTCGCGGTCGCTGCCGTGGTCGTGCTGCTGATCCTGATCTGGGCGGTGTTGCGCTATCTCTTGATGCGTCCCGCCGCCGTGGCCGCTTACGTCAGGGAGCGGCGGCGGCAGCAAGGGTACGACGCGCTGTCGCGTGGACTTCTGGCTATCGGCGTCGGCGACCGCGCGCTCGCTCAGCGTTATGCCGGCATCGCCGCGCGCAGCCTCCCGCGCGAGCCTTTGACGGCATTGCTCAGGGCGCAAGCCGCTCAGCTGAAGGGCGACCGGGGAGCGGCAAGACGCGCCTTCGAGGCCATGCTCGACCGCCCCGAGACGGAGCTTCTCGGCGTGCGCGGCCTTTTCCTCGAAGCAAGGCGCAGCAACGACAACGAGGCTGCGCTGGCGCTGGCCGAGCAGGCCGTGAAGCGCGATCCAAAGCTTGCCTGGGGCGTCAATGCTCTGTTCGACATGCAGGCCCGCGCCGGCGACTGGGAGGGTGCCCTGAACACGCTCGCCATCGCGCGCCGGAACGGACATTTGGAGCCGAATGTGGCAATCCGCCGCCGCGCCGTTCTGCTCACGGCTGAGGCGCGCGAGGCGGAAGCCTCCGACCCCGACAAGGCGCTTGCGCTGGCGGGCGAAGCCTTGCGGCTCGCGCCGTCGCTTGTTCCCGCTGCCGAGATCGCCGGCCGCATCCTTGCCTCCAAAGGCGAGAGCCGTCAGGCCTCCCGCCTCGTGTCCCGGACGTGGAAGCTCTCGCCGCACCCCGACCTTGCGCTCGTCTATGCCTTCGCCAAGCCGGGCCAGTCCCCGCGCGAGCGGATGAAGCGTGTCAAGCATCTGGCGAGCCTGGCGCCCGACGACGTCGAAGGACAGATCGCCATCGCCAATGCCGCGGTCGAAGCCCATGAATGGCAGGAGGCGCGGAACGCGCTTGCGCCTTATCTCGAGGGGCGCCCGCCCGCGCGCATCTGCATGCTGATGGCGCGGATCGAAGGCGGCGAGTTCGGCGACAAGGGACGCGAGCGCGAATGGCTCGCCCGGGCGTTGCGCGCGCGCCGCGACCGCGCCTGGATTGCCGACGGCTATACCTCTGACCGCTGGCAGCCGGTCTCCCCGGTGACCGGTGCCGTCGATGCTTTCGAATGGAAGGCGCCGGTCGACGCGATCGGCCGTGGCGACGACACGCTCCTGATCGAGGAGCGGCCTGAGCACTTGGTGCAGGCCGCAGCGCCCGCGCTCGCTTCCCCGCGGATCGAGGCCTCACCGGCGCAAAGGCCGGAGGCTGGTGACGCGGTCGATGTGGGGCCTGTGGAAGGCCGAGACGGTCGGGGTTGGGCCGAAGCGCCGCAAGCCAAGGCCGCTGCGGAAGCCACACCTCGTTCGACGGCCGAGCAAAGGCTGAAGCCCGCAATCTTCGTGCCGGCCCGCCCCCCTGACGACCCGGGTGTGGCGCAAGCCGAGACCGATGAGAGCCCGACCTCGCTGGAGCGCCTGCGCGCGGCGCAAATCCGCTGACGCCAAGGAGTGTTTCCGGGGTTTCCCGCCTCGCTTGCGCCATCCCGATATTGCCGTTAAGCACGGGGAGGGCTTCCTTTACCGCGCGCCGAATAAGATATTTCGGGCTGTGCAAGCCGCTGTAGCTCAGGGGTAGAGCAGGGCTTTCGTAAAGCCAAGGTCGGGAGTTCAAATCTCTCCAGCGGCACCATTTTCTGGGTTCTGTCGGGATCACTTAGGGCTGACCCAGCCTCTTTAGCTGCAAATCCACGCCGGTCATTTTCAGCCCCCACTCGCAAAGCTGAGTGCTCACGCGATATTTTTCACAGAGCTGACCGACGGTCCATCGACCATCGCATGAAGATCAGCTTGATGCTGCCACGCGCGTCGTGCGCCGGATCGCGTGATGTCGCGCCTTGCGTATCGGCGTCCGCTTCTAGTTCTTCGACGGATGTCCTCGTCGCGAGAGCTGCCGGAGCAGACGCATGGCCAGCCATAAGAACACGGCTATCACCAGGAGCGTCGCGAGCGGCGCCGCGAGGGCCAGAAGCGAGACGAGGAGTGCGCCGCCGAACTCCGCGGTCGCGATGACCATATTGCCAAGGCCCCCGGTCAAGACGGTAGATTTCGCCCTAAGAACTGCGGTCACGCCTTGTATGAGTCCGGCGACGCCACCGCCCGCGATGACGGCCGTCGACCATTTCACCATCGGCGGCAAGTCGGTGATGACCGCCGCCGATACGACGGTACCCGCGATAACCGCGGCGGGCGTCGCTAGGGTGTCGAGCAGGTTGTCGACCCCCGGGATGTAATAGGCGAGGATTTCTGCCAGCGCTGCCACACCGAGCAATGTCAGGGCGGACGGCGTTGCGAGCCATGCGCAGCTATCGCTCAACGGGAGATGCCCGGTATAGGCCGCCGCGCTCACAATGAGCATCGGCAAGAACACCCGAAAGCCGGTTGCCGCGGCGAGCCCGACGCCAAGCGCAATTGATACCGAGAGATCAAAGATCGACATCGAACTCCCCGTCGTGGATCGCAACCTCCTCGCGGCCTCTGGGCTACTCCAAGGACGGCGCACGGACTGGTAGCATACCTCGGGGTGGGGAACCCTGGAGGGCGAGATTCGCGATCAGGCAAACTCACTCGGCATCGCCGGGGTCGCCCGTTACTCCCACGTCGGACTTCTCACTGAGCTTGGTTGATTGGGCCGACCCAGCGTTCATCGGGTCTCAGGGGCCCAACAAGTCTGAAGGTTCTACCGACGCGGGAACCCGCGGCTCGGCTCGGTCGTTTGAGCATGCGAGGCTAAACGACCGGGGGGATAATCGATGCGAGACATCCGTGGGGACCTGAAAGACCGTGCCGACTTGCTTGAGGAGCAGATCAACACTGCGCAGGCTCAATTCGAGAAGCTCATCGAGCAGTTCAAGTCGGAACACGACAAAAGAACTGAAGATCTGACGGTCGAGCTTGATGCCCTGAAGACCCTCATGGGGGTCGAGGATCGACGGCTTGGCCGTGCGGCGTCCGCACCCAACGGCCAGTCGCAACCGCAGCCCCAGCAACCGAAGTCCCAGCAACAGCAGCCCCGACAGCCCCATCAGTCACTTGCCGATTTTCTTGTCCGCAAATTGAGCGAGGTCGGCGCCGTGTCACGAGCCGATCTTTGCCGTTTGGCGGTGCAGGAGGGTTATTTTGCCGACGGCGACAGCGCGAGCGTGGCCTGCACACGACTCTTATGCACGTCGTGAAAGCAGGCCTCATACGGCAATTGCCGAACGGAAATTTCGCGCCCCTTACTGTCGTGGATACAATAAGGCTCAGACAGGCGATCTAAGCTTAGTGCATTAAACGCGGATGCGCCCGCGAGGCCCATGACGGTCAGCGCGGCTGCAACAGCAAGGCTGATAGAGCCTTCGAGGTCTTGCTGATTTGCCGTCTGCTTTGAGGGGAAATCCGAGCAACTATCAGGCGGGCTTACATTTGACCCACTTGACGAAACAATGCCTCGAGCAGTCCTTCCATTCGGTTGAGATCGAATTTGGATACTTGCCTGAGCAAAGCAAGTTGCACCGGCCTTGTTGCTCGTCACAGGTCGGTGGCTTCGTCGTGGTCCCTTGACCATCCTTCCCGGCTGCTAGAGCGGGTTTGTCGTTTTCCGATTCGTAAGGGATTCCGATTTTTTGCGAACAGTGCGAGTCCTATGCCGTTGCAGCGGAGGAGGACGGACATGGCGCGGGCCTACAGTCAGGATTTGCGAGACCGGGTGATCGATGC
>JBGQMX010000050.1:0-20446 GCA_041500805.1 Methyloceanibacter sp.
CAAATTCGAGGGCTCCGTGTCTGGGCTGCTTGTCGGTTCCACGGTCCTGTTCAACGGCATCAAGGTTGGCGAGGTCACCGATCTTGCGCTCGATCCCGAGCAGCCCCAGCAGGTGATCGCGACGGTGGCCGTGGATCGAGGCACGCCGGTCCGCACCGACACGCAAGTTGCCATCGAGACCCAAGGGCTTACTGGCGGCGCGGCGGTGGCGATGACGGGCGGCAGCGCGACGTCTCCCGTTGCGCCTGGCGACGGAGCCGGACCTCCAGTCCTTGTTGCCAAGGCTGGAGCCGGCCAGGATTGGACCCAGGCGGCACGCGACGCTTTCCAGCACATCGATGGGGTTCTTTCGGACAATTCGGAGTCGCTGCACGACGCCATCGGCAATATCGACACGTTTTCCGGCGCGCTGGCGCGCAATTCCGACAAGGTCGACGGAATCCTGGCCGGTCTGGAGCGCATGACCGGCGGCGGAACCAGCCAGGCTGAGATACCGGTCTATGATCTCGTCGCCGCGAGCACGGTCCCTCCGCCGCCCGCAGAGCCGCCATCTTGGCTGCTCGTCGTCCCCGAGCCGACGACGCTCATGGGTTTCAACACCGACAAAATCCTGCTCCAGCCGGCAACGGGCGAGAGCGTGCCGGTGCCAAATGCCAAGTGGAGCGACAACCTGCCGGTCCTGTTCCAGGAGAAGGTGATTCAGAGCTTCGAGAATGCCGGCTATGCGCGGTCGGTGAGCCGGACGCGAGAGGGGATCACCGGCGACTATCAGCTCCTGATCGACATTCGGCGCTTCCATGTCTCCACGTTGTCCGAGCCGATGGCGGAAATCGACTTTGTGGCCAAGATCCTCAGCCAGGACGGGAAGATCATCGGCGCGCGAAGCTTTCAGGCCAGCGCGCCAGCCAAGGGAACCGACGCGCAAGCCTATGTGACAGCCCTTGATGAAGCCTTCGGCAAGGTCTTGAGCGAGCTGCTCGCCTGGACCACCGATGCCATCGGGGCCGAGCCTCCGCTCCGCCGCTCTTGACAAGAAATCGTCCATTCGCATGATCGGAGGCGAGATGATCCGTTCAGTAGCCCTTCTGCTGTGTAGCTCTGCCGTCTTGGTCGGCGCCTCATCCGCCGCTCTGTCTGCCGACTCCGACTACTCGAAGGCGTTGGAGCTGAAAAAGCAGATCGAGCAGATGACGGGAGGAAAAGGCGAAGCTGCGCCTGAGCCGGCGGCAGGGGCGCCGGCAGCGAACGCTCTGCACCTCGATGCGCCGCTGCGCAAATCCGGCTGGTGGGAGTTTGCGGCCATCGGTCAGTCCGGGACGGCCATGGGCAAGCAGAGTCTCTGCATCGGCGAGGCCTCGGAGAAGGTCTATTCCGCCTTCGACCAGATCACCGGCGAGGCCATGACGGGAATTCCTTGCACCAAGCGCGACTTCCAACAGACCGCGGACGGCTGGACCTTCGAGACGATATGCAGTCCCGGCAACATGCCGGGCATGGGCGATCTCACCATGAACGCCAAGGGGACCATCTCGGGCGACATCGCCACGCAATATGAAGTGCACCAGACGGTGACTTCGGCGGGAAGGACCACGACGGGCGTAATCCAAAGCGCGTTGAAGGGCCCCTGTCCCGAGGGACGGAAGGAAGGCGATCTCGTCGACGAAAACGGCGACTTCCTCGTCAACATGATTGGGCCGTAAGGCGCACAACCGAGCAAATCAGGTTCGCTCCGCCGCCGCTCCTGATCGCTCCGGCCTTGATCTGGCTCAACGCGGCCACCGACCTATAGCGGGATCGTGGGGGTTCGAACCACTCATCCTTTGGCATGATCTCTGCTGAGGGAGCCCGGTGAATCATGAAGCTCTTGGAAGCCATCAACGGACGAAGGTCCGTGCGCGAATATACCGACGAGCCCGTGGGCGACGCGGTATTGCGCGAGCTTATCGATGCGGCGATTCAGGCCCCGAGCGCCATCAATCAGCAGCCCTGGTGCTTCATCGTCGTCAAGAAGCCGTCGCTGCTTGCGCATATTTCCGACCAGGCCAAGGTCCATTTGCTCAAGGCCTCGCTCGGGGCGCCGGCGCATCCCTTCCGCGACATGCTGAACGATCCGAAGTTCCACATTTTCTATTACGCGCCGGTGCTGGTGGTGATTGCGGCAGCCCAGCCCACCGACTGGGCCGTGGAGGATTGCGCGCTCGCCGCCCAGAACCTGATGCTTGCCGCCTATGAAGCGGGCCTCGGCACCTGCTGGATCGGCTTCGCCCAGCACTGGCTCGGCACGGCAGAGGGTAAAGTGGCGCTCGGCTTGCCCCCGTCTTATGTCCCGGTCGCGCCGATCATCATCGGCCATCCGCGGCGCAAGGCGGCGCCGGTTCCGCGCAAGGCAGCCAACATAAGGTGGCTTGAGTCAGGCGACCCCCGCGCGTAACTGGCAGGGGCGCCCTGCCGCATTATTCCATCTTCGAGACATTGCGCGGGGCCACCCGCAATGGAGCAGCTGGTGAGACCAGGGGAGACACCGCTTGCGGGGCCGGCCGGCGCCTACGCACTTCCCGCCGAAACCGTACTGCGGCAGCAGGAAGTGAGCCTTGAAAGCGGCCTGGCCGAGGCGGAAGCGGCCTTGCGGCTTGCGCGTCACGGGCCGAACGCGCTGCTCACGCATCCAGAACGGACGGCGCTCGTCATTCTCGCCGACCAGCTCAAGAGCCCGGTGGTGTGGCTCTTGGCGGCGGCTGCAACCTTGGCCGCGTTTTTCAGCGAGTGGACCCAAGCCGCGGCCATCCTGCTCGTGCTCGTCATCAACACGCTGATCGGCTTCTTCACCGAGCTTCGCGCGGTTCGCTCCATGGAGGGGCTGCGCAAGCTCGGCACCCGTTCCTCGCGGGTGCGGCGAGACGGCAAGCTGAAGACGATTGCGGCCGACGAGGTCGTACCGGGCGACATCGTCCTCTTGGAAAGCGGCGATGTCATCACCGCCGATATCCGCCTCTCGGAGGCGAGAAACCTGTCTTGCGATGAGTCCACCCTGACCGGCGAGTCGGTCCCCGTGGAGAAGAGCATTGCACCAGCCGCGCCGGGCGCCATCGTCGCCGACCGGACATCGATGGTGCACAAAGGGACGGCAATCACGCGCGGCACGGGCGTCGGCGTCGTGGTGGCGACCGGCATGGCGACCGAGCTTGGGCTGACCGCACGGCTCGTGATCGAGGCTGAGCCTGACATCTCCCCGCTCGAGCGCAAACTCGCCGAGCTCACCCGCCAGCTCGTCACGGCGATTCTCATCGTCACCGCTCTTATCGCCGCCGCCGGCATGGCCGCCGGCCGCGACCTCGTGCTCATGATCGAGGCCGCCATCGCGCTCGCCGTCGCCGCCATTCCGGAAGGCTTGCCGATCGTGGCGACCATGGCGCTGGCGCGCGGCATGTGGCGCATGGCGCGGCGGAACGTGGTGGTCGAGCGCCTGTCTGCGGTCGAAACGCTCGGCGCTACCACCGTGATCTGCACCGACAAGACCGGCACGCTCACAGAGAATCGCATGACCGCCGAGCGGCTTTGGCTGCCGTCTGCGGATTATCGGCTCGACCATGCGAGGGGCTGGATCCTCGACCGCTCGGGCAACAAGGCTGAGATAGACGCGGCCTTGCGGCGGGCGCTCGAAGTCGGCGTTCTCTGCGGCACCGCGACGCTCAAGGCTGCGGACGAGCGCGGCTCGGGCGACCCCATGGAGCTTGCGCTGCTGCGACTCGGCCAGCTCGCCGGCATCGACCGCGAGGCTCTGCTTAAGGCTCGGCCCAAGCTGCATGAGGTCGCCTTCGATGCGGAAACGAAGATGATGGCGACCGCGCATGGCCGGGAGGGACGCCTGTTCATCGCCGTGAAGGGAGCGCCAGAGGCCGTGCTTGCCGCCGCCAAGACTATCGGCAGAGACGGAGGAGCAGCGCTTGGCGCCGAGGAGCGCGATGAGTGGCTGCGTCGTGCCGCAGCCCTTGCCGAGGACGGATTGCGCGTCCTGGCGCTAGCGGAAAAGTGGGCGCCTTTAGAGACAATCCCGGCCTATGAGGGTCTCTCCTTCCTCGGTCTCGTCGGCTTTCGCGATCCGCCGCGCCTCGATGTGAGAGAGGCGATTGCCGATTGCCGGCAAGCCGGCATCCGCGTGGTCATGGTGACGGGCGATCACGCCGTCACGGCGCGGACCATCGCCGAGAACCTCGGCATCGCCGAGAAGGGCTGCTGCATCATGGTCGAGGGACGCGAGCTTGAGGCGCTCGGGGCTTTGGGCGAGCAAGAGCGCCGGCGTGTCCTGGCGGCGCAGGTCTTTGCCCGCGTGACCCCTGCGCAGAAGCTCGATCTCGTGCGGCTTTACCAGGCCGCGGGCGAAGTCGTGGCCATGACCGGCGACGGCGTGAACGATGCCCCGGCCCTGCAAAAGGCGGATATCGGCGTCGCCATGGGCCTGCGCGGGACAGAGGTGGCGCGCGAGGCGGCCGACATCGTGCTGCGCGACGATGCCTTCGGCAGCATCGTGGCGGCGATCCGCGAGGGCCGGGTCATTTTCAGCAATTTGCGCCGGTTCCTGATCTATCTCCTGTCCTGCAACATCAGTGAGGTGATGGTCGTGGCGCTTGCGGTGGTGGCCGGGCTGCCGCTGCCGATCCTTCCCTTGCAGATTCTCTTTCTCAACCTCGTCACCGACATATTGCCCGCGTTTGCGCTCGCCACCGGCGAAGGCGAGGAGGATATCTTGCGCCATCCTCCGCGAAACCCGCGCGAGTCTCTGCTCGGCACGCCGCAATGGTCGTTCATTGCAGGCTACGGCGCGCTGCTGACGGCGTCGACGCTGGCCGCGCTCCTCGCCGGCCATTACTGGCTCGGCCTTCATGGCGATGCGCTGGTCAGCGTGTCGTTTTTGACGCTTGCCTTCGCGCAGCTCTGGCACGTGTTCAACATGCGAGGCCGGGGATCGTCGATCTTCGTCAATGCCGTAACGCGCAATCCTTATGTCTGGGGCGCCGTCGCTTCATGCACGGCGATCCTCTTGCTCGCCGTCTATGTGCCGCCGCTCGCCGCCGCGTTGCATGTCATCCCTCCCGATTTGACCGGCTGGATGCTCATTGTGGCTGCGAGCATGGCGCCGCTTCTTGTAGGGATGGTGTTCGGCGCATTTGGTCATTTTGCCCGCGCTGCCAACGTCAGCGTAAAGCCGTCATAGGCAATGCTTGCCTCCACACCATGCTCGGCGCCGAGCTGTCTGATGCGTGCATCGATCCGCCTTGCGTCACTCTTGACGATCCCGCTCCCGCAATGGGTGAAGATGGCGCGGGCGACCCCCTCCCCTTCGCACCAGTCGAGCTGAGCGGCAATGGGCGCGTGCCCGATCAGCGCGTGGTCGCGGCGACGCACCATCGACCGCGTGACCGTGGCGCCGTCGCCGATATAGAGCGCTACGCCGCTCAAGGCCTCGTGCTGCTCACAGATGGCGGCAAGGTCGGGGACGTAGAAGAAGGTGGCGCCATCTGCCGTCACGCGGTAGCCGACGGCGGGCGCCCGGATCGAGTGCTCCACCGGGAAAGCCTCGAAGCGCACTCCGCCGATCAAGAACGGCACGCGCGCTTCGACGACACGGCGATCTTTGACCGGATAGCGGGCGATGAGCGACCAGGTCTCCTCGCTGGCATAGACCGGGCAAGGGGCGCCGGCGGCGAGCCCGAAGGCATGATCGGGATGGGCATGGGTGAGAACGATAGCGGTGGGAGAGACGCCCGCGAGCGCCTTCAGCCAGTCGGCGCCGCAATCGATCATGATGCGCGCGCGGCCCCGTTGGATCAGGAGGGCACTATGCCGGCGGTGGCGGCGAGATCTGATCTTGATCTCGCCGCGTGTGCCGAGGAAGGTGAGCTCGATGTTTGCCTTCCCTTAGCTGCAAGCCTTGGCGAAGCGAGGGCCGCTTAAGCCTTCTTGATCGCAATCTTCTTCTCTTTCTTCTGGGCGTCCGACGACTTGGGCAAGGTCACGGTGAGCACACCGTTCTTGAAACGGGCCTCGATCTTGTCGGCGTCCACGCCGTCGGGAACCTGGAAAGAGCGTTGGAAAGACCCGAAGCGGCGCTCCGACAGATAGTAGTCCTTCTTCTTCTCCTCCTTCTCTTCCCGCTTCTCGCCTTTGATGGTCAGCAAGCCGTCGGCGAACTTCACCTCGACATTGTTCTCATCCAGACCCGGCAACTCTGCCGTGATCTCGTACTCCTTGTCCTTCTCGGCGAGGTCGACGGCAGGGGCTTTTCCGAAGGAGAGCTCGCCGCGCCAGAACGGCTCGACGTCGAACAGGGTCTGGCCGCCCGGCCTTCGCGCGGCGCCCAACCCGAAATCGTCGAACAAGCGGTCGATCTCGCGCCTGAGATTGGCGAGGGGTCGCCACTCTTGGGCGCTGCGCTCGGGCTCCTGTCCTTGCGTCTTGATGGGCAATTTGGTCACTGCTTCAGCCATGTTGATTCTCCTATTACACGGGGGCCTCACAGGACTTACAGTCCAGCGCAAATGGGTTGCGCTGTCTTTGACCGGCATCAATTCGAAATCTGGTGTCTATTCTAATGTCTATCCGAATGAGCCATTCATGAACGCCTCGAGGTCGTGTTGCCACAAGACGCCAAAACCCAGGATTTGCACGCCAAGGCGCTCGCCGCGATCCGCAGCGAGAAGCGGGTCGGGCCCCATTTCAAGCCGACGCTTCTCGAGATCGCCGCAGACGGCACCGCCACGATTGAGGCGGAGGTGGACAACGTCGCGATCAAGCGCTTGGCGCTGGAGCGCTTGGCAGCAACGCAAGGCGTCACCGCCATTGTCGACCGCTTACGCGTCAAGCCGGCTCTGGCCATGAGCGACGACGGCATCTTGGACCATGTGCGCAAGGAATTTTACGACGAGCCGTCCTTCCGCCAGCTCGCGCTCAAGGAGCGCGAGGGCGGCAAGCTCAAGCGCGTACGCGAGGCGTTCGAGGACGCAAGAGGCGAGATCGAGATCGAGGTCGAGAACGGCGTCGTCATTTTGAACGGGCGCGTGCCGGGTCTTGCCTCCAAACGGCTTGCCGGCGTGCTCGCGTGGTGGGTGCCAGGGAGCCGCGACGTGGTCAACGGCATCGCCGTCGAGCCGCCCGAGGAGGACGCCCCCATCCAGATCGAGGAAGCGGTACGCATCGCGCTGGAGAAAGACCCGTTCGTCGACGCCTCGCAAGTCCGCGTCGGCGTTCGCCAGAGGACGGTTCGGCTGACCGGCTCGGTTCACTCAAGCGAGGCCCGCGACGCCGCCGAATGTGACGCTTGGTACGTGTTCGGCGTCGACGATGTGATCAACGAGATCGGGATCGTCCCCTGATCCTCTAAGGAGCGCACTGTGGAACCCTATCCAGTCGATGTAGAGGCGGAGCAGGTCGTGCACTGGCTGCTCGATGAGGAGCGTCTGCGCGCCTTCGACCTTCTCGTCAGGACCACGCGGTCCTACCAGCGCGAGGAGCTCGAGGCTCGTGAGGAAGCGAGCTTAGGCGAAGCGGAGGGCGAGGATTTAAGCGAGATTTCCGAGGTCGGACTTTTGGAGGTCACACCCCGGCAGGAGCCCAGCCGCTGGACTTTGCGCATTCGCGTCGAGGACGACATCGGCCCCCGTCTGCCCGACGACGAGCCGGTTCCAGGCACCGATGAGGAGATCGACCTGCCAACTTTCTACGAGGAGTTCATCAAGGCCGATAGAGGTTTGGCTGAAGTGAGCGCCGAGGTCGAGAACCCCGCGGCCAAGGCGAACCTTACCCACCTCCTTAACGCCATTCTGAAGGAGCGCCATCAGCGGTAGCGGGGGAACCGGGGCTTAGAGGCGATTGCGCTCGAAATCCTCGAGCGAGATGCCGAGTTGCGCGAGCCCCTCCTCCAAAAAGTCGCCGAGCTGCGGAGTCCCGATCAGATAGGAAGGGATGTGCTTGTCGCGCATATCTGCTGCCTCTTGGCGAGCCTGCGCGAAAGACGCGAAGTCGCCACGGCCGAGCCAGGTGAGCGCAAGCAGGTCGAGCTGCTCGTCGATGTTGAGCGCGACAAGCGCCGCCTTGAGCTCCTGCTCGACGGGATTCTCGGCCTCCTCCTCGAGAACATCGACGGCGCGGTCGTCGGTGGGGTTTGAGCCCGAGCCCGGGTCCGTAGGAGCAACCTGCTCGTCGAACTCCCGGGCCTTGACGATGATATAGAACGCCGTCTCGGGAGAGATCGTGAGTTGATCGGCGGGATCGGTCGGTTCTGTGTCAGCCATCGAGCCTTGCCATCTCTTTCGAAGTGTTGCCGCAAATAGCCATCACTCGCGCCGCATGACCTTGATATGGCTCAAGGGACGATACATTGGCCGCTCTACAGTATCAGGGTAAACTGACGAATGTGCTCGAAAGGGCCCTCGGCTGGGCCGATATGCGATGACTGAAGCAATTCCGCCCGACGCGCTGGCAAAGGCGTCATATTGACTGGTTGGGAGCACTTTCCCCATGGCGCCGATGCCGGCGTGCGGGGGTTCGGACCGACCATAGAGCAAGCCTTCGAGCAGGCCGCTCTTGCCCTGACCGGCATCGTCACCGATGCGACGATCGCCGAATTGAGTTCGGTCGATGTGCAATGTGGGGCGCCCGACGTTGAACTGCTACTCGTCGAATGGCTCAACGCCATCATCTACGAGATGGCGGTTCGGAGGATGCTGTTCGGTCGCTTCGAGGTCGCGCTGAACGATACCCATTTGCAAGGCAGGATGTGGGGCGAGCCCATCGACCGAGAGAAGCACGCTCCCGCCTGCGAGCCCAAGGGCGCAACCTATACGGCGTTGCGGGTGGCCAAGTCCCCAGACGGAACTTGGTCGGCGGCCTGCATCGTCGACGTCTAACAGAAGAACTCCGATGGATCCCGCCAAGTTTACCCAAGTGGACCAGACGACGTGGCGGATCGAGCCAACGGGAGCGATGCGCGTCCCCGGGATCATCTATGCCGACGAAGCTCTGATCCGCCAAATGGACGACAAGGTCTACGAGCAGACCACCAACGTCGCGATGCTGCCAGGCATTGTCAAAGCCTCATACGTCATGCCCGATGCCCATTGGGGATATGGCTTTCCCATCGGCGGCGTGGCGGCCTTCGACGCCGAGCAAGGGGGAGTGATTTCTGCCGGTGGCGTCGGCTTCGACGTCTCCTGCGGCGTTCGCAGCATGCTGACCGGCCTTAAGGTGTCCGACATCCTGCCGGTACAGAAGTCGCTCGCCGATTCCCTGTACCGGCAGATCCCCGCCGGACTTGGCAGCAAGGGCGCGATCACGCTCGATGCCCCCGAGATGGACGCCATGCTTAAAGGCGGCGCACGATGGGCCATCGAGCGGGGCTGGGGCGAGGAACGCGATCTTGAGCGAATCGAGGAAGGTGGCCAAATGGCCGGGGCCGTGCCGTCTTACGTGTCGGACCGCGCCAAGGAACGCCAGCGCCGAGAGATGGGCACCCTCGGCTCAGGCAACCACTATATCGAGATTCAAGCCGTTGCCGAAATCTTCGACCAGGATGTTGCCGACATCTTCGGACTGAAGCTGAATGAGGTCGTCGTCACCATCCATTGTGGCTCGCGCGGGCTTGGCCATCAGATCGGCACTGAGTTCCTGCGGGAGATGCTGACGGCCGCCGCAGCGGCAGGGATTGCGATCCCTGACCGCGAGCTCGCCTGCGCTCCCATAAAATCCGAAGTTGGGCAGCGTTATCTTGGTGCGATGCGCGCCGCGATCAATTGTGCCTTGGCCAATCGCGAGATCATCGGTCATTTCGCGCGGCGCGTCTTTGGTCACTTTTTCCCCGATGCCGACTTGGCTTTGCTGTTCGACGTGTCGCACAACACCTGCAAGGTGGAAAAGCACAAGGCCAACGGCAAGACCCGCGAGCTCTTCGTCCACCGCAAAGGCGCCACGCGCGCCTTTGGCCCCTTACATCCCGATTTGCCGCAGGCTCTGCGCCAAGCTGGGCAGCCGGTCCTCATCGGCGGCAGCATGGGGACGGGATCCTACGTGCTGGTCGGTGCGCGCGACAGCGATGAGAAGGCATTTTCCTCGGCTTGCCACGGCGCCGGCCGCGCGATGTCCCGTCATGCCGCGTTGCGCCGATGGAGCGGCCGCCAAATCGTGGACGATCTCGCCGCCAAGGGGATCCTGATCCGCAGCCCTTCGGCCCGTGGCGTCGCAGAAGAAGCGCCCGACGCCTATAAGGATGTGAGCGCAGTGGTTCTTGCCGCCTAGCAAGCCGGTCTCGCCCGCAGGGTGGCACGCATGCGGCCGC
The DNA here is from genome assembly GCA_041500805.1 of Methyloceanibacter sp. GTDB lineage: Bacteria > Pseudomonadota > Alphaproteobacteria > Rhizobiales > Methyloligellaceae > Methyloceanibacter. The sequence goes on from JBGQMX010000050.1 coordinate 10,328, forward strand.
TCATCTGCATCAAAGGATAGGGCGAGTGCGATCCTCGCCTGATCAGGCGGCCTGCTTCTCGAGCTCAGGCGACCATTTGCCCAGGGAAGCGAGCCCGTTCATCGCGGCGCGATGGGTAAAAGCCTGTTGCGCCGCGCCCGCGTTCTCGACCTTGCCGGACCACGCCTTCTGCGGCGCCGCCTGCAATGCGCGGCTATAGGAGAAGGTGAGCTTCCAGGGTCCGCCGCCCAGCCTGTTCATGGCGTTGAGGCGCGCGGTCGCGTCGAGGTCCGACTGGCCGCCCGACAGAAAGGCGACCCCCGGCACAGCCGCCGGTACGCACTCTTTCAGCACGCGCAAGGTCTTCTCGGCGACCTCGTCGACCGAGGCCTGCTTGGCGCTTTTCTTGCCGGGCACGACCATATTGGGCTTGAGCACCATGCCATCGAGCTTCACCCGCGCAACGTAGAGCTCCTGAAAGAGGGTCTTCAGCGCGAGCTCGGTGACCTCGTAGCAGCGGCCGATATCGTGGTCGCCGTCCATGAGCACCTCGGGCTCCACGATGGGCACGAGGGTCTCGTCCTGGCAGAGCGCGGCATAGCGGGCGAGCGCATGCGCATTGGCCTTGATGCAGTTATAGCTCGGGATGGCAGGGCCGATATCGATCACCGCGCGCCATTTGCAGAACTTGGCGCCGAGATCGCGATACTCGATCAACCGCTCGCGCAAGCCGTCGAGGCCCTCGGTGACGACTTCACCCGGACAGAACGGCAAGGGCTTGGTGCCCTTGTCCACCTTGATGCCCGGGAAACTGCCGGCCTGCTCGATGACCTTGACCAGGGGCGTGCCGTCCTTGGCCTTCTGCCTGATCGTCTCGTCGAACAGGATCACGCCCGAGATGTTGGCCATGCCTTTCGAGCGGAACAGGAGCTCGCGATAGTCGCGCCTGTTCTCCTCGGTGGATTCGACGCCGATCGCCTCGAAGCGCTTTTTCACGGTGCCCGCCGATTCGTCCGCCGCGAGGACGCCCCTCCCCGGCGCGACCATGGCACTTGCCACTCTCTTCAGCTCGGCCAGATCCATCATGCCCTCCACTCCTCAGCACTGCATCGCGTGTCGCTTGAGCCCAATGCCCGTAGCGCCAAGCAAGCCGCCCGCGCCTATGTACGGGAGTCAAGCCCAACGCTCAAGCGGCTGAAACCGATAGCCTCGATCAATGCCCGTCCAGGCGCGGCGGGGTCTTTCTCCACGGATAGCCGGCTTGTGCCAGCCTGAAGCCGAGATCGTAAAGCTTCGAATTACGGCGCCGGGTCGACTCTCGCTCCGGCTCCCCGCGTTATGCTCCTGAGCGCTGTCAGCCGTTCGCCATGGCCCACGAGAAAACCCGTGGGCCGCAGAGCCTCAGCCGGACGGCGAAACGCGCTGACTTAGCGGCCCATAAGTTTTTTCTGCTGATCCACATATTCTTGCGAGGTATCACCCGCGGCAATCAGCGCATCCACGCATTTCTTGGACAGCTTGGGGCCGTTGCTCTTGAAGCACATATCCAGGAGCTCGCTGCCGATCCCATATTGGTTACAGAACTGGTTGTAGTCCCACTCACAGTCCTGTTGCACGGCCGGCGTTACGGTGACGGACTCCGCCTGCGCGGAAGAGACAAAGCAAACGATCGAAAAAAAGCCGACCAGCAGACCCGTAGTGAACTTCATCGAGCGACCCTCCCTGAAAACTTCGGTTTCTCTTAGACAAGCAAAGTGACCCAAAATCTAGAGCGCTTCAGTTCCTCGGCGAGGCCATGAGTGCAAAAACAAAAAGCGCACCCATCAAGGCATGGAACAGGCCGGCGCCCCACAGCGCCGCGCCGCCAAGGCCTCCCACCGCTGCCGTCCAGAGAATGAGACCGGCGGCGAGCACATTGTAGAGAGCCAAACCATAGGAAGCAGCGAGGCCGCCTTGCGTCGCAAGCGCGTTGCGCGCGAGCAGCGCGGCAATTCCGAGCGCCAAGGTCGCAGCGCCGAAGACTCTTGCGAAAAAGAGCGCGGATGCGCCCCCCTCCGTTCCGAGCGCTCCGATCAACATGGGTGTCGCAAGGATGGCGGAGGCGCCGAACGCCGCCTCGAAGCCACCCGACACGATCATCAGCCACCTGAGCATTATCTCATCCCCCCGGCGTGGTGACGGCCTTACCCACGTCACCCCTCCTTACTGCAGTTCAGCCAGCCACCTTCTCGATCTCGCTTGGGCGCCAGGTCTTGTCGAAGAAGGGCTCAAGCGGGCTGTAGAGCCTCAGGATCGTGAACCAACCTTTGCCGGGCAAGGTCAGGATGAAGTTACCGTCCTTCACGCCGTCCGGTTTCTTCGGGCCGAAATAGACCGTCGTCGATCCGTCTTCGTTCGCCTCCGTGGCAGGGCTCGGGAAGCTTTGGCTGCCGGCTCGTGGAAAGCGTTGCGCGGTCTGCAGCATGGAGCGTGTCTGGTTGTCGTAGAGCGTGAACGACCAGAACTTCGCCGCGGGGATGTTCGGCGGCAGCGTCACCTTGTAGGTCTTCCCGCCATCGAAGGGATCGCCGTTGGAGTCCACGATGCCGAAGAGATATTGCGAGCCGATATCGGGAAGCCGCATGATCATCGCCGGGGTCACACCGGTGGCGACGTAGAAGAAGGCAGCCCGCGCATCGAGCGTGCGGGTGCCGGTGTAGGGAAATGGCTTGACGCCCTCCTTGTTGATCTCGGGCGGCGGCCGCATGAAATCGTAGCCGCTGACGAAGAGCGGGTTCAGCCATTTCGACGTTGGGCTGTAATAACCGAAGCCCTCTGACTCGCGAGGTGTGAAGCTGACCGTCCGCCCGGCGGCATTGCCGATCGCGATGGCGTCGGTGAGGATTTTCTTCATGCGCGCATCGGGAGCAAACGTCTTCCCCTTGACAATGCCAATGGCCGCGAACTGGCCACCGATCTCAGGCTGGAGCGCTTCGGCGGGCTGCTCCTGCACCAGCGCATCGAGCATCTCGTAATAGGAGAAGTCGTTGGGCGGGATCGTGTTCATGGCAAGCCCGGTGCCGTCGATGAATTGCAGCGTGCCCGGCTTGCTCAATGGCGCGAGCGGGCCCTTGCCGGTCAGGAAGGTCCCCATGCTCGTGCCATAGGACCCCGCCACGTAGGGATAGATCTTGAGCGTGCTCTTGATCATGTCCACGGCCGGCTTCGGGTCGTTGTTGACGAGAAAGGCGCGCCCGAGCAACGCAACGGAGGTGGTGGTGGGACGCCCGACGAAATAACCGCCGTCGGGCAGCGGCCCGTCATAGCCGGGCGGCAGCAGTAGGTATTTCCCGCCCATCCCGCGATCGGGCCCCGGCGCCCCAAAATCGATCACCCAGCGAAACCACAAATCGTCGAACAGGCCGAGCGTGTCAGGCGGCGTCTCCACCACCATGGGTCCCTTGGAGAGGTCGATGGTGCTGATGAAATAGACCGTGTCGGCATTGGCCGTGAGAAACAGGGACCTTGAATCCATGAGCCCTGAGAAGATCAGAACGCCCTCATTGTCCTTGACGCCCGCATCCCTAAGCCCCTGGCGCGCGGCGTAGATGGACACGCCCCTGAGCCCGTTGAGGAAGGCCGAGACGCCGCGCTGCAAGTCGAGCTGATCGTAGACCTTGTCGGCGGTCGCAGCGTCCGGCACGCCGTCGCGGAACTTCAGCGTGCCGATGCTCGTCTCGACTTGATCGGGCGTGGTGAGCGAGGGCGGGATCGGGGTCGGGGCTTCCGGCTGACCTGTCTCGGCGCGCGCGGGAGTGGCGCTCGCTGCCGCGACGGCAAGGCAGATCAGGCTCGCGACCACGGACACGCTAAGCTTCGAGGCTGGAACGCCTGGCGCAGAGATCATCGCTCATTGGTCCTTTCTCGCTTGATGCAACGGAACCCGAGATGGCAGGTCGAGGTGTCGATCGGCTCGGCATGGCGCGCAGCGGGGCGATAACGCCGGCAATAGCTCGGCGCGCAGAGAAACGAGCCGCCCTTGATGACTTTCCGCGGGATCTTGATCTTGGGCTGGCAAGGATCGTAGCTGTCCTCCTCGCGCGGCCCTCGCGGATTTTCCGGCATGCAGCAGGATTTCTGCTGCTGGTGGGTCGAGGCATACCAGTCCGTGGTCCATTCCCACACATTGCCGATCATGTCGTAGAGGCCATAGCCGTTGGGCGGGAAGGCGCCGACCGGCGAGGTCGCCTCGTAGCCGTCCTTGAGCAGGTTCTGCCAGGGAAACTCGCCCTGCCAAGTATTGGCCATCGAGCGGCCTCCCGGCTCGAGCTCGTGCCCCCAGGCGAACTCGGCACCGTCGAGCCCACCGCGCGCGGCGAACTCCCACTCGGCCTCTGTCGGCAGCTCCTTGCCGGCCCATTTCGCATAGGCCTCGGCGTCGCGATAGGAGATGTGGACCACGGGATGGTCGTCGAGCCCCTTGTTGGAGCTGCCCGGCCCATAAGGATGCCGCCAGTCGGCGCCAAAACCGAAGGTCCACCAATTCGACCAGTTGGTGAGGTCGACGGGCCCCTGCGACTTCACGAAGACGAGCGAGCCCGCGCGGAGCATATGCGGAAGCGCGCCGGGATAATCTTTCGCGTCCGGCGCAATCTCGGCGAAGGTGACGTGACCGGTCTCTTTGACGAAGCGCCGGAACTCGGCATTCGTCACCGGCGTCGTGTCCATAAAGAACCCGTCGACCTTGACGCGATGGGCAGGCGCCTCTTCCGAATAATGGCGGTCCGAGCCCATGGTGAACTCGCCGCCCGGAATGAAAACCATCTCGGCCTTGGGTCTCGCCCTTAAGGTGCCTGCCCGCTTTGCCTTGCGCGCGATGCTCATCGCTCTCCTCCGCTCAAGGACTGGTCTTCGCCGGCGGGAAGATGGTCTTCCAATCGTTCTTCATGTCAACCACGGTCCAGCCTTTCGCGGTCGCCTCATCGAGCGCCTTGTCGAGCTTGCCGACGTCGGAGTTCCGGTCATAGGCGTATTCGCGCACCGCGTCGGTATGATGCACGAGCCCCATGAAGCAGAGGTGCTGGCAGACCGCGGTCCATTCCAGCATCTCCTTGTCGCCGTCGGAATTGCCGAAGGCGAAGATCGGCTGGCGGCCGATGAAGTGGTTGATGCCCTCGGGCTTCCCCGGCCCGTCGTCGACGAACAGAACCTTGGGCTGCTTCACCAGGACCGGGCTCGCGTCCCACATCTGATACTGGGTGACGCCCGATGAGCCGATCACCTGCTCGGACGGAATGCCGTAGGTCTTGTCGGCGAAGTTGCGCATGAACTCCACACCGCCGCCGGAGACGATGAAGGTCTTGAAGCCGTTGGCGCGGAGATAGTCGAGGAGCTCAAGCATCGGCTGGTAGATAAGGTCTGTGTACAGCACCTTGAAGCGCGGGTGCTTGGCGGTCTCGAGCCACGCCGTCACCGTTTTATCGAAGTCGGTCGTCGTCATGCCGGAATGGGTCGCCGCCATGACCTCCACCATGCCCTTCTCGCCGGACGCGGCGAGCCCCTTCATGTCGCCGGCAAGGATCGACTTGAACGGCTCAGTGGTCTTCCATTCCGGGTGCCGGTTTGCTTGCGCTTTCACCTCGTCGATGGCGAAGGCGAACTGGGTGTAGATCGGCTGCTCGACCCACAGCGTACCGTCATTGTCGATGGTGGCCAGGCGGTCCTTTGGCGCCACATAGTCCGGGCCGCCATCCTTGGTCACGCGCGTGACAAAATCGAGGATGCTCTGTTTGGTCGCACCATCGTTCCACGAGGGCAGCGGATCAGCTGCTTGCGCTCCCGCCGATGCCAATCCGCATGCGAAGAGAGAGAGCCCGAGCAGCAAGACGCGCACGCGGTGGGCGGCGCGGCGTGAAGCATTGAGCACCATGGGCGTACTCCTTCAGAGTCCGGCGAGATAGAGCAGATAGAGGGCGCTGAAAGTCGCATCTGAACCTGCCGCAACATACGCCCCGGGGCGGAGCGGGAGCGGCAACAGCAGGATGCCGAGCACGAGCGCGACCTTCTCAACGATGGTGAAGGCGAGCACCGGCTTGCGCATCTCCGGATGGTAGGCCGCATAAAGGAGGAGCCCGCCGAAGCAGAACACGAGCAAGCCCCAATGCCGCATGAGGGCGAGGCTGACCGGGTCGGAGGGCGGATCGGCGAAGAGCTGACTGAGCACGGTCGCTGGCGCAAAAAAGGCGGCGATCGTGCTCGCCGTGACGAGGCCGGTGACGATGAGGATCGGCTTGATATAGCGGCTGATCATGCGCGGGGCCTCGGCGAGGGGAAGCTGGCGGGGGCGGCAGGCGCCCTAAGGCTAGGGGCGCCTGCCTCGCGAGTAGCTCTCTGTTTTGACGCATAATCCTATCCGAAAAGTCTGCAACTTTTCGGGATCATGCTCTACTTGCCCTGCCGCGCCTGAATGGCCTTCAGGATCTGTTCCTTGACGGCTTCGAGGTTGAACGACGCCGCAGCCTGCATCGGCGGGAAGTCGACGAAGCTCTGGCCGAATTTCGCCACCTCCTGCTGTACGAAGACGAAGCGCCAGAATTCGTAGGTGTACCAGTTGGCATAAAACATCGACCCTTCCGGAGAGCTGGTGCGCTCGAACGGGTCGAGTTTGAGATTGGTCAGCATCGGCCAATCGAGATGGATGGTGTTGCCGAGCCAGCCGCCGGGCTGATCGGTGAAGCGGTATTTGTAGTCGTTGATGCGCACCGCTCCGAGCGTGGTCTCGGTGAAATAGAAGATCTCGTTGCGGTTCGACGGCGCCTTGCCGCTCACAAAGTCGAGCTGGTTGTAGCCGTCGAGATGGACCTTGTAGGTCGTGCCGCCGAGATCCTTGCCGGTGAGCAGCTCCGCCACGATATTGGGATTGCCGGCGGCGGCCACAAAGGTCGGGAACCAGTCGAGACCCGACATGATGCCGTTCTCGATCTTTCCAGCCTGAACCTTGCCTGGCCAGCGCAGGATGCAAGGCACGCGAAAGCCGCCTTCGAGCGCGGTGCCTTTGCCACCGGCAAACGGCGTCTGCCCGCCGTCGGGCCAGGTGAAGTTCTCGGCGCCGTTGTCGGTCGAGAACACGACGATGGTGTTGTCGTCGACGCCCATGTCCTTGAGATGCTGCGTGACGGCGCCGACCACGTCGTCGAGCTGCGCCATGCCGGCCTCCTCGATCGACCAGTCGTTCTGAGCGTTACGCATCTCCTCGTATTTGTCGGAGAGATGCGTGACGATGTGCATGCGCGTGGGGTTGAGATAGAGGAAGAACGGCTTGCCCGCGGCTTTGGCCTGATCGATGAACGCCAGCGCCTTGTCGCGGATGACCTCGTCCACCGTCTCCATGTTGTATTTGATGCCGTCGATGGGATGCGGCGGCAGCGGCCCCTCGTCGGTGATCTTCTGCTTGCCGACTTTGCCCCAGCGCGGATCGACCGTCTGATCGTCGACATCGGTCGCGAGGGAATGCACGATGTTGCGCGGCCCGACTTTATCCAGAAGATCCTGCGGGTAGTTGCGGTGGAACGGGTCTTCCATCGCGTCGAGATGATAGAGGTAGCCCCAGAACTCGTCGAAGCCGTGCACGGTCGGCAGAAATTCGTTGCGGTCGCCGAGATGGTTCTTGCCGAACTGTCCCGTGGCGTAGCCCATGGCTTTGAGCGCGGTGGCGATGGTCGGCGCTTGCGCGGGCATGCCCACGGTCGCGCCCGCCTGACCCACGGTGGTCAGCCCGGTGCGGATGGGCAATTCCCCGGTGATGAAATTGGCGCGGCCCGCGGTGCAGCTCGCTTCCGCGTAGTAGTCGGTGAACAGCATCCCTTCGGCGGCGAGCTTATCGAGATTGGGCGTCTTGCCGGCCATCATGCCGCGGTGATAGGCGCCGATATTGAACCAGCCGATATCGTCGGCCATGATGAAGACGATGTTGGGCTGCGCCCCCGACGGCTGCGGCGCTTGCGGCTTCGGCTGATCCGCGGCTCCTGCCGAAACTGCGCCGACCGCCGACAGCGCAAACAGCGATGCGCCGCTGAGAAGAATGGTTCGGCGATCAAGCCCTCCCCCCGCGCCAGGCTTCGTGCCAGAATTCTCGCCTTGGTCGTCCATGGCCGTCTCCTCTCGTTTGACTGTCGAATTTGCCCAAAGAGCTCAATCGATCGTCGGCATATTGACCTTTTTTTGTGACGCTAGGAGCTTCACGCGTCACTTGGCAAGTCTCCCGACCCGACTTTTCGATCACGTAAAATTCAAGCGCCCGTCGCCCATCGACCACTGTGGCAAATCGGCATCCCAAACCGCGGCAAATCTTGGCGAGAAGCCCTATCGGATAGAAATGCACCTGGCGGCGTCGTAAACTTGACCGGGGGCATTGAGCGCGGGCGGAGGGAATCATGCGACTTGGCAAGGCGGCAGCGCTCGTCTTTGGCGCAGCACTCCTGACCGTTTCCGGCATGAGCGGCGCAAGGGCGGCAGAATATGGCATGGGCCCGTGGGTCAAGGGCTATACCGATATTTTCGGCGGCGTCCTCCCTTCCGTGCCGGGGTTCTATTCTCGCACCGACGCCTATCACTACAATGGTGACGTCGACACGACCATCTTCAACGGCCGCATCGCGCTCAACGTCGATCAGGACTACACCGCCACGCTGATGGCGCTGAGTTACGTAACGCCCTGGAAGATCTTGGGCGGAACCTATGCCGTCGCCGTGGTTCCCAGCGTCGTCGCCATGGATGTGAATGTGGGAATCCAGATTCCCGCATTCACTGGCCCGCGCGGCAGATCGTTCGGACCATTCGATTTCAACCGCGGCGATACCGAGCTTGCTCAGGGCGACACGGCTTTCGCCCCGATTATTCTTGGGTGGGACGCGGGCAATCTCCACTGGAATATCGGCGTGTTCGGCTTCGCCCCCACCGGCGAATACAACAAGAAGCAGCTCGCCAATACGAGCCTTAACCACTGGGCGATCATGCCGCGGCTCGCCGCGACTTGGTTCGACCCCAAGACCGGATGGCAGGTCAACGGCGCGGCGATCTACTCGGTCAACTGGGAAAACCCCGCGACCGATTACGAGACCGGCAACATCCTCAACCTCGACGGCGCCATCACCAAGAATTTCGGCCCGCTCGGCGTGGGCGTGGTCAGCTATGCCATGATCCAGACCACCGGCGACAGCGGGTCGGGCGCTCGGCTTGGCTCATTCGAATCGCGCGTCTATGGCGTCGGCCCGATCGTGACCTTCACCACCAGCGCCGATCCGACCAAGGCGCTCACCGTTCTCGCCAAGTGGTATCAGGAGTTCGATGCCGAGAACACATTCGAGGGCAACACTGTCGACGTCGCCGTGAGCTTCAAGTTCTGAGCGGACAATCGTCTTCAGACCTCATCAGCCCTATGGGCCGGTGCCGAGGGCAGAAAAACCGAACCTGTGCTATCGAGTCGGGGCGAAAGGGCCGATGCGCCCATTCGAGTGCAACCAAGAGAGGATTGACTGCAATGAAAGTGAAACGAATCGCCTGCGTGATGGTCGCCATCGCCGGCCTTCTCGCAGCACCGCAATTGATCCGTGCCGAAGACGCAATCAGCCATCCGGCGAAAAAGCCCATCGGCCCGTCCTCGAATGAAATGGTGCCGTCGCTTGCCGTCGTGAATTCCGACGGCGCGAGTCTGCAAGGCAACAAGCTGACACTAAAGGGCGTGTCGACCAACTCCATCGTCTTCGCCGATCGCCCGGTGCGGGCGGCCGGGCATGTGCTGACGTCGGACTTCATCAAGGAATGGGATGAGGGGAATGAGAGTTTCGCCAAGGATCCTCCCAACGCGACCATCTCGGTGTTGAGCGCCGACGGCAAGACCGTCGAGGACGCGGTGGTGGTCCTCAAGGCGCCCAAGCTGAGCGGCACCGAGCTGACATTCGAGGTGTCGGTGCTTGAAGGCGGTCTCGCCAACGCCACGGGTCCCGCCTCGCTCTTCATCGACTGGTTTGCGGCGCATGGCGGGTACGGCCGTGGCGGTGGAGTTGTCGTGGGGCGCGGCCCGGCTTGGCACGGCGCCTGGTACGCCCATCCGGCGGCTGGCTTTGCTGCAGGCGCTGCAGTTGGGGCCGCGGTGGGAGCGGC
>JBGQMX010000051.1:0-20376 GCA_041500805.1 Methyloceanibacter sp.
CCGTTGAAGCCGTTCGTCAACGTCGAAAAAGCCAACCTGCCTCTTCATCTCGAATCCCCTCGCCATGCACACGCGGAGTGAATCAGACCAAGACCGCGCAGGCGAGGTTTTTCGAAGCGTCCAGTTGTACCAGCAAAAATAGAGCGCGAGTGCATGGCAGTGGTTCTCGACTTTCTTGCTGAAGGCATTGGTGAGACGCGTAAACCGACGCATGGACATGCGCATAGTGAGGTTCTGGCGCTCGACGAAACTCGTCGAGATATGTTCCTCTGCCGGATTTCCGGTGATCGGAGTTTTCACGGCCGCCAACAAAACCGGAGGGCTGTACTTGCGCCGACCCTCGGGCGCTTGGCCGTAGATTTTGACGAGCTGAGCAAAGTCCACGTCGCCGCCGAATGTGCTGCCCACTGCCTCGATATAGGTTCTGAGTCCATCGCTAGTGAGCTGCACGCGATTGGCAAGCCGCGCTTTAAGATCGCACATGAAATCGTACGCGGTGTAGCTGTCGCGAGGCCCGACGCGCCACGTCACGATCAACTTGCTGTCGGCGTCGATAGCCGTCCAAGTCCACACGTCGCCACGGCCATCGACCTGGCTTTTGGTCTTAGTCGCGTTCGCTTGCTTGCAATAGGTAAACGCCCAAATTTCGTCAGCCTGCACCCTAAGTGCGGCGACGTTGCGGACCTTATCATTGTGGAAAGCAGCGCACGCTTCGCCCGCGTCAACGAGCAGCTTAGAGACGGTGTTGATCGACACGTCGGCCACGCGGGAGATCGACCGCATGGAACTGCCTTCGCAGAGCATCGAAAGGATTTGAACGCGCTTCTCAAGGGGCAATTTGTTCATGCCCCTAATATATGAACTTTATGCTTGAGTGTCAAGCAAAAAGTTCAATCACATTTTTCGCTTTCTGCCTCGCTGGCGGACACCAGAACACGGCCCGCGTAGGGCAGGCCCAAGCTGTATTCGTGCGTGCGAGGCTGGCGGCCGGCAAGCTTCTTTCGGTTGTTCGCAAAAATGCGCGCCGCAGTAGGGTTCTTTTCTAGCAGCGCCTTTTCGTCGAGCGTCTTCACACTTGTACGTTTCATGACGTTCTCCAATTCAGCGCATCAAAGCCCCCGTCTCGAGTGTGTATAACGCTCGAAAGACCGAGGCGGTTCAAATAGTCGAACAGCAGCCTATGGTAGGCTCTGATCGCCTGGCTCAGGTCCTTATCCTCACCAAAATCGTCAATTTTTAGTTTCAGCTCCCGCCTGAGCACCTGCATGTTTATTCCAATGCCGTGCGAGTTCCAACGCCTCACGTCGTTTAGCTTGTTCGCGATGTCGCCAGCTCGCGCCTTTTTCATCGCCAGCGTGACTTTTTGGCCTCGCTTTTCGGTCTTCTTCCAGTCTCGGAACTTATATTTGGCAAGCCATTCTTCGAGCAGCGATACTGATAAGAGTCGTGCTTGTTCGTAGGAATAGAGTTCGCCCTGATTAAAGCTCAGGAGAATTTCTAGCTCCGCTGCGCCGGCCTTCCCCGAATTGGCCCTATCCAAAAGCTCTTGATACCTGATCAGAAACCCCAGGGCCGGGATCAACCGCCCGCTCTGCGACGGGACCTGGGGATCAATAGGTCCCAGTACGGAATAGTAATCCATCCAAATTGAGTTGCCGGACATCGCCAGGATGGTCCCTGCGGACATCGCATGACTGGGAATCAGGAAGTCGACCACTTGGGTAGTGGTGCCGCAAGGTATCCGAAATGCGGCGGGCGGTTTCCGCATAACCGCCATTGGTCTCTAGCATAAAAACCAATCGGCGCCGGTGCGTCGGAAAGCCCTCTACAGTATCTTTGATCTTGTCGTCGGCACCGTACAGGATTGGGCCGATATAGGTCAGCACATCTGCTTTGAAGTCGTCTTCGATAGGTTCTAACAGGCTGATCAGCTGCCTCTCTACGACAGCATTTGCCGCCGGGCTTAGAGCCAATTCAATCGCCCCCAGAAGACCACCTAACCCTTGCCGCCTTTTGGGCTATCGCACGCCTACGTTGCGGGGTCAACGACTTTGCCCGCGCCTTGCCACCCTTTACGCCGCCCTTCCGGGCGTACTCCAAGCCAGGATCGCTCTTGGCGTCTTGGACCTCGCCAGTGGCTATCTTCGCAACGGTGATGGCGGCGCCGATCACGTCAGCCGGTCGCTTCTCGCCTTTAGGGCCTCGGGGCATCTTTAGGCCATCCAATGTTGGCCGGTCACGCCGAGAATCCTCTTGATCTCTCGAATTGCCACGCCAGCTTCCGCGTCAGCGTCGGCAAAAGCCTTCGAGTTCATTCCGTAGCTTGCGATGGCGGCCATGGCACGTCTGGTGGCTGACCAATATCGCTGCCATAGGCGCTCAAGCTCGACGCCCTCCTCGGTCGTGATGACGGCTCTAGCCATGGTCCAATTATAGGGGCGCTGAAGCCAATCGGCCATGGCTTCTTTCAAACTGAGACACTACCCAGCGTGACGCTCGTGGGCTAGGGTTCAGCTACAATACGACAGCTACGCGAGACACTAAAGAGGAAGGCTGATGCCTTCCGCGGCGCCGCTCCGAGAGGGGCGGCGTTTTTGTTTGGTGTCTGTGTGGTGGCCACGCACTGGCCGCGAGCCTCAGGACGTTTCTCACATCGGCACTGACATGGAGCAGGATGACCCTCTCGACACAGAGGGCGTTGCCGGACCGCTCGCGGCAGATCGCGACGGCATCGACTGGGACGCCATCAAGCGCGCTGTTATTCATGGCGACAAGTCGCTTGCTCGAATCGCCGAGGAGTTCGGCTCCAGCGAGAGCACCATTAGAAGACGCGCCAAGGTAGGCGACTGGGTCCGGCTCGTCGGCACCAAGAAGCTGCCGGGAGGCCGACGGCTGAAAGCGCCCGGCTCGCCGAGGCCGACGCGAGGCAGGGCCAGTCAAGTTCGCCGGCGGAAGATGGTGCAAAGACTGTTCGAGGTTCTCGATCAGAAGATGAGGCTGTTGGAGGAGCGCATGGCCAACGCACAGAGTGTTGATTCCGCCCCGCAGAGCGCGGCCGATGCCGAGCGCGACACGCGCAGCTTGAACGCGCTCGCCCGGCTCTATGCCAAGCTCGTCGAGCTCGACGATGCGGCGCGCAAGGGCGGGGCAGGGGAGGGACGCGAGCCCAGTGACGCGATGAGGAGCAGCGACGATGCGGACAGACTCCGCCGCGATCTTGCGCTCCGCCTTCAGCGACTCAATCAGGCGGGGGGTGCTTGATGGGTTTCTCGCCAGCCTCAACGCGCACGAGCTGACGCGGCTCCATTACGATTTCGAGCTGTGGGCGCGAGACGACCAGCTGGCGCCTTCCGCGTCGCAAGGGGGCGTGGCGTGGACCGCCTCGCCTGGCTCATGCTTGGCGGCCGCGGCGCCGGCAAGACGCGGGCCGGGGCGGAGTGGGTGCGCAGCATCGCGACCGCTCACGCGCTTGATGGATCAAAACTACTGGTGACTACGTCACCCCCGCGGATCGCGCTGGTGGGCGAGACGCTTGGCCAGGCGCGAAGCGTGATGGTCGAGGGCGTCTCTGGGCTGCTTGCCGTGCATCCGCCAGACGCGCGGCCGCTCTTCGAGCCGTCGAAGCGGCAGCTCATTTGGGCGAACGGCGCGGTGGCGCAGCTTTTCTCGGCGGAGGACCCTGAGAGCTTGCGCGGACCGCAATTCTCGGCCGCCTGGTGCGACGAGCTTTGCAAATGGCGGAGGCCCGAGGAGACCTGGAACATGCTGCAATTCGGGCTGCGCTTGGGCGAGGCCCCGCGCCAGGTGGTGACCACGACGCCGCGGCCGTTGCCGCTGATCAAGGCGCTTCTCGCCGATCCGCAGACTGCGGTGAGCCGGGTGGCGACGTCGGCCAATGCCGCCAATCTCGCGCCGTCGTTCCTGGAGGCGATCGTCGGGCGCTATCGCGGCACGCGGCTCGGCCGCCAGGAGCTCGAGGCTGAGCTTCTCGAAGACCGGCCGGATGCGCTCTGGCCGCGGGCGCTGATCGAGACGTGCAGGGTCGCGGCCGCGCCCGAGCTTACGCGCGTCGTCGTCGCCGTCGATCCGCCGGCCTCCTCAGGCCCGCGGGCGGACGCTTGCGGCATCGTCGTGGTAGGGCTCGGGCGTGACGCCCGTGGCTACGTGCTCGCCGATGTGACGGAGGAGCGCGCACGGCCGCTCGATTGGGCACGCGCCGTCATCCGCACCTATCGGCGCTATGAGGCCGACCGCATCGTGGTGGAAGTGAACCAAGGCGGCGATCTCGTCGAGACGGTCATTCGCCAGATCGATCGATGCGTGCCGGTGCGCGCGGTGCGCGCCACGCGGGGCAAGTGGCTGCGGGCAGAGCCGGTCGCCGCGCTTTACGAGCAAGGCCGCGTCGCCCATGTGGGCGCATTGCCTGAGCTCGAGGACGAGATGAGCGATTTCGGGCCTGACGGCTTGTCGGGAGGGCGCAGCCCCGACCGCGTCGATGCGCTGGTCTGGGCGCTGACCGAGCTTCTGCTGCGAGAGCATCCCGAGCCCCGCGTGCGTTGGGTGTGATGTCGCTTCCACTTGCTCCCCCGGAGGGGGGTGAGCAACTCGTGCAGGAGTCTTTGATTCGACCCCCCTCCCTATCCCTCCCCCACAAGGGGGGAGGGGAGAGCAAGCGGCCGCTTTGTCCGTCTCAACTACTGGTGAGTCTATGGCATCGACACTGCGCGAGAGGATCGGCCGGCTGCTCGGCTACACGCCAGCAGTCGAGGCGAAGGCGAGTAGGACCGCAAAGTTCATCGCCTGGGCTTCGGGCGGCCAGCCGGTGTGGACGCCGCGCGACCTCGCCGCACTCGCTCGCGAAGGCTTCGCCGCGAACGCTGTGGTCTACCGCTCGGTGCGCATGATCGCGGAAGCGGCGGCGTCAGTGCCGCTCTTCCTGTTCGACGGCGAGCGCGAGGTCGATCAGCACAAGCTTCTTCAACTGCTCGCCAAGCCCAACCCGGTGCAATGCGGGCCCGATCTGTTCGAGGCCTGGTACGGGCATCTCATGGTCGCGGGCAACGCCTATCTCGAAGCGGTCTCGGGGGGCGGGGTGGTGCGCGAGCTGCACGTGCTCCGCCCCGACCGCATGAAGGTGGTGCCGGGGCCCGACGGCTGGCCTGAGGCTTACGACTATACGGTCGGCGGCCAGACCGTGCGCTTCGCGCAGGACGCGGGAGCGGGGTTAAGGCCCATCCAGCACATGGCGCTGTTCCATCCGCTCAACGACCATTATGGCATGAGCCCGCTCGAGCCGGCCGCCACCGGCATCGACCTGCACAATGCGTCCGGCGCGTGGAATAAGGCGCTGCTCGACAACTCCGCCTGTCCCTCCGGCGCGCTCGTCTATACCGCCAAAGACGGGCAGTTCACGCCGGAGCAATATGAGCGGCTCAAGGCCGAGCTCGAAGAGAGCTTTCAAGGCGCGAGAAATGCCGGCCGGCCGCTGCTGCTCGAAGGCGGGCTCGACTGGAAGGCGATGGCCTTCAGTCCCAAGGACATGGACTTCATCGCCGCGAAAAACGTCGCGGCGCGCGAGGTGGCGCTCGCTTTGGGCGTGCCGCCGATGCTGCTCGGCATTCCCGGCGACAATACCTATTCCAACTACGCCGAGGCCAATCGCAGCTTCTGGCGGCAGACCGTGCTGCCTCTCGTCAACCGCACCGCCAAGGCGCTGTCAGGCTGGCTCGCGCCCGCATTCGGACGCTCAGCCTCGTCTCCCGCCAGCGCGCCATCGGATGTGGCAACCCTGGAGCTGCGCCCCGACCTCGATGCGGTCGAGGCGCTGAGCACGGAGCGCGAGGCTTTGTGGGAGCGGGTGCGGCGGTCGGATTTCCTGACCGTCAACGAGAAGCGCGCCGCCGTCGGCTACGGCGCGGTGGAGGGCGGGGACCAGTTGGCACCCGTCGCGCACGCTTAATTCCGTTTTCGAGAGACAACACATGCTGCAACGCTTCGGCGATACGCTGCCAGAGCGCGAGGTGAAGTTCGCGCCCGTCGACCTCAAATCGGTCGAGGCCGACGGCACCTTCTCCGGCTATGCGAGCCTGTTCGGCGAGGTCGATCTCGGCCAGGACCTCGTCATGCCCGGCGCCTTCGGCGAGAGCCTTCGGCTGCGGGGTGCCCGCGGCGTGAAGCTCCTGTTCCAGCATGACCCCAACGAGCCGATCGGCGTCTGGCTCGAGCTCGCCGAGGACGGACGCGGCCTCTTCGCCCGCGGACGGCTGATGCCGGAGGTGACGCGGGCGCGTGAGGTGTTGAGCCTGATGCGGGCCGGGGCTCTCGACGGTCTCTCCATCGGCTTCCGCACCGTAAGCGGGCGCACGGACCCCAAGTCCGGCGTGCGCCGTCTCCACGCGATCGATCTCTGGGAGATCTCCATCGTCACCTTCCCCATGCTGCCTGAGGCGCGGGTGAGCACGGTGAAGCGGCGCCAGGGTCATCTGCAATTGGCACGGCATGACTCTGCGGTGCTCGCGAGCAAGTTTCGCCACGGCGCACGGGTGATGCGAGCGCGCTAATCCAAACGAGTTGTGCGGATGCATTCCTCTGACGTGAGCTGGCAGCTCAGCGCGCAGCTTCACCGCGTCAGCGACCCCAACGCGGGGGTATGACATTCATCACATTGTGGAGCAAACTCCGGCAGAACAGGACGGCTTCGCGCGATCTTTGATCGACTCGCGTGACAATTTGGTGCGCACTCCAACCTTGAAGCACTGGCAGATCAACTCGTGGTACCAAACGCTCAATGATGACTACGGCGGACTTTCGCCGAGAGAGTACCTAAGAGGGAAGACCTGGGCCGAAAGGAGCAAAGTGGGGCGCGACGCACTAATCAATCACGGAATTCTTAAGCCATGAGTCAGGTCAAACTCCAGGACATGACATTGGAGCAGTTGGTCGAGCGTTTCACAAGCACCGCGCTCGCACAGGACCGAGCGTTGCTGATGGGTGATATCGCGAAGGTAAACCAACTTTATCTGCAGCTTAAGGAGATAGAGGGCGCACTCAAGGTGCGCCAAGGAGATCAAAGGCGAGCCTTGCTCTCGCTCTATGACCATCCGAATGCGCAGGTTCGTCTGAAGGCGGTAAAGGCTACGTTGTCTGTTGCGCCGTTGGAGGCGCGACAACAACTGCAGGCCATCGCGGACTCGCGGGAATATCCGCAAGCTGGGGAAGCCGGTATGTCGATCAGGAATCTCGATCAGGGCATCTTCAAGCCGACTTAGTGCAGAGCGCTATCGCGACGCACACAGAAATCCGAAAACTTTTCCATTGTCATGCCCGCGGTTCGCCCGTGGGCATTTGCGTTTTGAGACCAGCCCCGATCAAGACGCGGATGGCCGGGCCCCTCGGGTCAAGCCCGAGGGCAGGCTTCGCCAGCCGGCCACCAACAACCGAATTGCAGACCCCCCTCCCTAACCCTCCCCCTCAAGGGGGGAGGGGAGAGCAAGCTGCATCGTCAGGTTCTGACGATCAGAGACCAGAAGAGGAATGACATGAGCGAACAGCAACTGACTGAAGCGATCGAGACCAAGGCCACGAGCGGCTCCGCCACGAGCGGCTCCGCCACGGGCGGCTCCGCCGCGGGCGCAACGGGCGACGACGTGGCGAACGCCTTCGACGATTTCATGCGCGCCTTCGAATCGTTCAAGGCGGAGAACAATGCGCGCATCGCCACGCTCGAGAAGCGGCTTCCGGTGGACGTGCTCTCGCTCGAGAAGCTCGACCGTATCAACAGCGCGATCGACCAGCACAAGGCCGTGGTCGACGAGCTCGTGCTGAAATCGGCGCGTCCCCAACTGGGGGCCAGCGTCTTTTCGCAGCGGCGCGGTGCTGCAGCACAAGGCGGCGTTCGAGACCTATGTCCGCCACGGCGAGACCAACGGCTTGCACCTTCTCGAGGAGAAGGCGCTGTCGGTCGGCTCAGGCGCCGACGGCGGCTATCTGGTCCCGGCCGAGACCGAGGCGGCGGTGATCAGAGGCGTGAAGTCAATCTCGCCCATTCGCGCCATCGCCGGCAACCGCACGGTGAGCGCTTCAGTCTACAAGAAGCCCTTCGCCATCAGCGGCCCTTCGACCGGATGGGTGGCCGAGACGGCGACCAGGCCCGAGACCAACTCGCCGACGCTGGCCGAGCTCTCCTTCCCGACCATGGAGCTTTACGCCATGCCGTCGGCGACCCAAGCCCTGCTCGACGACTCCGCCGTCAATATCGACGAGTGGCTCGCCGAGGAGATCCAGATCGCCTTCGCCCAGCAGGAAGGCACCGCCTTCGTCTCCGGCGACGGCACCAACAAGCCTAAGGGCTTCCTCGCCTATACCAAGGTCGCCAACGGCTCCTGGTCCTGGGGCAATATCGGCTATGTCGCCACCGGCACCGACGCCGCCTTCGATGCGACGACGCCGTCCGACGATCTGATCGACTTTATCTACACTCTGAAGTCCGACTATCGCGCCAACGCCCATTGGGTGATGAACCGCGCGACGCAAGCCACGATCCGCAAGTTCAAGGACGCCGACGGCAATTACATCTGGCAGCCGGCGGAGCGCGCGGACCTCTCGCCCACGCTGATGAACTATCCGATTGCCGAATCGGAGGACATGCCGACCATCGCCTCGGGAAGCTACTCGGTCGCCTTCGGCGATTTTCAGCGCGGCTATCTCGTGGTCGATCGCGCCGGCATTCGCGTGCTGCGCGATCCTTACTCGGCCAAGCCCTACGTGCTGTTCTACACGACTAAGCGCGTCGGCGGCGGGGTGCAGGACTTCGACGCCATCAAGCTCTTGAAGTTCGGCACGTCCTAGCAGCGGGCACGTCGCACCCCCTCTCCCCAGCGGGGAGAGGGTTGGGGTGAGGGGTTTTCGGACAACTTGCTCTTGCCGCCCCCTCACCCACGCCGAAGCGAGCTTCGGCGTGACCTCTCCCCGACGGGGAGAGGTGAACCCGAGTTGCGCCGCTCTACGAAACTCCCAAAAGCCCGGCCGGGCCGGCGGGCGTGACGCGCCCCTCCCACGCGCACGCCCGCCAATTTTTCAGGTCAGAGATGGAGCCGACACCTATTGGTGGCTCATACTCTGACCCTTCTTGTTAACGGGCGCCGTCAATACCGGATGCTTCCTGGTCGGATTGCCTGTGCTGGCGGTGGCCTTCTCGGTGCAAACGCAAGTGTTGTTGTCGTTGTTGCAGCTGCCACCGGTTGCCGAGCAATGATGCTCGAACATCTCATTGCAGTCTTTGTCACCGCTGCAGTTGCAGTGGCCGCCAGCGCAGTGAATTTCAGCGTAGCCAGGTGCGCTCGCGAACAGCGCGAGACTGAACGCAGCCAAAAACGCCGCAGCGACATGAAGCCGGTTGGACTTGGTCATTTCCTTCGCCCTTTAGGTTGAAATCAAGAGAGTCACTCGGGACCGCCAGACGATAGCAGACGGCGGGGGCTGCGGTCGTGGGTCGATATCGCCGCTATTGAAGTCCCGCTCGCCGGGATTCCGGCGGCCGTCGTTCGGTGAATCACGGCGCCCTCCGATCTCCCGTTGGAGCGGCCGCCTGACCGCAGGTTGCACAACTCTCCGGCTGAGGACGACATAGATGACTGTTGTGTTGACGGCGGCTCCTTCCGCCGAGCCGATCAGCTTGGCTGAAGCCAAGGCGCATCTCCGCGTCGATGCCAGCGACGAGGACGGCCTGCTCACTGCGCTGATCGCGGCGGCAAGGATGTTCATCGAGCGGACCCTCGGTCTCGCGCTCGTCACGCAAGAGTGGTCCTACTTCCTCGACTTCTGGCCCCGGGGCGGCTGCATCACGCTGCCGATCTTGCCGGTGCAGACGGTGGGCGCGGTCAAGGTCCATGACGGCGCGGGCGGCGTCGTCACGCTCGATGCCGCAAGCTACGCCGTCGATGTGCTGTCGGAGCCTGCCCGGCTCGTGCTCAAAGGCGCTATCCCCTCGGTCGCTGCGCGCGAGCTCAACGCTTTCGAGGTCGCCTTCACCGCCGGCTATGGCGATGAGGCTTCCGATGTGCCGGGGCCGATCCGCCACGCGCTGACGCTGCTCGTCGCTCATTGGTTCGAGCGGCGTGAGCCGGTCGTCCTCGGGCTCGCCCCGCAAGAGGTGCCGGCGACGGTCGCTGGCCTGTTGCTCCCTTATCGCAGGGTGAGGCTGTGACCGAGTTCCTGCCGAGCGATCTGCGTCATCGCCTGACCCTCGAAGAGCTTGAGCGCGTCAGCGACGACGGGGGGGGCTTCACCGAGACCTGGGTCGAGGTGGCTGAGCTCTCAGCCGACCTTCGCCCTGTCGGTGGCCTGGAAACGGTCGAGGCGGACCGGCTGGCAGGCCGCGTCTCTCATGAGGTCGCCTTGCGCTACCGGCCGGGCGTCGTGCCCGCGATGCGCTTCCGCAAGGGCGCGCGGCTCTTTCACATTTTGAGTGTGATCAACGTGGATGAGCGCAACCGCTGGCTCAAATGTCTGTGTGAGGAGCGCGATCTGTGACGGCGGTGGAGATCAGAGGGCTCGCCGCGTTGCGCAAGCGGCTTGAGACTGCGGCGGCGCCACAAGCCTTCAAGCAGATTTTGCGGGACGAGGCCGAGGCGTTGGCTGAAGAGGCGCGCAGCGCGGCTCCCGGCGATCTCGGGCGCACGGTCGAGGTGAGGGACACGAGCCAAGGGACGAAGCTTGCCTACGCAGTGGGCACCCCCGACCCCGCCGGGCGCTTTGCCGAGTTCGGAACGGTGAGGCGCCCCGCTTCACCCTGGCTTTGGCCGATTTTCCGCGCGCGTTTACCGAGCATTAAGCGACGCCTCAGAAAAGTAGCGGCGGCGGCTTCAAAGACGCCCCCAATCGAGGTCTGATCGCGCATTGGTGATGGCTCTAGGAGTTTGAATGGCGTGCAACCGCACCCCATATGTTGGTTAACAAAGGATTATGGAGACCTGCTATGGCGGAAGTTGCAAGCTGGGCCCTTCAGCACGGCGTCTATCAGGCGCTCGCCGGCTCTTCTGACTTGACTACGCTTCTCGGCGGAACGCGGATCTATGACGATGCTCCGCAAGCGGCGCCCTATCCCTTCGTCACCCTCGGCCAGAGCGTGATCCGGGACTGGAGCACCGGCACCGAGGACGGCGCCGAGCATGATCTCACGCTGCATGTCTGGTCGCGCTCAGGCGGCAAGAAGCAGGTGCATCAGATCATCGAGGCGATCAGGGCGGTTCTGCACGATCAGCCGGTGATGCTTGCCGACCATTATCTCATCAACCTTCGCCACGAATTCTCGGAAGCGCGCCTCGATCCCGACGGCGACACCTTCCACGGCATCGTGCGCTATCGCGCCGTGACCGAGCCGGCGCAGGCCGAGGCGGCTTAGGCTCGCATTCTCTTCGTTCGCTCGCTATAGGATGCTCCCTCGAGGCCCCGCGCCGACAGGGACGCCTATGGCTGTCTGGACCAAAATCAAGGAACTCGTCGATCGTGTGCTTGGCGATGACGCCCGCGCGACGAACCCGCGCGAGGAGGAGTTGCGCCTCGCTGCAGCAGCGCTGCTCGTCCATGCCTCGGTGATTGACGGACATGTCGATCCCGAAGAAACCCGGAAGCTCAAGGCTCTGCTGCAATCCCGCTTCAACATCGATGGCGCTGAGTTGCGGAGGATTTTGCAAGAGGCGGAAGCCTGGGAGCGGGACTCGGTCGATCTCTATAGCTTCACCAGTGTCCTTTGCCGCGAGCTCGACCAGGACGGCCGCCAGCGCATTGTCGAGATGCTGTGGGAAATCGTGCTGGCCGACGGTGTCTTGCACGAGTTCGAAAACAATCTCGTGTGGCGAGCCGCCGAGCTGCTCGGGGTGTCAACCCGCGATCGCGTAAGGCTGAGAAAGATCGTCGAGAGCCGGGCTTAGGTTTGAGCCCACCGAGTTGGTTTCAGGGCGGCTTCGGCCGCCCTTTTGGTTTCTCGCGCAGTTTCCAACATGAGGATCAAGCATGACGGCGCAGAAGGGTAAGGACCTGCTGCTCAAGGTCGACTCAGACGGGGCAGGGAGCTTCGCGACGGTCGCCGGCTTGCGGGCGCGGACGCTCGCTTTCAACGCCGCCACGGTCGATATCACCGACCAGGAATCGACCGGGCGCTGGCGCGAGCTCTTGGAGGGAGCGGGCATCAAGACCGCGCGGGTCACCGGCAGCGGCATCTTCAAGGACGCCGCCTCCGACCAGACGCTCCGCCAATATTTCTTCAACGGCACGGTGCGCGCCTGGCGGGTGATCGTGCCCGAGCTCGGCACGGTCGAGGGGCCGTTCCAGATCGCCACGCTCGAATATGGCGGCCAGCACGACGGCGAGGTGACCTTCGACCTGAGCCTTGAGTCCGCCGGCGCGCTCAGCTTCACCGCCGCGGCGTAAGGGGAGAGGCTATCATGGTCAACTGCCACCGAGGCGAGATCGAGGCCGTGCTCGACGGCAAGAGCTATCGGCTCTGCCTAACGCTCGGCTCGCTCGCCGAGCTTGAGCATGCGTTCGGCGAGGACGACATGCTCGCCGTCGCCGAGCGTTTCGAGGCCGGCCGCATCGCGGCGCGCGACGCCATCAGGATGATCGGTGCGGGCCTGCGCGGCGCGGGCTACGAGATCGGCGACGATTGCGTGGCCTCCATGCGTGCCGAAGGCGGCGCCGCAGGCTTTGTCGACATCGTGGCGCGGCTGCTCGCCGCCACCTTCACGTCTGCGATCGCCGGGGAGGGGAGCGACCCTTTGGGCGAAAGGGCTCTCGCGGACTAAAGGCGACGTCTGGCGAAGGCGCGCCGCGCGGGGAGCCGTTCCCCTGGGACGAGGCGATGGAAGCGGGTCTCGGGACTTTGCGGCTTGCCCCGCACATCTTCTGGGCGATGACGCCGCGCGAGCTCGATGCGGCGCTGCGCGGCGCGTTCGGCATGACGCGGGCGGCGAGACTTATGTCGCGCGGCGACTTGTCGGCGCTGATGGCGCTCTACCCTGATTGATGGAATCGACATGATGGAGCCAAATGACGGTCTGTTCGTCGTCATCGGCGGCGACATCTCTCCGTTGCGCGCTTCCCTCAGCGAGGCGAGCCGCCTGAGCGGCAAATTCGCGAGCGACCTCACCCGCGCCTTCGAGGATGCGGCCCTGAAGGGGCGCGGCCTCTCCGACGTGCTCAAGCAGCTTGCCGTCTCGCTTTCGAGCCACGCGCTCGACGCGGCACTCGCGCCGCTGTCGCAAGCCTTCGGCAACAGCCTGGCGCAGCTTCTTGGCGGCGCGGGCGGGGGCGCTCTGCCGCGGCCATTCGCCAGCGGGGGCGTGATCGCTTCCCCGGTCGCCTTTCCTCTCGGCGGACGCGGGGCTGGGGGTTGCCGGCGAGGCCGGCCCTGAAGCGATCCTGCCGCTGACGCGCGGCCGCGACGGGCGCCTTGGCGTGCGCTCGGAAGGTGGTGGCCAAGCGCTCAACGTCACCTTCAACGTCACCACGCAAGACGCGCAAAGCTTCCGCCGCTCCGAGGGGCAGATCGCGGCGATGCTCTCCCGCGCCGTCGGGCGTGGCTCGCGCAATCTTTAGCGAATCGAGACCATGGCATTTCACGAGCTGCGCTTTCCTGTCGGCATCTCGCTCGCTTCAGCGGGCGGCCCCGAGCGGCGCACCGAGATCGTCGTGCTCGGCTCCGGCGCTGAGGAGCGCAACAGCCGCTGGGCGGATTCCAAGCGCAGCTACAATGCGGGCTATGGGATCAAGGGCGTCGACGACCTCCACGCCGTGATCGCCTTCTTCGAGGAGCGGCGTGGGCGGCTGCACGGCTTTCGCTGGAAGGACTGGTCCGACTACAAGTCCTGCGCGCCGGCGGCAACGCCGTCCGCCCTCGACCAGCCGATCGGCACCGGCAACGGTGTGCTCGCCTCCTTTCAGCTCATCAAGATTTATGGCTCGGGCTTTGCGCCTTGGCCGCGCGCCATCCTGAAGCCCGTGGCTGCGACAGTCGTGGTGGCGGTGAACGGCAGTGTCGCCGATCCCAGCCATTACGCGGCGAGCACCACGACGGGCATCATCACCTTCGTGGGCGGGCACATTCCTGGCAGCGGGCAGGCCGTGACGGCGGGCTTCGAGTTCGACGTGCCGGTACGCTTCGACACCGATCAGCTCGAGATCAATTTGAGCCAGATCGAGGCCGGCTCCATCCCGCATATCCCCATCGTGGAGATCAGGCCATGAGGGCGCTCTCCGCGGAGGTGCAGAATCATCTCGACGGAGGCGCCACGACGCTGTGCTGGTGCTAGCGCGTCACCCGCAATGACGGCGTGGCCTTCGGCTTCACCGACCATGACCGCGACCTTAGCTTCGGCGGCACGAGCTACGAGGCCTCGACCGGCTTCACCGGCACGGAGATCGCGGGCGCCATCTGCCTCAATGTCGACACGCTCGACGTCGAGAGCGCGCTCAAGTCCGACCGGCTGAACGAGGCCGACCTCATGGCCGGCCTGTTCGACAATGCGCTGATCGAGATCTACCGGGTGAACTGGGCTGACAGCGAGCAGCACGTGCTGATGCGCTACGGCAATCTCGGCGAGGTCTCCCGCAGCCTGCATCATTTCCGGGCCGAGGTACGGGGGCTCGCGCATGAGCTGCAGCAGCCCAAGGGGCGCATCATCCAATTCGGCTGCGATGCCGATCTCGGCGATCAGCGCTGCAAGGTCGATCTCGATCAGGCCGGCTACCGGACCAATGACGGGGTGGTCGCCAATCTCACCGGCTCGCCGCGGCTATTCGGCGTGACGGGACTGGGCGCCTACGACAACAACTGGTTCACGCGCGGGCTTCTGACCTGGCTTACCGGAGCCAATACCGGGCGGGCGGCCGAGGTGAAGCTGCACAGCAAGGATGGCAGCTCGGCCAGGATCGAGCTGTGGCAGCGCATGTCTGAGCCGGTCGCGCTCGGCGACACCTTCCTCATCGTGGCCGGCTGCGACAAGCAGTTCTCGACCTGCCAGGCGAAGTTCGACAACGTGGCCAACTTCCGCGGCTTCCCCCACGTGCCCGGCAACGACTTTATGCTGAGCGTGGCCACCCGCGAGGGCAAGAACGACGGCAAGAAGCTGAACCGATGAGCCTAGGGCTTTGAGGGTTTTGCCGGCTCTAAGGGTTTCGGCGGTTTTGTGGAGTCGGCGGGCTCTGGGCATTTTGCCGACTCGGGCTCCTTCACAGGCTCTGGCTTTGGCGGCTTCGGCGGCTCCGTCGGCTTAGGGAAGTCGCGGATATCAGCTGCGCTTTCGGGGTATTTGGCGGCGAGCACATCGGCATCGCCGAGCTCGGCATCTTTGTCACGCTGCACAACGCCGGGCCATTCGGTGCTGGCGCCTAAGAACCAGCGGCGCTTGCCGGTCACCCGCGCGGTGTGAAACGTGTCCCCCGGGATGAAGAGCTGCAAGAGCTCGCCACCGACGATGTTCGGCCCGACCACGACGAGCTCGCTGTCGCCGTTGTTGCGCAGCATCAGCACCTCGATCGGGTCGCCGAGATAATAGTGGTAGAGCTGCTCGTTCTTGATGCGGTGGAGCTTCACCGGGGCCGCCGGCGTCACCATGAAATAGAGCGCTGTGCCGAGCGGGCGCCCGTCAGCGAAGGGTGCAGGCAGCCCGCCAGGCGCAATTGAGAGATCGCTCTTATAGGTCTCGCGCACGAAGCCGCAGGTGGCATTCGGCTCGAGCTTCAGCAGGGTCTTGATCTCGTCGGCCGTCACGTTCTCGGGCATCGGTTTCGCCGGATTGGCGAGGGGCTGCGCGTCGGGTTCTACCGCCCCGGCTTTGGCCAGGCCGGGCGCCAGCGTTGCCGCGCCCGCGAGTATAGCGCACCCGAGAAAGTTGCGGCGGGCAATAGGGAGCTTCTGTCGGCGCTCGGTGATGGGTCGTCTCCTGCAGGTGAGTCGGTCGCGGGCGGCGGAGTGTCGCGCTGCCCCCAACCGCGGTCAACAAGGGAACTGTGACAACAGCACGACATGGTTACACGCGAAGCGATCGTTGCAGCGGCGCGGAGCTTCATCGGCACGCCCTATCATCACCAGGCAAGCTGCAAGAAGGCGGGCTGCGATTGCCTCGGGCTGATCAGGGGCGTCTGGCGCGAAGTCTACGGACCCGAGCCCGAAGCCATGCCGCCTTATACGCGCGACTGGGGCAACGCCACCGGCTCAGAGACATTGCTTGCAGCCGCTTGCCGGCATCTCCTGAAGCTCGGCGAGGCCAGCGTGGCGGAGCCCGGAGACGTTCTCGTGTTCCGCATGCGCGATCGAGGCGTGGCGAAGCATGCGGGCATTCTCGTTGCGCGCTCCCGCCTCGTGCATGCGCAAGAAGGGCTGGGGGTGGTCGAGATCGAGCTTGGCCGCTGGTGGCGCCGCCACGCCGTCGCTGCCTTCGCCTTTCCTGACGTGGTCTGACGTCTGGACGTTCGCCTGGCTCCATACCTCCCCTTGATGGGGAGGTCGGCGCGCATCTTTGCGCGCCGGGTGGGGTGATTGGGTGGCGACAAGATTCCCCCCACCCGGCTCGCCAGCCGACTTGGCTGCGCCAAGATCGGGGCGCGCCGCCCTCCCCACGTTGGGGGAGGGATGAGCAAGCTGCCTCGTAAGAGACATCACAAATGGCAACATTGGCTCTTGGTGCCGTAGGGTCGGCGGTTGGCGGGGCGCTTCTGCCCGGCGGGGCCAGCCTGCTCGGCACGACGCTCACCGGCGCCGCTATCGGGAGCGCGCTCGGCTCCATCACCGGGTCCTTAGTCGATCAGGCCCTACTTGGACCGCTCGCGGGCTCCTCCGGCCAAACCCGTATCGAGCAGGGCCCGCGGCTGTTCGACCTCAAGCTCAGCGGATCGAGCGAAGGCGCGCCCATTCCACGCGTCTATGGGCGGGTGCGCCTTCCCGGTCAGCTCATCTGGGCCACGCGCTTCAAGGAGGAGGTCACCGTCACCACCCAGACGACGGGCGGCGGAGAGACGAAAGGCGGCAAGAACGTCACCGGCTCTTCGAGCTCTGCGGGCGAGACGGTACAAAACGTCGAGTACCACTACTTCGCCAATGCCGCCTACGCCATCTCGGAAGGCCCGATCACGCGGGTCGGGCGCATCTGGGCGGACGGGCAGGAGCTCAACCAGTCGGACTACACGATCAGGGTCCATCGGGGCGATGAGGATCAGGATGCCGACGATCTGATCGTCGCCAAGGAGGGCGGAGGCGACAGCGCGCCTGCCTATCGCGGCACGGCCTATGTCGTGTTCGACACCATGGCGCTGGCCAGTTTCGGCAACCGGCTGCCGCAGCTCAATTTCGAGGTGTTCCGCGCGGTCGACGACTTCGAGAAACTGGTGCGCGCGGTGAACCTGATCCCCTCGGCAGGAGGAGTTCGCCTACGAGGACGACCGCGTCATTCGCATCGAATCCGGCACGACCGTTGCCGAGAACCTGCACACCGCCCTTGGCGGCACCGACTGGAAGGTCGCGCTCAACCAGCTCGAGGACCAGCTGCCGCATGTGGGACATGTGTCGTTGGTGGTGAGCTGGTTCGGCACGGACCTGCGCATCGGCCATTGCCAGGTGAGGCCAGGGGTCGAGGTCGCCGCGAAGACGACGCAGCCTTACGCCTGGTCGGTGGGCGGGGTGACGCGGGACGAGGCTTATGTCGTCTCGCAAGTGAACGACAGGCCGGCTTACGGCGGCACGCCGGCCGACAGGGCCGTGGTTGCGGCCATCCAGGATCTGAAAGCGCGCGGGTTCAGCGTCACCTTCTATCCCTTCATCTCCATGGACGTGGCGGAGGGTAATACCCTGCCCGACCCTTACAGCGGCGGGACCGGACAGCCGCCTTATCCGTGGCGCGGGCGCATCGTTTGCGATACGGCGCCGGGCGTGTCCGGAAGCGTGGACAAGACGGGCGCTTGCGCGACTCAGGTCGCTTCCTTCGTCGGCGCGGCCGCGCCAGGAGACTTCAATATCTCCGGCGACACGGTGCTCTATTCGGGACCGGCGGAGTGGTCGTTCCGCAGGTTCATCCTGCACTACGCCCATCTTTGCGAAGCCGCGGGCGGGGTCGATGCCTTCCTCATCGGCTCGGAGATGCGTGGGGCGACGAC
This sequence comes from Methyloceanibacter sp., assembly GCA_041500805.1. Classification (GTDB taxonomy): domain Bacteria; phylum Pseudomonadota; class Alphaproteobacteria; order Rhizobiales; family Methyloligellaceae; genus Methyloceanibacter. The sequence continues at coordinate 18,148 of JBGQMX010000051.1, forward strand.
CTTGCGGTCGAGCGCGTCGAGCTTCCCCTTTGTCAACGCGCTGGTCGATTTGGCGGCAGATGTGGAGAGCGTGCTCGCGGCCGGCACCAAGATCACCTACGGAGCCGACTGGACGGAGCATCGCGGGCATCAGCCGCAGGACGGAACCGGCGACGTCTATTTCCATCTCGATCCGTTATGGGCCTCGAGCGACATCGACGCGGTCGGCATCGACGTCTACTGGCCGCTCGCCGACTGGCGCGACGGCGAGGCGCATCTCGATCAGGAGGCGGGGTGGCGGTCGATCTACGACCTCGACTATCTCCGCAGCAATATCAGGGGAGGGGAAGGCTTCGATTGGTACTACCCGGCGGCCGGCGCCACGGGCAACGAGGCCTCGCCCGAGCGTATCGCGCAAGACCGGCTGCCGATCACCGACGGCGCCTATGGCAAGCCGTGGATCTATAAGCCGAAGGCCATCAAGGAATGGTGGGAGAACCATCACTATAATCGTCCTGCCGGGGTGGAGTCCGGCAGCCCCACCGCCTGGGTTCCGGAAGGAAAGCCGATCTGGTTCACCGAATTGGGTTGCCCGGCCGTGGACAAGGGCGCCAATCAGCCGAATGTTTTCATCGACCCGAAAAGCTCGGAGTCGTTTGCGCCGTACTTCTCGCGGGGTGTGAGAGACGACCTCATCCAGCGCCGCTACATTCTCGCGCTGCTGACCTTCTTCGATCCCGACCACGAGGACTATGTCGCGGGCTCGAACCCCATCTCGAGCTCTTACGGCGGGCAGATGGTCGATATCGCCCGCATGTTCGTCTACCCTTGGGCCTGTGCCATGATTAGTGAGTAAGATCAATGGTATAGGTGGGTAGCGAGCAGGCCTGGGCTACGCCAGGGCTACGCTGGCGAGGGCCTAGCCCTGAGGTTCGATGCAGAGCTGAGAAGGGCCTCCAAGGCTGAAGGCTGCATCTTGGCCCAGAACAGCCGCCAGCGGCTCGGATCCAGGGCCAGATGCTCGAATGTGAGGGGATCGCGAAACCTCTTGTTATGGTCTCGCGGCTAGGGTCGCAACTGCCTAAATCGGCAAGCAGCCTATTCCGACCATGCCAGAGCATGGCGAGGGTGGAGATTGATCCGGGGCGGATTGGCCGCCCTTATCTCCACTCCCACCAGCGGCGAGGATCGCAGGACGCAATCGGAGCGTCGGGCGATCCTTTTTTATTGCCCGGCGCTTCTCCTAAAAGCGGAGAAAAAATAAAATGGATGTTGAACTCAATCTCCCCACGGCACGGCTTGCGCTCCATCTCGGCCAGCGCATCGCAGAGGACATGAATGGCATCTCTGACGATGGATTTGAGCAGTACCTCTGCGGCGCCGCAGCGGAAATGCGCATGCGGGCCCGAGACTATCGAGCGGCGTTGGAGCATTTGGGCGAGCTCAATATGCCGTTCTGCGAGCTCGTATGGGACCAGGAGGAGTAGCGCAAAGAGAAGGCCCGCTCCATTTCGGGGCGGGCCTAGTTGCCGTTGCACGGGGGAGTGTGACTAGGCCGCGACGGCCTGGGCCTCCTGAGCCGGTGCCTTGGGCTTCGGCGGGGTGCGCTTGGCCTTCGGCTTGGGGGCAGGCTTGAGCAGGTCGGCGGCCTTGGGGCCGTCCTTGCCGAACAGCCCCTCCTTGCACCACCTGAGCCATCGCGAGGGGATGGTGCCGAGAGCGTCGGCCTTCCTGCGGGCGGCCTCGATCCCGCCGGCTTGGTAAGCCGCCAGGACCTGACGCTTGGGCAGAGGGCTCGTCGCGACCTTCTTCGTCTGCTTCTTCGTCTTCATCACTTTCGTCCTCCTTCGAGGAATCGTCTGTAGACTGACGATCAGAGGCAGACTGTTTCCCTTTTCTGTCTCTCTGTCCAGCGAGGCGGGGTGGTAAGCTCCACCCTGAGGGGTGCGGGCTGCGTGGCGCAACGATCACGCTCTTCGTCCTGTTTGCCGAGCGCGAGAGGGAAATGCGCGGGGGCTTTCGTCTCAACGCCAGGCCGAAGCCGACGCCCGCGCGCTTACTAATTTTAGGGCAATGACGTTCAAGAAGACTTATCCTGGGCGCGCCCGACTAAGAGGCCGTTTCGAAAGGGGTTGAGTGGGTTGGGATCGACGTGATTCCAGGGGGTTCTGACACCAACCCCGGAGTCGCCATGTGGACCCCAACCACCAGAAAACAGCATATTCGCAATACGAACCGATACCAAACCGA
>JBGQMX010000052.1:0-20243 GCA_041500805.1 Methyloceanibacter sp.
GAAGCGGCCGCTCGGTGCCCCGCTAGTCCTCCTCCGACGGAGGTCACTCTTTGACATGTCTTCGCGCCTTCGGGCGGCGAAGCGCTCCCGCTCGCAGTCGCTGCTGGCCATTGCCTCCATCGCGCGGAAGTTGCAAAATCCTTTCGGTTGGGGGTTGCGTGTCGTGGGTGGGTGCTTCGCGCGTTCTCTTTTCGCGGTCAGTGTGGTCCTAGGCCTCGGCGCTTGCGCTGCTGGCGGACCTACGGGCTCGGCGGCGGAGGTGACGCCGTCCGGCAATTGGCGGATTTTGCGCCAGGTCGACCCCGTCTCCGGCAAGACCGCCTCGAGCGCGCTGCTCGAGACCAGCCAAATCTCCAATGCCGCCATGCCGCTGGCCGGCGGTGCGCTCCTGCAGCTTGCTTGCTTCAAGGGTCAGCCGCTGGTTCACCTGCAGTTCCAGTTCCAGGTCGGCTCCAACCAAACCTCGGCCCTTGGCTATCGCTTCGACGACAAGCCTGGCCACGATCTCAAGGTGCATTTTCTCAGGGGCGACAAGATTTTCGTGATCGATGAGAAGAGCGAGGTGAGGAGGTTCGTCAACGAGCTCGGGACGGCAAACGTGCTCGTCTTGCGCATTACCTCGCTCACCAAAGGGCAGACCACGGCGGAGTTTCACGTGACCGGCGCCGCACCCGCCATCGATGCGGCTTTCGCCGGGTGCCGGCCGCCGGCCGCTTAGCCTAAGCGGCACATGACCCCGCAGCGCGTCGAGGCTCATCACCGCGGGACGGTGCCGGCGCGGTTGGCGGTGATGCAGCAGGGGTTCTTGACGATCGAATCGTACCACTGGTTGAGATAGCACATGGGGCTATCTCCCGCCTTGTAGCCGCCGGGCTTGACCCAGGTATAGGCGAAGCAGGTCTCGCCTTCCCGCTCGCAATCGGCCCGGCAGTCCTCCTGGCTCGGCGAAGGATAGAAGCGCAAAATCTGTCCTCCGCTCGTGCTCCAGCCGTCGATTGGAGGACCGAGCGGATGCTTCGGCTGTGAGACAAACCCATAAAGCCAGACGGCCGCCCCGACAACGGCTAAGGCTGACACGCCGATCGCGGCGGGCAAGATCCAACGGCGCCGCGCATCCGGCTTCGATGCGGGGAGAGCTTCCGGCGATGTCGCATCGGTCCGCGTGAGGGGGAGGGGTGTTTCGATGGCCTTTGACGGAAAGTGTCTCGTCGCCTTCTGATCAACGGCCTCGCCGCGCTGCACTTCCCTGGCCTGCAACATCGCCTTGATGGTCTCGGCCAGATGCTGCAGGTGCTTTTCGAGGGGAGGGGTGAGCGCGTCGAGCCAGTGGATGGCGCCGAGAAAATATTCCATGGACTGGGTCGGCTCGACCTCTTCAATGCGAACCGGGATGATGGTGACGCCCTTCTTCACGGCACGCTCGATCTCACGACGGATCTGCGCAGAGTCGTTGGCGTTCGAGGAAAAGATGAGAACCATGACGCGGCATCGCTCGATCGCGTCCACGATGGCCGAGCCATATTCCCCACCTGGCATGACATCGCGCGGCGCGATCCAACACCTGATGCCGGAGCCTTCGAGCACGGCGCAGGCAGCGTCTGCCGCGGGCTTATCCTTGCTCGAATAACTGATGAAGACGTCGAAATCCATCAGGGCTCGCCCCTTCGCGGGGGATCCTTGATCGGCGCAGACCTCGGCCCCCGCGCGAAATACTACGCCAGATTTAGGAAGGGGCGAAACGCGGCCAGAAGAGCATCGCAGAGAATGAGCGCCAAGTTCCGCGCATCATGCAAGCGCGAGCGCATCAGGTTTGCGCGCAAGCATTGATCAGTCCGTAGCGCTCAAAGATCTCCGCCTTCACGCGTGTCTTGCAAGCGTCGTCGGTCGGTGGACAGAGCCCATATTGCAAGAGCCGGAGGCGAACGCGGCGGTTAGGCTGCGTGCTCAAAGCATTCCCGGCACGGATGATCCGGCAAATGTGATGCTTATCGAAAACGACCTGTTGAAGATTAACGCCATAGGCAGCTGCGTAGTTGAGCACGGTTCCTGCGAGGCCCTGGCCTAGCCCGGCGACAATCGACTGGTAAGGAACAAAGGCCGTCGCCCCAACCTCGGCAGCCGTCGTCAAGATTTGGCAGGTTGCGCTAATCGTGTCGATATATGCGAAGTTTTTCTCCCATCCCTGACGCCGTTCGCATGGCGTCGATGCCGGCGATGAAGTCGACGCTACCGCCAGGACGAACACCGCTGCCGCCAGACCGGCCGCCAACCTGCTTATGCTGCGCATGACACGATCCTCCCGCTCTTAATGTTCCTGCCTTGAGGCGAGGCAGCTAAGCATACTAGCGCAAAAATTGCAGGGGCGGGAGGGTTCGCGCCGGCGGTGTCGAAAACGTTTGCTTGCTACACGTGGGAAGCGGGGGCCGAAAAGCCGCATGCTATTCAGCTGGCCATCAAGCCCGGCGATGATAGGGAATGGGGAGTGATCGCCAAGGCCCCGGAGGGCGCTCGCAGAGAGGAACCATTGGCGCAAAGGGATGGTTGTGCGAGGCTAACTCTAGGCTCGAGTTGGGAGAGAGGCTGATGGCGAAGGTCACCTACAGGATCGTGAAGCATGAGGATGGCTGGGCCTACAAGGTGGGCGAGGTGTTCTCCGAGACCTTCCGCAGCCACGACGTCGCTCTTGTCGCGGCCAAGCGGGCGGCTGCCGAGCAAAAGGTGCCGGGCGAGACGGTCGGCATCGAATATGAGACGGCAGACGGCATCTGGCATGAGGAGCTCGATCCCGGCAGCGACCGGCCAGAGACTGCCGTCGAGGACGACGATTAGCTTGCCCCGTCCCGCATTTTCCGTTGCGGCCTTCGCTGCGCTCTACTCGTTGTTCGGCGATCTGGTGCAGACGCCATGAGCGCCGCCCATCCAGCGTCATTGCAGAAAGGGTACGTGGCGGGACCGGGCGACAGGCGGCTGCGCACGAGCGTCTTGTTCGCCGTCGCCGCTCAGGCGCTCTTCCTCATCTTCCTCACCGTGTTCCTGTTCAATCACGCGAACCCCAAAGGCGACGGGATGGAGATGGTGGCGTCTGGTGCTGCCTTCATGTTCATCTTCCTGCCGCTCAGCCTGCCGGCATTCATTCTCGCCAAGGAAGGGCGGCATCTTGTTGTTGCCGCTCTTCTCGCCGGTCTTGCGGCCTTCGCCTATTTCGCTTTCTGGTTCGAGATTCTCGCCGAGCTCGGCATCAAGGAAGCGCCGTGGTCGTGATCCGTAGGGTGGGCGACGGCCCTTGCCGTTGCCCACGCTAAGACGGCTGGTCGGCACGCTTCGCCTTGCCCACCCTACGCCGCGTCGACGAGGACGATCTCGGTATCCTCGAGCGCTTTGACCTTCAGCACCGTCTCGTCGGTTATGGCGGCGTCGTCGCGGGTCCCGATACGCACGCCGTTGACCTCGACGCTGCCCGAGGCCGGAACGAGATAGCCGTGACGCTCAGCCCCGAGCTCGTATTCGGCGGTGTCGCCGGCTTTCAGCGTAGCGCCGAGAACACGGGCCTCGGCGCGGATCGGCAGCGCGTCGCCGTCATCGGCAAAGCCGCTCGCCAGCGAGACGAAGCGCCCCGAGCGGTCGGACTTGGGGAAGGGCTTGGCGCCCCAGGACGGCTCCCCGCCTGGCTTGCTCGGCTCGATCCAGATCTGGAACAGCGTGGTGGCCACCGGCTCTCGATTGAATTCGGCGTGACGGATGCCGGAGCCGGCGCTCATCACCTGCACGTCGCCGGCTTCGGTGCGGCCCTTATGCCCGAGACTGTCCTCGTGCGTGATCGCGCCCTGCCGGACATAGGTGATGATCTCCATGTCGGCGTGAGGGTGGGGCGGAAAGCCCGTGTTGGGGGCGATCTCGTCATCGTTCCACACCCGCAAGCTCCCATGCCCGATGCGCTCGGGGTCGTAGTACCGGGCGAAGGAGAAGTGGTGCTTGGCTTTCAACCAGCCATGGTCGGCGCCGCCAAGGGAGGCGAAGGGTCTCCGTTCGATCATGGAACATTCCTCCAAATGACGAGACAAGAGTTAAGTGTTGAAGCCACCGTCGACCGTGAGTGTCGTGCCGGTGATATAGGCGGCGTCGGGGCTTGCGAGAAAGGCCACGGCGGCCGCCACCTCCTCGGGCTTGCCGTAGCGGCCAAGGGCGGTCGCCGCCGCCTGAACGCCGGCTCGCTCGCCGTCGGCCGGGTTCATGTCGGTGTCGATCGGTCCCGGTTGAACGGTATTCACCGTGATCCCCTTAGGTCCCAGGTCACGCGCCCAGCCCCGCGTATAACCGATGATGGCGGCCTTGGTTGCACTGTAGTCGCCGAAGCCGGGAAAGGGTGAGCGATCGCCCACCACGGACCCGATCGAGATGATGCGCCCGCCATTGCTTATCAGCGGGGCCGCGGCGCGCACCGCGGTGGCGACGCCGCCCACATTGATGGCGAATTGCCGGTCGAGCTCGGCGAGATTGTTGGCGCGGTCATGCACCTGGCCGGTGACGAAGACGCCGGCATTATTGACGAGGATGTCGAGACGCCCGAAGCGCTCGACCACGGATTTCACGAGAGCCTCAACCTCTTTGGCGTTGGCCTGGTCGGCCTTGAACGCCGCCGCGTGGACGCCCTTCTGCTTGAGCTCGTTGACGACCGCCGCGGCCTTATCGGCGGAAGCCGAATAGCTGATGGCGACGTCGGCGCCGTCGTCGGCCAGCGCGCGGGCGATCGCGGCGCCGATGCCGCGCGAGCCGCCGGTGACGAGAGCAACCTTGCCTGCGAGGGTCTTTGCCATGGGTCCATCTCCTGCGTTTGAGTTATTTAGTGTTCGCTACAGATATGGTTCTGGACCCGCCGCGTCAAGAGCATTATATAGCGATCACTACAGTGATAGAATATGCACAGCCGTCATAACGCCGCAGGACGCAAACTAAGTGGTACGAGGCCGTCCCCGTAATTTCGATATGGATCAAGCGCTTGACCGCGCGCTCGACGTGTTCTGGCGAAAGGGCTACGAGGGCGCGACCCTGTGCGACCTAACCGAGGCCATGGGCATCAATCCGCCGAGCCTCTATGCCGCCTTCGGCAACAAGGAGGGCCTGTTCTGCAAAGTGCTCGACCGCTACGCGGAGATGCACGCGAGCGTCGTGCGTGAGGCGCTCGCTCAACCGAAGGCGCGGGATGGTATCGCGGCGCTGTTCAGGGGCACGGCCGATTCTTTGACGGACAAGTCCAACCCCGCGGGTTGCCTCCTTGTCCAGGGCATCGCCGGGGCAGGGGAGCATGCGCAATGCATCAGGGACGAGCTGACCGCAAGGCGCGCCGCGGGGGAGAAGACAATCCGCGAGCGCTTGAAGCAGGCGAAAAAAGAAGGCGAGCTGCCGGAGGACGCCTCTCCTGCCACGCTCGCCCGCTATGTCGCGACAGTCATGCAAGGCATGGTGGTGCAGGCGGCCGGTGGCGCCACCCGTGCCGAGCTTCGCCGCGTCGCCGAGACGGCGATGGCTGCCTGGCCTGAATGACGGCGTGCGGTTAGTCCTTGGCTGGCTTTTGGGGGTGCTTAGGCTGCGGCTTGAGCAGCAAGTCCACCGGCGTGGGCTTGCAGATGAACTGATCGACCCTCTGAATGAGATTCGGGTCAGCTCCGGCGGGCCGCGCGAAACCTTGTGCCGGCAAAACAACAGCGGCAGCGAGTAAGCTCACGGCTGCGGCAAGCAATTTCAGGCTTTTCGGGCTCATCTTATTGTACTCTCCGATGGCTTTTATACGCCGCCTTAGGACGATGATCGCATGTGTTTGGCGTTGTTGCGACGGTCTTGTCTTGCCTTGGCCGCTGCGGCCGCCGTGTTCGGCGGAACTCCCGCAGCCGCGCAAAGCTTCGATCCCAATATAGTGAGCCGGGTCGACAGTTTCATTCCCACCAGCCCGCAAACCGTTCTCCCCACCAAGACCCAGAAGGTGCCGGTCAAGCGCACCGAGCAGGTCACCGTCGTCGTCGAGGAGAAGAAGGATCTGACGGTTGAAGAACGGGAGGCCAAGGCCAAGGCGATGGGCATCGTCGTGCCGCTGGGCTTGCGCTCGACCACGGCGCGCAAGGCCTATCTCAACATGCGCGGAGTGCCGAAGCAGGTCGTGACCAAGGTGCGCAAGCAGAAATCGCGCACGGTCATCGAGATCGTCGAGAAGAAAGAGCCGCGAAAAACCGTCATGAAAGGCTTCGCCTCGACGAGCTACACCTATTCCACCAACGCGAACCAGGCCGACATCGACATCATCGCCGATCGGATCGGAGGGCAGAACGGCAACCTCTTGGTGCTGATGCCGGCTGGCCGCGAGGAGGATACGGTTTCCTTCCTGTTGGGGCCGACGGCGGTTCGGTACGCCACGCTCGATTCGAGCTCCTTCGACGCACTCAATGGCAGCATCATTTATACGCGGTTGCTCGGCCGGCGGCAGACAGCGGAGGGGCTTAACACGGGCGGCACGGCGACGACGGATATCCTGACGGTCGGTCTCGATGGAACGTCAGTCTACGAGACGGGCTTCGGCGCGGAGGAGATCACGGTCGCCACGCCGTCCATCGGCTGGTCGCGCTCCAATATTGGTCTCGGCAACAAGATGTGCGGAGACACGGGGAGCGAAGCCTACTGCTACTTCGCCAATGTTTCGCTCTCGATGGGGGAGAGCCTGGCCGATGTGCAAAGCCAGATCAATAGCTGGGCCGTGGCCGAGACGACGGTCGGCTGGCGGCCGCCGGTCAAGAACCTCTCGCTGTCGGCAACCGGCAGCGTGCAGGGCGCCGTGTTCTCCGATTATCCGGGCGGCCGCCAGGACCTCATCTTTGTCGGCAGCGGCAATCTGAGCTGGACCCCCTCCGCCGACGTCACGCTCAGCGCAGGGTTGAGGTTCACGCAGCAAATCTCGTCACAGTCCGATCTCGACTGGAACGGATTCAATCTGCTGCCGCAGGTTCTGTTCAACATGAAGTTCTACTGAAGCGCTGGGCCCAGCGCGGGACTTGACTGTTAGGGATGGCTTTAGCGTCAGGCGACCCCGCGCTGGATCGCGCGCTCGACTCGCTGCATGCTGCTCTCCATGAGGGACGCTCTCCTCTTTGGCGTTTGCCTGATGCTTGCCGCAGCCCCCGCGTTGGGCGGGCCGGTGGTGGAGCAGGAAGGGCCAATTTCGCCTTGCGTGCAAACACAAGGCGGGGCGAGCGGCAATGCGGCGCCGGCTCGGGCTCAGCTTCCTTGGGGCGTTGAGATCGCGACGGCCTTCTCCGAGCAAGAAGCGCTCGAGGAGTTCGCTCGTATCAAGCAGGACCATGCCGACATTCTCGGGAGCTTCGCTCCGATCGTGGTGGAACAATGCGATCTCCATATGGGCACCAAGCCGCAATATTCCGCGCGGATCGGCATGGAGAGCCGCGAGGACGCCGACAGCCTTTGCGCCAAGCTCATCGCCAAGGGTGGCGCCTGCATCGTCCAGAAGAATTAGAAATCGGCGATTTCCCGTTCTGGCTTTCTGGCTTCTGGCTCCGGATTTCCGGCCGATGGACCTCCTCACTGACATGTCCGAAAATGGCGGCATGATGAGGGTCTTACCGATGGCGGCGCTTGCTGCCGGGCTCACCCTGCTTGCGCCTCCGTCAGAGGCCGGGGAGGCCATCGCCGTCGCCCGCGTCGAGGCGGGCCTCAAGGAGGCAGGGCTTGCCGCCGCGGGGCCTAAGCCTTTCGTCGACATCGTCTGTCCCATCATGCAGCAGCAGGCCGAGGCGAGGGGATTGCCGCCCATGCCCTTCGTGCGGCTGATCTGGCGGGAGAGCCGCTTCAATCCGCAAGCCGTCAGTCCCAAAGGCGCGCAAGGCATCGCCCAGTTCATGCCGGGCACGGCGTCGGACCGCGGCCTCGACGATCCTTTCGAGCCGAAATCGGCGATCGTGCACTCGGCAAGCCTGCTCGCCGATCTTCGCCAGGAGTTCGGCAATTTCGGGCTTGCCGCCGCTGCCTATAATGCGGGCGAGGAGCGGGTGCGGGGGTGGTTGGCGGGGAAGGGCGGGCTGCCGGGGGAGACCGAGGCCTATGTCTTCTTCGTCACCGGCCGTGCCGCCGAGGAATGGAAGCTCGCCGAGACCGAGCTTCCCGATGCGCTCAAGAGCGCGGGCGATGAGGTCCAGGACTCTTGCCGGAGCCTCGCGCCGCTCGTGGTGCGGGCGGTGTACGAGACCGAACCACTGACAGCGAGCGGGGCATGGCGGCCTTGGGGCGTCCATGTCTCGACGGCCTTCTCCAAGGCCAAGGCGCTCGCCCAGTTCGGCCGGATCAGGGGGCAGTTTGCATCGGTCCTTGCCGGCAGAGAGCCCTTCGTGCTGCCGGAGCGGAATTTGAGCCGCGGGCGCCGCTATCTCTACATGGTCCAGATCGGCGCCGACAGCCGGGACGACGCGGGCAAGCTTTGTGCCGAGCTGCGGTCAGTCGGCGGGGCCTGCATCGTGCAGAAGAATTGAGCCCGGACCTCTGACCTCAGACCTTGCAATGCCAGCTTCCACTGGGCCGCATTGTCTCAGTGGCAACATGGAGGCGCTGGTATAAGGTCGCCCCGCGGCCGAAGGGAGCGGGATGACTCCCTCGGCGGGACGGGGCTCAGGGAGGTCCGATGCTCACCATCTACGAGTTCAAATCGGGCGAGCTCAAGCCACAGACCGGCCAGCCGAAGATCACCGAGGAGGCGGTCTGGATTGATATCCTCAATCCCACCCCGGAGGAGGAGGTAAGAGTCGAGAAGGCGCTCAAGATCGACGTGCCGACGCGTGAGGAGCAGCAGGAGATCGAAGTCTCGAGCCGCCTCTATCAGGAGGACGGCGCGCACTTCATGACGGCGACGCTGATGTACCAGCCTGAGCAAGGCGAGCCCAGAACGACGCCGGTCACCTTCATCCTCGCCGGTCAACGGCTCATCACGGTGCGCTATGCGGAGCCGCGCGCCTTCTCCATCTATGTGGCGCGCTGCAACCGGTCAGAGTCCGGCCTGAAGAGCGCCAGCGCCATTCTGATCGGGCTGATCGAGACCATTGTCGACCGGCTTGCGGATTTCATCGAGCGCATCCAGGCGGAGGTCGAAGGACTGTCCCATTCGATCTTCGAGATCAAGGGCGGCGTCGCCTCGCGGCAGCGCCGCTTCGATGTTCTCTTGAGAGCAATCGGGCGGGAAGGCGAGATCGCCTCGAAGGCGCGCGAAAGCGCCCACTCGCTTGGCCGGCTGCTGACTTTTCTCGTTCACGCCGCCACCGAGCGGAAGGAGGACAAGCTCCTGCAGGCGCGCGTCCGCACCGCGGCGCGGGACGTCAACTCGCTGACCGATCACGCCACCTTCCTGTCCGGCAAGATCATCTTCCTGCTCGACGCCACGCTCGGCATGATCAACATCCAGCAGAACGACATCATCAAGATCTTCTCGGTCGCCGCCGTCGTGTTCCTGCCGCCGACGCTGCTCGCCTCGATCTACGGCATGAACTTCCACAACATGCCGGAGCTCGATTGGATGTTCGGGTATCCTTTGGCGCTGATCCTGATGGTCCTGGCGGCGGTGTTGCCTTACATTTATTTCAAACGCAAAGGCTGGCTCTAGTTTGAGCTTGCATGGGCGGCGGGGTCTCGCCACATTGGTCGGCGAGTGCCTGCTGGCGGACAACGGTCAAAAGCCTCGAAGGAGATTTGGAATGTCCAAGCGACTTGCCGGTCTTGGCCTTGTGTCCTTGTTGGCAGCTTTTGCGCTTCTGCCCGCACCGGGCTCTGCCGCCCCTCTCACCGTCCTCGCGAAGCCGGCGGAGGTTTCACAGGTGCAGGCGGTCGGCTATTACAAGCGTCGCTGGTGGCGCCGTGACCGCTACGACCCGCGCAGCGAGACGTATGTCGCCGCGCCGTTCGCCAGGGTCTATGACGGCCGCTACGGGACCTGGGTGAGGGCGCCGTTCGTGAATCTCTGGGTACCGCGCTAGCCGCCTCCCGTTGATCCGACGCGTGTTTTGCTAGACCGCGCCCTGAGCAAACGACCAGGCCAGCGCCGCCGCGGCGGTGAGCGCGAGCGTGCCGGCGATGCCGAAGCGGAGGCCGAACAGGAGCAGGCTTGCGAGCACGGCCAGCGACAACGCCTCGACATTGAGGCTGGCGAGGTCCGGCGTCCAAAGCCGCAAGGGACCGTGCCACACCGCGGCGACGCTGCCGAACAGGACGTGCAGCGCAAACCACAGACTTAAATTGAGGATGACGCCCACGACGGCGGCGGTGACGGCGGCAAGGGCCCCGGCAAGCCGAGGGCTTGTGCTTAGGCGTTCGACATAGGGGGCGCCGGTGAAAATCCACAGGAAGCAGGGCGTGAAGGTCGCCCATAGGGTGACGGCGGCGCCGAGCAGGCCAAAGGCGAGCTTCGGCTCGCCGCCATGGCGGAAGCCCGCGAGGAAGCCCACGAACTCGGTCACGAGGATGAGGGGCCCCGGCGTCGTCTCGGCAAGGCCGAGCCCGTCCAGCATCTCTCCCGCGCTCAGCCAGCCATAGGTCTCGACCGCCTGCTGCGCCATGTAAGCGAGCACCGAATAGGCGCCGCCAAAGGTCACCACGGCAAGCTTCGAGAAGAACAACGCGATGTCGGTCGTGACATGGGCGTGGCCGAAGAGCGCCGCCACGAGGAGGAGGGGGAGGACCCAGATCGCAAGCCAAAGCGCCGCGGTCTTTAGCGTCGCTGAGAGCTGGACGGGCGGTGGCGCCGTGAGCGGGGCGTGCTGCGCAGCCGGCGAGGCGAGGGCAAGCAGCAAGCCGATCAGGGCGGCGCCGGCGATGATGAGCGGAAAGGGTGCGTCGAGAAAAAAGATGGCGGCGAAGGCAGCGGCAGCGATGGCGAGATCGTAGGGCCCGCGCAGCGCCCGCCGCGCGACCCGAACGAGCGCCTCGGTGACGATCACGAGGACCGCGGCCTTGATGCCGACAAAGGCGACCTCAACGACCGGGACTTGGCCGTAAAGGGCGTAAGCGATGCTGAGCGCGAGCACGACGCAGGCGCCCGGCAGCACGAAGAGGAGGCCCGCGGCGAGCCCTCCGATCGTGCCGTGGAGCCGCCAGCCGACATAGGTGGCAAGCTGCATGGCCTCGGGGCCGGGCAGCAGCATGCAGAAGTTGAGAGCGTGCAGGAAGCGGTCCTCGGCGATGAAGCGGCGCTCCTCGACGAGGACGCGATGCATGAGCGCGATCTGGCCGGCCGGTCCGCCGAAGGACAACACGCCGATCTTGGCAAAGACGCCGAACGCGTCTCGGAAGGTTGGTTTCTGTGAAGGTTCAATCGAGCCCATGGCAACTCACTCCGTAGATCAGGCACAATGCCTTACGGAGCGGCGCTTGGGCAGGTCTGCCTCACGGGGCGGCCGCGTGAGCCCCGATCCGGCAATCCTAGGATGAAGCTCGAGCTTGGGCAATCGCGACTAACGCTTAAGCCTCATGCTCTTGGCTAGTGAGGCGGGCGCTCGCGTGCTACCCAACGTCGCGGAGGCGCGAGCAGGACAATGGTGACGGCGCAATTGATTCAGGTGGCGGTGTTCCTCGCCGCCGCGGCAATCGCCGCGCCGCTCGGCCGCTTCCTGCGCATGGGCTCGGTCCTCGGCTATCTCGCGCTTGGCGTCGTCATCGGCCCCTACGTACTGGGGCCCCTCTACGCCCTCGACGACGTCGGCAAGCTCATGCATTTCGGCGAGTTCGGCGTGGTGATGCTGCTGTTCGTGATCGGGCTCGAGCTTCGCCCGGTCAGACTGTGGGCCATGCGCTCGGCGATCTTCGGCCTCGGCACGGCCCAGCTCGTGGCCACGGCGATCGTGCTTGCGGCAATTGGCGTGGCGCTCGGCCTCGCCACCGGTCAGGCCCTGTTCGTCGGCCTTGCCCTGTCGCTGTCCTCGACCGCCTTTGCGCTACAGGTGCTGGACGAGAAAGGCGAGATCAACACGCGCCACGGCAGGCTTGCCTTCTCCGTGCTGCTGTTCCAGGACCTTGCGGCGATCCCGCTCATTGCGCTGGTGCCGCTCTTTGCTCTTGGCGGCGCCAAGCCTGCCATGGACATCAGCGCCGCCGTGCTCGCCATCCTGACGATTCTCGGGGTGATCGTGGCCGGGCGCTTTCTCTTGAGCCGGCTCTACCGGTTCGTCGCGGCCACCGGCGTGCGCGAGGCGATGACGGCCAGCGCGTTGCTTACGGTGGTGGGTGTCGCGCTGATCATGCAGGTGGCAGGCCTGTCGCCCGCGCTTGGGTCCTTCATCGCCGGCGCGCTGCTGGCCGATTCGGAATACCGCCATCAGATCGAGGCCGACATCGCCCTCTTCGAAGGGCTGCTGCTCGCCGTGTTCTTCATCGCCGTCGGCATGTCGATCGATCTCGGCGTGCTGGTGGCCGAGCCGGGCGAGCTCGCGGCAATCGTCGCCGGCCTCGTGATCTTCAAATCCGTCATCCTTTATCTGCTCGGCCGCTGGTGGGGGCTCGATAGCGCGGCCGCAAGGCGCCTCGGTCTCGTGCTCAGTCAAGGCGGCGAGTTTGCCTTCGTGCTGTTCGGGGCGGGCGCTCTGCAAGGCGTCATCGACCAGCCTATGGCCAATCTCCTCACGCTCGCCGTGACCTTGTCGATGGCGGCGACGCCGGTGCTCCTCCTCATCGACGAGGCGGTGGCCCGCGCCCTCAGGCCGGAGCCGCCGGAATACGAGATGCCGCCGGGCAGCGAGCGGCATGTGATCGTCGCCGGCTTCGGCCGCTTCGGGCAGATCGTGGCGCGCGTGCTGCGCGCCCGGCGCATCCCGTTCACCGCGCTCGATTCGAATATCGAGCAGGTGGATTTCGTCAAGCGCTTCGGCTCGCGGATCTATTACGGCGACGCCGGGCGCCTCGACATCTTGCGGGCGGCAGGGACCGACAAGGCGCTCGCCTTCGTGCTCGCCATCGACAAGGTCGAGGCCTCGGTCAGGGTCGCCGAGATCGTGCGCCGGAATTTTCCCGAGCTGCCGATCTATGCTCGCGCGCGCGACCGCATCCACGTGCACAAGCTCATGGATCTCGGCGTCACCATCATCGAGCGCGAGACCTTTCTCTCGGCGCTGGAATTGACGAGGAAGCTGCTGCGCGGCTTGGGCCTCAGCCCGGCCGAGGTGAAGCGACTCCTGGAGACCTTCAAGCGGCAGGACGAGAAGCGCCTCTTCGACGATTACAAATATTATACCGATGTCGAGAAGGTGCGCGCCAACGCGCTGACCGCTGCGGTCGAGCTCGAGGAGCTGTTCGCCCGCGACGTGAAAGAGCTGGACGAGGAGGTTGCCTCCATCATCGGTGAGCGGCGAGATGATCGAGGATCAAACGGTTCAGTTCGGCGGGATGAGTGAACGGGCTCATATGGCCCGCACCCTTTAGCGTCTTGAGCGTGGCGTTCGGCAGCGTGGCCGCCAGCAGGTCGACGACAGCGCTTGTCGGGGCGCGCGTCTTGCCGCCTTTGATCAGCAGAGTGGGCGCCGCGATCTCCGCATAGTCTTGCAGGGTCGTCGGCGCGTCGAGCGCGATGGTGAATTCGAGCGCCACTTTCGGGATGGTCGCGGCGATGGCGTCCTTGAAGCGCTCCGGCGACAGCCACCAGCGCCAGCGACCAAGCCAATAGCTCATGAAGGCGGCCGCCGCGGCGCGGTCGTCGCCTTTGGCCACAGGGCCGAGCACCGCGATGCCGAGCTGCTCGACCTCGGCCCATTCGGGGCGTCCCTCCTGCCGCAAGAGCTGAAAGGAGACGGGCTCGACCAGCGTGAGGCTCTTTACGCGGGATCCGAGCGTGCGCGCGGCTTCGAGCGCCAAGGCCGCGCCGTAGGAATGGCCCACGAGGTGAAGCGGGCCTTTGGTCTTCTTGGCGACGGCCAGCAGCACGTTCACATCGGCATCGGTGCTGAATGGCTCTTCGCCGGGCCAAGGGTCTGACCGTCCATAGCCGATGAAGTCGGGAGCCAGCACGCGCCAATCGGATTGAAGCGTCTCGATCAGCGGCAGCCATTCCTTGTGGGAGGCGCTCGAGCAATGGCCGATGACGATGACGGGACCTTTGCCCTCATCGAGATAGGCGATCTCCATGCCGCTGACGGTGAGCTGCTTCATGTTGCTTTTTCTGATCCCCCTCACCCGGCTTGGACCTAAGGGTCCAAGCCACCCTCTCCCACGAGGGGAGGGGGGTTGGGATTCGCGGCAGCATCAATATCCCCTCGCCCCTTGTGGGAGAGGGCTTTCCGCCGCGATCTTGCGCGAGCGAAGCTCTTGCGCAAGTCGTATTGCGGGAAGGGAGAGGGGTAGTCAGTCGCGCTTCGCGTGGCGATGGCTGATTGACGGGAACGGCCAAGCAGCCCGCGAGCTATCCGGGCAGAGCGTGCTCGGGCTGCGCGGAGGCGGCGGCAGCTTTTTGCACCGCGCGCTGCACCTTCTCGAAGGCGCGCACCTCGATCTGGCGGATGCGCTCGCGGCTCACCCCGAACTCGCTCGAAAGCTCCTCAAGCGTCAGCGGCTCGTCGGTCAACCTGCGCGCCTCGAAGACGCGGCGCTCCCGCTCGTTCAAGCCCTTCAGCGCGTCGGTCAGCAGGGCGTGGCGATGGCCCTTCTCCTCGGACTCGGCAAGCGCGGTCTCCTGGTCCATGGTGTCGTCGACCAGCCAGTCCTGCCATTCGCCGCTCTCGGCGTCATTGCGCACCGGCGCATTGAGCGAGCTATCGCCGGCAAGCCGCCGGTTCATGGAAACGACGTCCTCCTCGGTCACGCCGAGCCTGGTTGCGATCAGCTTCACCTGGTCGGGGCGCAAATCGCCCTCTTCGAGGGCCTTGAGCTGGCCCTTGATCTTGCGCAGGTTGAAGAACAGCTTCTTCTGCGCCGCGGTGGTGCCCATCTTCACGAGGCTCCACGAGCGCAGGATATATTCCTGGATCGCGGCCCTGATCCACCACATGGCATAGGTCGCGAGCCGGAAGCCCTTGTCGGGGTCGAAGCGCTTGACCGCCTGCATCAGCCCGACATTGCCTTCGGAGATCACCTCGCCGACGGGGAGGCCATAGCCGCGATAGCCCATGGCGATATGCGCCACGAGCCTAAGGTGCGAGGTGACGAGCTGATGCGCCGCGTCGCGGTCGCCATGCTCGCGCCAGCTCTTGGCGAGCATGTACTCCTGCTGCGGCTCCAGCATCGGAAACTGTCTGATCTCTTCGAGGTAGCGCGTCAGTCCGCCATGCGCGCCGACACTCGGCAAACTTCTTGCAGCCATGAGAGCCCGTCTCCAGCGGCCTTTGGCGGCCGCATACTTCCAAACTAACCCGCCCCCCGGCGATCCCCTCTATAGAACCTTTGGCACTTGGATAAAAGCCTGCCGCATGTTCACAGTTCCTTGAAGGCCTCAACGATCTCGCCGAGATCGGGAGGAAGATGACTATTAAATTTGAGTAATGTGCCGGTGACCGGATGAACGAAGGCGAGCCTTGCCGCGTGCAGCGCCTGGCGGTCGAGGCTCGCGAGCTTGCTGCTAAGAGGCTCGGGAAGCTTGCGCAGCTTGGACTTGAAGCCCTGGCCATAGAGCGGGTCGCCGATCAGGGGATGGCCGATATGGGCAAGATGCACGCGCACCTGATGGGTGCGGCCGGTCTCGAGCGTGCATTCGAGGAGGGAGGCGATGGGCTCATCGCCGCGTCCGAAGGTCGCGACCACGCGCCAATGGGTCACAGCCTCGCGTCCCTTGCCGGCAGGCAGCACCGCCATCTTGGTCCGGCTCGTGGGATGGCGGCCTATGGGCGCATCGATTCGTCCGTGGGTCCGCGCCGGCGCTCCCCACACCAGCGCGAGATAGCCGCGCTCAAGCTCCCCCGAGCGGCCATGGTCGGCGAATTGGTCGGCCAGCGCATGGTGCGCTTGATCGGTCTTGGCCACGACCAGAAGGCCGCTCGTGTCCTTGTCGAGGCGGTGGATGATGCCGGGCCGCGCCACGCCGCCGATGCCTGAGAGGCTCGTCCCGCAATGGGCGATCAGCGCGTTGACGAGCGTGCCGGTCGCGTGGCCTGCGCCCGGATGCACGACGAGGCCTGCCGGCTTGTCGATGACGATCAGTGCGTCGTCCTCATAGACGATGGTGAGGGGTATGGCTTCGCCGCCAAGCTCAGACGCCGCGGCAGGTGGGACGGCGAGCTCGAAGCGGTCGCCCGGTTTGACCCGATATTTCACGTCCTCTATGGTCGCCCCGTCGCATGAGGCGTGGCCTTCTTTGATCAGGGCCTGCACGCGGGTGCGGCTCAGCTGCGGGAGAAGCTCGCTCAAGAAGCGGTCGAGCCTCTGGCCTACATGGCTCGCATCGGCTTCCGCCATGAGAAGCTCGGCGGGTGAAGCTTTGCTTGGAAGTGGCATGAGGTCTCAAACGATGGCGGTGGCGGGCGAGCCCGACAATACTCCCTTGCCGGGGACGGTGTTCACCCCGCGCCAGGTGCGGGTGCTGAAAGTTACCGTGATCACGATGGGGCTTCTGCTCGTCGGCGGCTTCGCCTTCGTGCTTGCGGTCATTGTCTATCAGGCCTCACGCGTTGGGCAAGACGGAGCGGCGGCCGGGCCGGCGGTCAATGGCCTCGAAACCGAGCTTCCGATTGCCAAAGACGCGACCGTTGGCGCGCTTTCCCTTGACGGCGACCGGCTTGCCATTCATCTGAACTCGGCAGCGGGCCCCGAGATCGCCGTGATCGATCTGAAAACCAGGAAGGTCGTCGCCCGCATCAGGCTGAACCCGCAATAGGCCTTGATCGGCCTTCGAAGCCCACGCTATAGGTTTAGGCCTGTGCTTGGCTGTCGCGAACGCCCCGTTCGTCTAGTGGCCTAGGACGCTGGCCTCTCACGCCGGAAACAAGGGTTCAATTCCCTTACGGGGCGCCATACCTCAAGGAGAAGCACGCAGGCGGAGGCCGAAGACGGAGATCGCGCCCTTGCCTTTGATGTCCAGCATTCCCAACGACTCGCCGTCGAAGGCGGTTGAGATCGTCTCCCAGATCTCCTTGGTGGTGGCGACGCTGCCGGGCGCACTCATGCCGACCATGCGCGCCGCGACATTGACGGTGTCGCCCCAGATGTCGAACTGGTAGCGCTCCTGCCCGACGACGCCGGCCACGACGGGGCCGGCATGCACGCCGACCCTGACCTCCCAGCCGAGATGGGCATCGATCAGGGTGGAGGTCATCTCGAGCCCGCAACGAACGGCGGAACCTACGGGATCGTTGATCTTGTGGAGGAGCCCCGCAACCGCCATGAAGCCATCGCCAATCGTCTTGATTTTCTCAAGCCCGTGCTTCGTTACGATGCGCTCGAAAATGACGAACAGCGCATCGAGCCGCGAAACCACGTCCTCAGGCTCATGCTTGTCGCAATAGGCCGTGAAATTGGTCACGTCGCAGAAGAGCACCGCAACGTTCTCGTAGCGCCGCGGGATCACGGTTCCGATGGCGCGAATCTCGTCGGCGGCCTTTTTCGGCAGCAGCGCGTGGAGCAACGTGTCGGCCTGGTTGCGCGCCTCCTGGGCCTCGCTGAGCGCCGCCTGTAGCGCCAGTTGCGTCTTGACCCTGGCGAGCACGATGGGGCTCGAGAACGGCTTATGGATGTAGTCGACCGCGCCGACGTCGAACCCTTTTTCCTCGTCGAGGGAGTCGGTCTTGGCCGTCAGGAAGATCACTGGAATTTCGGCCGTGTAGGGATCGGCCTTGAGCCTGCGGCAGACCTCATATCCGTCCATTCCAGGCATCATCACGTCGAGCAGGATCAGATCGGGCTTTTCGGCAGCGGTGGCGATCGCCAGCGCCTTCTCGCCGTTGGTGGCGACCTTCGTCCTGAACAAATCTTTCAGCACCCCCGAAACGACCGAGACGTTGGTCGGGGTATCGTCGACGATCAATATGAGCTTCCGGTCGGGGCCCGACATCATTCGCCTTCGAGGTTGAGGGAGAGGCGGGAGGCAATGCCCGATAGGCATTTGAGCGCGGCCTCGAAATCGAAATTGCCGACGCGCTCGGTGAGCGTCTTGATCTCCGCGGGCGTGAGCACGCCCGAGAGACGAGATTTCGCGTCGACGATGAAGTCGGCGGCCTCGCCGTCGTCGGTCTCGAGCAGCTGTTTCAGCCGGGCGAGGGGTTCGAGGACCGCTGCCAGATCGCCGGAAACGGCGCCGGCGCCGTTGCCACCCGTCTGATCGGGAAGGGCGACCCCAATGGCCGCAAGCACCGGCTCAAGGGCAAGCGAAAGCGATCGCAGCGCCTCCGGCACACCCTGCCCGGTCTTGATCGCGGTTTCTGCCTCGGAAGCTGCCTCCGACAACGCAGCCGCGCCGAGCGTGCCGGCGGCGCCCTTCAGGGAATGAGCGGCGCGTTCGGCGGACGCGGCGTCGCCGATGGAAAGCGCGGCCTTCATGGAATCGACGATGCCGGCCTGATGCTCGGCGAACTTGCGTAACAGCGCCTCGTAGCGCTGGCGATTGCCGCCGGTCCGCTTCAGGCCCGAGCGGACCTCGATGCCTTGAATATTCAGGTCGGTGTCGCTGGCCTGGCTGTTCGCAGGCGGCGCCGAAGCGTGTCCACGCGCGGCCCTGCCGTCGGCGTCGGCGCGGCGGATCCATCTGAGCAGAACCCCGAACAGCTGATCGGGATCGATGGGCTTGGCGATGTGATCGTTCATGCCCGCCTCGAGGCACAATTCGCGATCCGAGGCCATAGCGTTGGCGGTCATGGCGATGATGGGCAAGTCTTGGAAGCGCGGCTCGGACCTGATGATGCGCGTCGCCTCGATGCCGTCCATGACCGGCATCTGCATGTCCATCAGCACGACGTCGTAGTCGTTGTCGCGGATCATGCCGAGCGCGACCTCGCCGTTCTCCGCCAGGTCGACGAAGACTTCGGCATCTTCGAGCTGGCCCATGGCGACTTCCTGGTTGATCTCGTTGTCCTCCACGAGCAGGACCCGCGCGCCACGCATCCGGTCGATGTCGAACGAGGGGCCGGCCTTCACCGTCTCGGCCCTCTCCAGATCGGCGCCGAGAGCAACCACGGCCGTGTCGAAAAGAATGGACGACGTGACGGGCTTGATGAGGACGTTTTCGAAGCCGGTGTCCTCGGCCTGCTTCAGCACCTCCTCGCGGCCATAGGCGGTCACCATCACAAGGTGGGGCGGGGGCGAGAGATCCGGCAAGGCGAGAATGCGCTTGCCGGTCTCGATGCCGTTGAGACCAGGCATCTGCCAGTCGATGAAAGCGATCTCGTAGCGGTCGCCGAATTTCGAGGCTTGACGAACCATGTCGATGGCCTCCTCGCCGGAGGCGGCCTCGTCGGCAACGAAGGTCATGTTGGTCAGCATGCCCGACAAGACGGCGCGGGCGTGCGGATTGTCGTCGATGATCAAGACACGGCGCCCGCGCAGATCAGACTGGAGGAGACGCGGACGCGCCGTCGCGGTGCCTTTGCCGAGGCGCGCGGTAAAGCGGAACGTGCTGCCTTTGCCCGGCTCGCTCTTGACGTAAACGTGGCCGCCCATCAGCTCGGTCAGCTGCTTGGAGATCGCGAGCCCCAGCCCGGTCCCGCCATATTTGCGGGTGGTCGATGCATCGGCCTGCTCGAACGCCTGGAACAGACGCTCTATTTGCGGTTCCGTCATGCCGATGCCGGTGTCGCTGACCGAAAATTCGACGAGCTGGCAGTCGGCGCTGTCTTCCAGCACGCGAACCTCGACGGCGACCTCGCCGGTCTCGGTAAACTTGACCGCGTTGTTGCAGAAATTGATCAGGATCTGCCCGAGTCGCAGCGGGTCGCCTCGGAAATGGGTCGACACCGCGGGCTCGACCTCGAAAATCAGCTCGAGCCCCTTGGCCGAGGCCTTCTCGGACATCAGGTTGCCGACGTTCTCCAGCACCTTGTCGAGATCGAAGTCGATGTTCTCGATCGACAGCTTGCCGGCCTCGATCTTGGAGAAGTCGAGGATGTCGTTGATGATGCCAAGGAGGTGTTGGCCGGAGCTCTTGATCTTCTGCACATAATCCCGCTGGCGCGGCGTCAGGTCGGTTTTCAGCGCGAGGTGGGAAAGGCCGATGACGGCATTCATCGGCGTCCTGATCTCGTGGCTCATATTGGCGAGGAAGACGCTCTTGGCCTCGTTGGCTTCGAGCGCCGCCTCGGTCGCCC
>JBGQMX010000053.1:0-20141 GCA_041500805.1 Methyloceanibacter sp.
CTCGGCCTTTGGCCGAGCCGCCCTCCCCATCAAGGGGAGGGATGGTGCGCGTGGCGGATCAACGGACTCCCATACCTCCCCCTTGTTGGGAGGTCGGCGCGCTCGCGCGCCGGGTGGGGGGACGCCTCGATAGCAGAACTCAGAGAGCGATGGCGCCAGGGAGCGCGGGGGCTGAGGCTCAGGCTTTGTCTCCTCGGGTGCAGGCGCGCTCGGCAGCACTTCGATCTGCTCGGGATGGCTTGCCTCGATCATGGGGCCGTTCCGCCATTCGACCCAGCCCCGCACCCGTACGTGGCTGCCGGCGAGACCTTTCAGGTCGATGCCGGCAGCAGTGAAGGCGCTCAAATCCTTGCGCTCGACGCTGATGGTGAAATCGCTCCGCCAGTCCTTGGCGAAGTTGAGATAAAGGCGCCCGCCGCCCTCTCCCACCGCCGCGACGGTGCCCTCGACGAGCTGATAGGAATGGGTGAGGCGGCCGAGCCGCTCCACGTCCTCAGCGCTTTCTATGCGGTAGGCCGAGGAGCCCCACACGCCAAGCCGCTTGGCTCTCGCTTGGGACTCCCGCGCCAAGAGGTCGGAGACACAGGCCCGGTTGTCGGGGAAGGAATAGACGCGGGCAAGTCCCCTCGCGACAAGCGCCTCCTGCAGCCACAGCCGCGTCGCGCCGCTGACGACGAAGACCTGGGCGAGCGCATGACCGTAGCGGTCGGTGCGGCGCTCGCCAAACTTAAGCTCGACCTCGGCGCCCGAGGCGAGTTGGGTAAGCGCCTCCTTCGCCTCGTCGACGAGCGGCCAGGGATCCTCGCCCCGCCAGCCGAGCGGCGGCGAAGGCGCCTTGGCGCCGATCAGCCGGACGATCCTGCCGTCACTGAGCTGAAGCGTCTCACCGTCGAGGACGGCGGCGACCGTGCCGGTCTCAGGCTCGGATAGGTCGCACGCCGCGCCCGCGGGAGAAAGCCAGGCGCCAAGGGACCAGGCGATGAGCACAAGGACTGTGCGGGCTACGGCGTGACTCACTTCTGCCTTCCCCTGGAGCATGAAATAAAAAGCTAGAGCGCCGTCGCGATTCTATTTCATGCGATGGCGCTCTAGCCTGGCGCGACGCCACAAGCGCTCATCCTCCCAAGACCACGAAGACGTTCACGGCGATGACGATCAGCGACAGCAGGACCTGCCAGAAGAAGGGCCGCGCCTTGAGCTCGCCCGCCGTGGTCTTGAGCTCGTTGAGGACGAGATAGCCGCCCATGCCGCGCCGGAACCAGCCGGTCGCCGAACCCTGCTGGTCGAGATGTTTCGGCACGCGCTTCCACCCGGCGAAGAGATTGCCGATGAGGCCGAGTATGGAGCGGAAATCGACCGCCATGAGGCCGGTCTTGTCCTGGAAGATGACGTCCTCGCCGGCGACGAAGCCGGCCTGCACGCGGCCGATAGCCTTGCCTTCGAGGCGGACGGCACGTCCGCGGATGGGAGAGGCCGCCGGATCGCTCATGAGCGCCATCACCGTGGCGCCCGACGGCGTGCCGAAAGGATAGCGCAAGGGAAGCGTCGCCAGCACGCCAACGGCAATGGCCGCCGGCACGAGCTGCCACGCCCCCATGATCGCCACCACCAGCCCGAACAGGATCGGCGCGAGCAGCAGGAGAAGCTCAGCCAGGAATTGGCCCCACAGCTTCCCCCGGTCGAGATGCACGCGGGCAGCGGCAGCCTCGACGTCGTATTCGCCGAAGGCTTGACCCTTCGCCTTGGCGATCTCGCCGAGATGGGCGATCCGTCGCCCCGTCAGAGGATGGGTGGAATTGAGCTGAATGAGGGGCGCCCAGGGATTGTAGGTGTCGAACAGCATGGCCTCGGCGGCGGAGCCGGGACTCTTCTTGGCGCTCTCGGCGAGGAGGCCGGTATAGCGGGCGTTCTTGACGTCGATGACGCCGAGATGCCGCGTGCTGCGCAACAGGCTCTGCGTGGCCTCGGTGTCCTCGACCGCCACGATGCCGTAAGCGATCTTGATGAGCGCGCTGGCGAGATGGCGCGGCTCGACGCGGCTCGCGGAAAAAGCATCGGCCAGATATTCGCGCGTGCGGCTGAGATAGAGCAGCAGGTAGATGCCGATATAGTAGCAGAGCAAGGCCGCCAAGCCGATCATGGCGCCTTTGCCCTTCTTATCGCTGCTGCCGCCGCCGCTCCGCGTGAGCGCCGCGTAGATCTGGTAGAGGATCTGCACCAGCATGCCCGCCATGGTCATCAAGATGAAATCGCGATTGACGATGTGGCCGAGCTCGTGCCCGACCACGGCGCGCTGCTCGTCCTCGCTCAGGAACTCGAAAATGCCTTGCGTGACCACGATGCGGGCGTTGGATCGCAAAAGCCCGTAGGTGAAGGCGGTGGGGTTGCGGTCAGGAATGAAGCCGATCCGTGGCGCGGTGAACCGGTACTCGTCGGCCACCTGATGGATGAGACGATGCACGCCCGCATAGCGCTGCTTGACCGTGGCGTCATCGAGGAACTCGAGCTTGTTGAACCATCGCAGCGTCAGGTCCGAGAGCCACGGGCTGATCAGCCAGATGAGAAGATTGATCACCACGGTGAGGGCGATGGCCACGGTCAGGTTGACCTCGCCCATCGACACCATGGCGGCGAGCACCACGCCGATCACCATGCCGACCAGGATGCCGAAGGTGATCAGCGATGCGAGAAATAGGCGAGCCATGGCGATCCCCGAGCTGAGCGAGACGGGCCGAGCTTAGCCTCGGCGCATGAAGAGCGCTGCTAGAATCGCAACTCGGGGAGTGCGCGCCGGTGGGGATTCGAGAACCGCCTCTCGCTCTCCCCTCCCCCCTTGTGGGGGAGGGATAGGGAGGGGGGTGTTGTGCTTAAAGACTCTCCCCCCTCCGCGCGCTCAAGAGGCGCGCGTGCTCCCCCACAAGGGGGGAGCGGGGAGCCAGTCGGACGGTTCAAACGAAATCGCTCCCTTGCGGGCGCTTTGCTCGCCCCGACACGTCTACCGCATCACTCCTCGCCGGAGCGGACGAACTGGGCAAGCTTGGTCCCCGTCGCATCGAACAGGACGAGCTTGGTGCCGTCTTGCTCGAACGTCGTGGCGGCCTGAAGCACGCCGAAGAAGGTACCTTCCAGGCGGATGATCCCCGGGCAGCCCATCCGCGTCGACAGCAGCGGACCGATCTTGATGGAGTTTCCCGAGATCGTGTAGGTGCCGGCGAAGTGGTTGCAGCCGCCATTGCCGGTGATCTCGCCGCCGGGCTTGAACTGCACGACCATGCGATTCTTGTCGGGCAGCTCGGAGGCGACGACGAAGCTCGGCCGCCACTCGCTTCCGGTGAGATCGCCACCCATTGCCACGCCGGCCGTTCCAACGGCCAAAGCCAACGCCAAGAGCGGCATTTCACTCTCCAAGGTTTGCACCTCGCGCCAGTCTCGCCGCCGAAGCAGAGGCGGAGATACGCATCATGGTCTCAATGAGCAGGAATGCAGAGGAACGAATGGCGCCGAGGCCGCGTATTGCCGACGATGCGTCGCATCCTACCAATGGCGAAGAACACCCACACATTAAATCTTGGCAAGGACCGCGAGGGGCGCCGATCGCGGCCTGGTCATGTACGCGCTGGGACATGGACGACGATCGGTCCCTCAATCAAATGGGGGTCCAAATCCGGGTCAGGGTCCGGGCCACGGTCCGGGACATAGACCGGCGCCGGCGATCCAGCCTTCTCCTCGTTGAAGCGCCATTCAGCTCGCGTCGGGACCCGATCCAGCCCGATCGGGTAGAGCGTCACCTCATCATCTTTGATGCGCATGCGCAGGAAATGCCGATGGCTGTCGAGCCTCATCGCGCTGAAAGCGTCGTTGTGGTTCAGATTCAACCAGCGCGACGAAATGTACAGATAGATGCCGAACAGGATGGCGGCGACGAAACCCCCGACCACGATCATCTCGGCCGCAAAGGGCACCCACGAGAAGATCGGCCAGGCCAGCCGATCGCGCCATGCGTCATTGTCATTGAGCCGGGAAAAGAAACCCGCGAGCCAGAAGACCGCTAGGCTGTGCACGATCGCATTGGCGAAGGAGACCAGGCCGACTTTGAACCCCCCACCTTCTTGCTTCTTGGTGTAAGCCCAGAAGCCAGCGAGGAGGGTGAAGAACACGATGTACACGCTGTCCCAGCCAAGGTGCACCGCCACCAGGCCGAGGAGCCAGTAGCAGACCCCAAGCACCAGCATGAACCATGGATTGAGGAAGGCAAATTTGAAATTGCCGGCGAGCATGGAGAGACTCTCATCGCGCGTCGGATAGCGGGCCTCTTTGGCTGGCTTCCCGCTTTGAGTGTTCGGATCGGTCGCCAAGATGAGCTTTTTGACCCGCCCACCGAGCCAGTAGATGCCGTCCTTCTCTCTGTCGAGATCGATCGTCGGCGCTAACTGATGCGTGGGATGCAGGAACGCACCCCCACCGCCTGACGTGATGAACTGCGTCACCCCGTCGTTACCCACGTAGCGGCTGTAGTGATGGGTGTCGCCCGAGAGCACGAGCGGAACGTTCATGCGCTTGCTCTTGTTCAGGGCCTGCCAGCCCACGTAGTCGATAACGCCCAGTGATTTTCCCTGCCTCAGCGTATAGAGCCAGCCAGGTTCGGGGCCGCACAGGATGATGTTGGCGTCGTCCGGCATCGCCTTTGCGATCGCCAAGAAGTACTCCTTCTGCGGCTGATCCACGTCATCGCCGAGCTGCGCGTCCATCGCCCAAATCCACCACTTCGGAGTGACCTGCAGGGCGAAATAGCTCCGTCGCTGATGCGATCGCCATCCCCCGAGATGAAGATGCTCCTTTCGGCTGAACTGCGCCAAGAACACGACGAGCCCGTCATACCAGTCATGATTTCCCGGTATCGCGTAAACCGGGGGCCCTTTGATCAGCTCGGGATGCGGATCGGGGAAGGCCCAATCGTAAGGGTCTCGCAGCTTCTTGTGATAAGCCTCTCGGGATGCGGTGGGATAGACTTCATCTCCGCCCATCAGCAGGATTTGACCGCGGCGCGTGAGGTGACCGCCAACGGTCAAGGTCTCCTGAGCGAGCAGGCACGCGATGGCGTATGTCGCATCGAAGCCGTCACCGAGATCCGCCACGAAATCGATCCAGATGGCGCCGTCCGCGTCCGGGGTGAGAGTCCAGACCTCTTCGTTGGGGTTGCCCGGCATGAATTGCTGGGCCCGCTCGACGAGTTCTTTATCGGGAACCGCATCGAGCGCCGCCACGATCAGGCGCCGGTCTGCATATTGGCCGAACAGGTCGGACACGATCACGCGCCCCAGCAATTTCGCGAGCAAGCGAGGGTCAAACCACGCTGTCATCTTGGGGTATTTTGCCAGGTCCTTGAGACAAGGCCGCTCGGTTGCAACCATGCGATCCCTCCATCGGAGATAGAGCCTAGACCTCCCCGCTTCTCATCCGACTCCCCGGTTAGGATTTTCCACCGGAAACTCAGGCTCGGGTCGGTGCTCGGGCATGCGCTTGCACGCAAGCCAACCCTCCCCGCCCGAGCCCTCGCCTGGTGACAGAAGCGGGCCCCCTCCCGGTCGACCGCGCGGCAGTCGCGCGTAAGTGGCGTGTAAGGTTGGCGTGGTCTCTGTGCATTGGGGGGCCGGACACGCAGGGGAAGCGGATGCGACGGCCTTTTGGCGATGCAGGGCGGCGACCTTAAACCGGGTCTCCTGGATCGCTGCTCATGCGCTTAAGCGCCTCATCTCCCGCGCCTTGTCTCTGCCACGAACCGGCAGGCGCGTGATCTGATTTCCCAAGCCCAAGAAGTCTCTGAGGAATAAGACGATGCCAAATAAGCTCTTACGGGTACTCACTGGAATGGCTCTCACTGGAATGGCTTTTGCCTGCGTCACAGGCGGCACCGCGCTCGCCTCGAGTAACAAGGCCATGGATGCCGACATTCACTCCATTGAACTTCAATGGGAGCATATCAAGTTCGATGAGGACGGCTCGCCTAACCAATTCGCTCACATTGACGCGCTTGCAAAGTTTGCTGCCAGCCTCGCCGAAAAATATCCCGGCCGGGTTGAGCCGTTGATCTGGGAAGGCATCGTTACCAGCGAAGAGGCGGGTATGGCCGGTACCTTGAGCGCCATGGGTTATGCGAAGACGGCAAGAGCTGTTCTCGAGCAGGCCTATGCGAAGGACCCAGCCGCGCTTGATGCCGGAGCGCCGACGAGTCTCGGCGTGCTGTATTCCCGCGTGCCTGGATTTCCGATCGGCTTCGGCGACAACGACAAGGCTCGCGAGCTGCTCACGCAGGCGGTGTCACTTGCGCCAAACGGTATGGACGCCAATTATTTCTATGCCGATTTTTTGATGACGCAGCACGAATATGCTACCGCCGAGAAAGTTCTGAAGCATGCCTTGGCGCTGCCACCACAGAAGAATCGGCCGCTATGGGATAAGAATCGTCGGGCAGTGATCCGCGAGCTCATGGCTAAAGCGGAAGCCAATTAGTGCAGCGGCTGCGGCCATCGTTAAACGCATTTTGGCAGGGCATCGGCGCGCAATTGCGCAATCCGTCAGGGCTCTGGGGTCGGATGGCCGGCAGCTTTATGGCTTTCGCCAATGCCAAACCAAACACCCTGGCCGTAGCTGCTCTGAGCATGAGAGAAGGCGAGAGCTTGCTCGAATTGGGTTGCGGCCCGGGCTGCGCCTTGCAAGGGCTACTTCGTTTGCCGCATCTCGCGCAGGTGATAGGGCTTGACTGGTCCGAAGTTATGCTCGCGCATGCCTCCCGCCGCAATCGGCTGGCGCTCGAGGCTGGACGTCTCGCGCTGGTCCGCGGCGATTTCGCTCGACTTCCTTTCATCGCCGAAATCGCCGATGCCATCTTGGCGGTGAATGTCGTTTACTTCATGCACAGTTCGGCTGCTGTTCGTGAAGCGCGTCGCGTGCTGCGCCCAGGCGGCCGTATGGTGCTCTATGCGACCCAAAGGTCAGCCATGCGAAATTGGCCTTTTGCCGGGCGCCACACGCATCGGCTCTTCGATCATAATAGACTGACCGCGCTGCTCATCGATGCCGGATTCGCAGCAGATTCCATCCGCATCGAAGTCGTCGACGCCGGTCTTGGCATCATCGGCCTCCTGGCGGTGGCACAGAAGGAAAAGGCCGAGTCTCATCCGTCGGCGACGCTACTGGTGCTGCGCCGCACTGGATGATGCGATAGACGATGACGGCAGATCGCGCTGCTGCTGTGCACAGCCGAGCAGCGCCAGCAGCGCCAGCAGTGGCAAGTACCTCATAGCTTAACCTCCGTTTCGTTGCCGACCGGACGATCCGATCTCAACCTGCTCAACATCGATCTCACCACAA
The DNA here is from genome assembly GCA_041500805.1 of Methyloceanibacter sp. Taxonomy (GTDB): domain Bacteria; phylum Pseudomonadota; class Alphaproteobacteria; order Rhizobiales; family Methyloligellaceae; genus Methyloceanibacter. The sequence continues at coordinate 7,372 of JBGQMX010000053.1, forward strand.
AATTCTGAGCGGAGCGTCTTGCCGCGGAACAGCCCCGCGCGCCTGCTCAGGTCGCGTGTTGCAGCTCCGTGCGGTCGGCCGCCGGCGCCGCGCTCTTAAGGGGACTTTGCCCCGGGTTGTTGACAGGCTGCGCGTCCGCGTCGGTGACGCGCCCTGCGCCTTGTGGTGCAGCGGCCTTCGCTGCTGTTGAGGGTTGGCCTGACCCCGCGCCACTATGCCCACTGCGTGTCTTCGCGGCTTCGTGGGATTTCTGGAGATAGTCCCGAATCCGCTGATCCAACATTTGCGCAGAAATCGCGCGGTCCACGAGCTTTGGCAGCAGGCGCTGGGCGAGAACAAAGAGCCGCTCGGGCCCTCTCGCATAGGCACTGTCCGCGTCCTGCGCCACGGCGCGCCAGATATGGGCGGCGACTCCAGCCGGCTCGTCGAGCCGCATCTGCATGGGTTCAACGAGGGGATCGAAGGCGTGGGCAGCGTCGGTCTTGGTGGCCCGCGGCGCGGCATAGGTCACACCGATGCCGAGCGGTTTGAGCTCTCGCCGCAAGGCGATCGAAAGCCCGCGCAGAGCGAATTTTGACGCGGAGTAGGCGGCGAACAGCGGGTAGGCGATGTCCCCAAACATGGAGCCGACATTGACGATGCGCGATGGCGCCGCCCGGCGCAGCAAAGGCAGCAGCTCCCGGCTCAAGGCGGCCGGAGCGATGACATTCGTCGCCATCACGCGCTCAAGATCGGCATCCGTCGTGTAAGCGAGCGGGCCGACCACGACGACGCCGGCGTTGTTGACGAGCACATCGAGCCCACCCCAGTGCCGCCACAGATAGTCGCGCAGTCCGCGCCGGACCGCCGGATTGGTGATGTCGCCCTGCAGGCGCAGATGCGGGGCGCCCGGGCTCATCTGCGACAGGGTCGCATGAAGGGTTTCGGCACGGCGGCCGCACAGGGCGACCGTCATGCCGAGGCGGGACGCTTCGATGGCGAGTGCGCGGCCGATACCGGAGCCGGCGCCAGTGATCAGCGCGCGCTTGCCCTCAAGCTGCATGACTCTTGACGGGGTGCCGCGTCGCCAGCTCGTGATAGATGTCGCCATAAAGCCGATAGAAGACCTTCGACGAGTCGATCACGATTTGCTGGGTCCTTGCGTCGGTGATGCCATCTGCGAGTTTCTTGAAGAACGCCACGTGCTCGATGTCGAGCGCGCCGTGCGACCGAAGGTAGGAGAAGCCGTCCTTGCCTCGATTTGCGAGCGAGCGCTGGATGGCGTCGGCGGCCTTGTCCGCGAACAAGGTCGACATTCCCTCAAGCACGTGCACACTGCCAAGCATGGCATAGGGGCTGATCCATTCGATCGCGTAGTAGGTATAGCCCACCATCACCTGGCAGGCCATGCCGGGCATCCCGTCGCGGACCGCATCAGCGCTAGCGCCCATGGCGTCGATGTCGTTTAGGATCCATTTCTCGTGCCCGCGTTCCTCCTCCATGTATTCGACGAGAGCGTCCTGATAGGCCTCGTCGGTCGTACGCGCCGCCGCCAACGCAAGCAGCGGGAAGGTGTGCTTCACGTGATGATAGGCCTGCGTTAGGAAGTCGATATAGAGCTCGCGCGAGGCGCCGGAGCGCAGGGCTTCGCCAATGAGTGGAATCGACGTGAAGCCAATCCGCTCCTTCTCGGTTTCGGCAATGAGTCGATCGTAGAACGGCACGGGTCCCTCCTTTGCTTGTGGAATGCTTGCAACTGGATTCAGGCCGCTACAGGGCGTCGGGCGATCTTGAGAGCGGGATAAGCGCTATGGGCAGCGCCGCGCACGACGCGCCCGTTCGAGGTGAGGAGGCCAATGCGCTTCGCCTGCATCGCCGGGCAGACGACGAATTCCTTGGGCACGGCATAGGCAGGCGCATCGATGCAGACTTGCCCAAGCCACAACAGGATGTGGGCGCGTGGCGAGTCCATCAGCCAGCGTTCCCCCAAGGCGGACGGAATGAGCAGCACGCTCAAGTGTTGCTCGCCATGGCCGAGCACGACGCAGGCGCCGATACGCGGATCGCTCGACACCATGGCTTCGACCCATTCGGGGGAAATGTTTCTGCCGGATGAGGTGACGAGCATTGTGTCCTTCCTGCCGGTGACCAAGAGGAAGCCATCTCGATCGAGACGGCCGAGGTCGCCGGTCCGCCACGGCTCTTTGACGCGCCCAGCGTGAAGGTAACCCTCCATGACGGTGGGCCCGCTCACCACCACCTCGCCGTCCTCGATACGCACGTCGAGCCCGGGCAGCGGCGCACCCACGGTTCCCGCCTTGCGGCTCCCCGGCCGGTTGACGGCAACGACAGAGCAGCATTCGGTCAGGCCATAGCCTTCATGCACGGGGATGCCGAGATCCCAAGCCCGCTCGGCCAGCGCTGCCGAGATCGGCGCACCACCGACCGCGACAAAGCGCAAGCTGGCAGGCGGCCGTTTGCCCCGGGCCTCGAGCTGGGCAATCCAAGTCGAGAGCAATTGAGGGACGAGCACCGTCGTGGTCGGGCGCCGTCGCTCGAACTCTCCGAGCATGTCGGCCGGGCGACCGGCGCCGACGCTGTGCGCGACAGTGGAAGCAAAATGCGTCCTCGCCCCAGTCAGCACCGGCACGCAGATGGCGGCGATGGTCTCGAGCAACAAAGCGAGCGGCAAAACCGACAAATGGAAATCGTCCGGCCTGGCTTCGATCGCCGTGGCGAGAGCGCGCGCCTGCCAGTCGATCTGTTCAAGACCGAGGCGGACGCCTTTCGGCCGCCCCGTGCTGCCGGACGTGTAGACGATGATACCTGCGCCCGGTGTCGGCACGGGAAAGGCCTCAGCGCGTCGCTCCGAGAGGGGCGTCGTGCTAATGCCGAGGGGGCTTGCCAAAGGGAGAGCGTCGCTTGTCGCGACGACGTGCTCCACGCCTGCATCGCCGAGGATGTGCTGAAGCTGCGGAAGGCTGAAGAACGTCGGCAGGGGCACCACGGTCTTACCCGCGGCCCAGGCGGCGAGCTGAGCCACCGCCCAATCCGTCCCGTCGGCGCCAAGGAGACCGATCACCTGAGGCAGCTCGCGGAAGCCTTCCGCCAAGCCGGCGACACGGGCGGCAAGGTCTCCGCGCGTGAGGCGGGTGTTGTCGTCCGACATCATGGCCTCGCCGTCACGAGACGAGAGCCAGCCGTGCAAGACTTGCAGCAATTCAACCATGAGCCGTTGCCCTCGCATGTCTGCCGAGGAGAGCTCCGGCACGCTCGCGGTGGACGGCGTACACGCTCGGCGCAAGCGCGTAGTAGCTCCCCCAGGCATCAGGATTTGCCACCCGCGAGCGGTCAGCGGCGGCAAGCGGCATCAGCGACAAGCTCATGCGCTCGAGAAGAGCCTTGAGCGGTGTCGTGGCGGTGAAGAAGGCCCAATCGAAGCCGGCCGCCTCGCCGCAGGCAATGATCTTGCGCAGGAAGGACCCGACCGTGTGGGGGGCGCGACTAGCCAGCGAGGTGACCTCGAAGATCTTCTCGCGGCGGACCGGGCAGCCCGAAACCGCCGACAGCACGGCGTCCACCGGCGCGTCCAGATAGACTTCCGAAAAAAAACCGTCGGCCGCAAAGCGCAAGCCAGCGGCGCAAAAGAGCACGCCGCCGTCGCTAATCATGGCAACGAGGGTGGCAGGAAAGGCCGTGATGCGCGCCGAATAGTGGAGCGCATAGACCTCTGCAATCAGGCGCTCTGCTGCTGCCCGCAACGCATGGTCGCGCAGAATGATCGTTGCCCGCATTGCGAATTTTCCCCCATCGCGTCGATAGGCTCACGCGAAGGAGGACGGTCGGCGGAGCGGCTTACAGACGCCTTACGGCCGCCAAATGATCACAATCCGAACGGCGACCGAGGTCAAAGGGCCATTGCCCGCGAAGGGGAATGCGTGCCCCGCGCCGCCGCCTGGAGCGATTCGAACTGCATCGTGAAAATGGCTCCGCCATCGGGAGCATCGTCGACGGAGATGAATCCTCCGTGGGCGACGACCGTGCGAGCGGCAATGTCCAATCCGAGACCGGCGCCCCCCGTGGTGTGATCTCGACCCCCCTGCCAGAAGCGGCCAAAGATCGCATGCTTTTGATCGGGGCGAACGCCGGGTCCTCGGTCAATGACGCTGATTGAAGCCGGGTTGGCGACGACGATCGAAACCGTCGTGCCTACCGGCGTATGCCGGAGGGCATTCTCCACGATATTGCGCAGGGCTCTGAAGAGATAGTCGCCGGCACCGCGGATGCAGACCGGCTCGTCGGGCGCGAGCACCTCGATCGACCGGCCGGCATTGATGGCCGCCGGCCCGAGATGGGAAGCAACCTCGGTCGCGACATCGGTCAGATCGGCGACGTGGTCAGCCCCGACCTGCAAGACGTCAAGGCGCGCGATATCGAGCAGTTGGTTGACGAGGCGCTCAAGACCGCCGATCTCGTCTACGAGCTCGGGATGGCCGTCAAACTTGGAGAGGATGCCGACATGCGCCTTCAGCACGGCGACCGGCGTACGGAGCTCATGCGCGGCATCGGCGATGAATCGTTTCTGTGCCTCGAAGGCCGTCTCCAGTCGGTCCAAACCTCGGTTGACGGCCGTCACCAGGGCATGAACATCGCGTGGGAGCCCGCTTTCCGTCAGCCGCATGGACACGGCACCAGGGCCAATGGCCGCGGCTTGGTTGGCCGCCATGCGCAGTGGCGCAAGACCAATTCGCGCCACCACCAGATTGACGATCAGGAGGATGACGACGAAGGGAATCCAAATCCAGGCAATATCCTGGACGAACTCTTCCAGCACGCTATCGAAGACGATGTTGCCCGCATGGAAGGCGACCTGCACAAAGAGGGGCTGGTCGGCGAAGGTTGTCCGCACGGACATCCCATAGTAAGGCTGCTGCTGCTCATCCGGCTGGAGAACGAAATAATCCTGGGGATGTGACGGGTCGATTGCGGCGAGCGGCGCGGCGACCCCGGAAGACGCGGCCAAGAGCTCACCGTTCCGCCCCACGACGGCATACCGCCCATTGTTCGTCTGGAAGCCTTCGGCCACATAGCGAGGCAGCTGGATCGGACCGTCCGGCTCGGTCTTGAGGTAATCCACAATGACGCCGGCCTGATTGCGCAGGGTCTCTTCCCGGAACTGCAAATTCTTGGCTTTGAACCGGACATACAGCGCGCCGCTTGCCGCGCCGACGGCAAGCAGACTGACGGTCACCAGCCCGACGATGAGCCGGAGCCACAGAGAGGCACTGGGGTTTTGCGGGCTACGCACCTGCTGCCCTGTCTGAGAGCACATAGCCCACGCCACGCAGCGTGTGGATGTGCATATCTGCCCCTGCCTCCTGCAGACGTTTGCGAATCCTGTGGACCAGCACTTCGATAGCATTGGAGGCAAGATCCTCTCCGAACGAATAGATTGCATCTTCGATGGCCGACTTGGGCACGACCCGGCCGGCCCGCCGCATCAGGAGCTCGAGCCCATCCATCTCGCGGCGCCCGAACTCCACCGCAACCCCGCCGACAGTCACCTCACGGTCGCTGGTATCGAACGACAGGTTACCCGCCGTGAGCTTGACCCCGAGGGCCTCGCCGGGCCTGCGCAACAGCGCGCGAACGCGCGCGATGAGCTCGTCGAGCTCGAACGGCTTGCGCAAATAGTCGTCGGCACCTTGATTGAGGCCCGCCACCAGATCCTCCAGGCTGTCGCGCGCGGTGAGCACGAGGACAGGCCGCGTCATTTGGCGACGGCGCTGGTCGCCGAGCCAGACGAGACCATCCTGGTCCGGCAGACCGAGATCCAAGAGGAGCGTGTCGTAGTGCATCGTGGCGATAGCGCCGTCGGCGTCGGCGGTCGTGGTGACATGATCGACGGCGAAGCCGCCGTTCTGCAAGGCGGTGGCGAGATAATCGGCAAGCCGCTGATTATCCTCGATGAGCAAGAGGCGCATCTGGCTCTCCTATTTCAGCTCATAAACACCGTAAAAAAAGCCATTTTGACGGCGACGTTATTGAAATCTGGGCTTGCAGGCTGTCGCCCGCGGCCCTGAAATCCATAATGTGCTGCCCGACGGGCTCGCCATTTCTCAATACGTTGTATTCCAGATGCGCCGGCATGGCGGCGGTTGCCGCGACAGTTTGCTGCGCAAAGAGCAGGCACACTAGCGCTAGGGCGTATAGGGGCGAGCGAACGGCTTTTCATCACCACCTCCCCGAGACAGCTTCCTGTTAAAGAGGGTTACGATGGACCTTACGTCAACGTTACAGGGCGACATTCTCTGCGACGCAGGCTCCGCACCTTTTTGGGCGGCGCGCAGGAGAAAGAGAGGGAGATTCACTAATGCACTCCGTCGGTACGCTTTTGCCCTTGGGTGATCCGGGAAAATCCTTCCTGGGCGCTTTCTAGGCCGGGCTGGATTTCCAAGGCAGCGCGGAAGTCGTCGAGAGCCTGGCTCGTTTGGCCGAGAGCCTCATAAGCCTGCCCCCGCCTGCTTAGCGCTACCGCATCCGACGGCTGCTCCCCCAGCGCCGCAGCGTAATCACCGATTGCCTTCTGATACTCGCCGAGGATCAGATACAGGTTGCCGCGATTTGCATGGCAGTAGGTTAGTGACGGATCGCGCTCGATCGCCGCGGCGTAGTCCCCCAGCGCATCGTCATAGTGGCCAAGCTGGACATTGGCCAAGCCGCGATTGCAATAAGCGAGCGCGAAATCGGCCTTGAGCCTGATGGCTTCGGTCAGGTCGGCAATCGCATTTTCGTAGCGACGGACATGCAGGAGCGCCGTACCCCTGTTGTACCAAGCCTCCTCCAGGTCGGGCTTCAGTCTTATGGCCGTGCTGTAGTCGCTCAGCGCAAGATCGACCTCTCCTAGCGCGACTTGCGCACTGCCCCGATTGAGGTAGGCGCCCGCATCGCCCGGATTGCTCCTGATGACTTGAGTGAGCAACGCGACCGCACGCGCCGGCTTTCTCTCGGCCACGCAAGCACCAGCCTGCCTCCGCATGGCCTCGCTCGCCTCCTCGTCGGTACCCATCGGGAGTGGAGGCGGACCGGCTCCGGTTGCTTCGCAGGACGCCGCCTTAGCGTGGCCGGCATTCATGGACAACAGCAACAGGACCAACAGGGCGCCCGGACTTATCCTACGCATCCTCACCTCCATTTCGTTTGAGCAGTCGGCTCTGCTACATCCTGCAGGCCCGAAGCGCTGCGCGCCGACCGCTCCGTCTTCTTGCGAGAGCCGATCACTTGACGATTACGGTGCCGCTCATGCCGGCCTCGCGATGCCCCGGGATCAAGCATGCGAATTCGAACTCACCCGGTTGGGTGAATTTCCACACGAGCTCTGCCGTGGTTTTCGGCGCAACGCGCATTTGATTCGGGTCAGCGTGCACCATGTCGGGATTCTTCCTCATCATCTCCGCGTGCTCGTCGTTTTCCCCTTTGGTCGCGAGTACGAACTCGTGATCGAGTGCGCCATCATTGTGGAGAACGAATTTGATCTGCTCGTCTTTGCGGACTTCGATTTGCGCCGGGACAAACATCAGTTTTGCCCCGACTTCTCGCATCGAGATGTCAACTGTGCGCGAGGGCTGATTGGGGTCGCCTGGCTCACCAGCGGAATACTCGTCGTCGCCATGCGCCCGCGCGCCTGAAACCAGCGTCAGAGATGCCGCCCAAACCGTGAGACACGAGGCGAGGACGGCCAAAATCATCGGTCTAGTCATGAATATCTCCTCAGGAATCGATTGGTCCTATTTCGCCTTTTCGATCTTGGTCACGGTGATCTGTCCGTTGACTCGGTCAGCCTGGAACATGACCTTGTCGCCGACCTTTAGGTCCTTGATGGCGCTTGGGTCTTGCACCGCAAAGACCATCGTCATGCCTATATCCATACCGAGGCTCTTGATGGGTCCGTGCTTGAGCGTGATCTTGCCCGCGGATTCGTCGATCTTCTTGACCTCTCCGCTGACCATGTCGTCCGCGGTGGCGTGGCTCAGCGGAGCAACGGCGAAGGCCATTAGGCTCGCGATAATCAGTACGAACTTACGCATGGCGTTTCTCCTTAGGCGTTGTCGTGATTGCTCCTACTTTTAATGGTGGCCTTGGTGTCCACCTGGCTTCATGCCCATTTCAGGCGATGCGCCGGCGCCAGATTCCCCCCGCGGCGGCTCGCCGGCCTGCGCGACATTCACTTCGTAAGCGGCCGTTCCCGGCGGATTTTTGTAAGGGCCGGGGTCTTTGTAATCGTCGCGCGCCAGTCCCTCGCGGACCTTCATCACGGTGAACATGCCGCCCATCTCGATCGCGCCGAACTGGCCATATCCAGTCATCATCGGCAGCGTATTGTCCGGAAGCGGCATCTCCATCTCACCCATGCTCGCCATGCCGTCGGTACCCATCGCCATGGTATCGGGGGCCACGCCCCTGACGGCCTTCGCCAGCACGAGCGGCGGGGCGCCGATGAGGTTCACCACGTCGTGACCCATGGCGTTCATGGTGTGGTGCGACTTGTGGCAGTGGAACGCCCAGTCGCCGGGGACGTCCGTGACGACGTCGAACGCTCGCACCGCTCCCACGGGAACATCGACGGTCGTCTCGGGCCATTGCGCGCTCTCCGGGACCCAGCCGCCGTCGGTGCAACTCACCCCAAAGTGGAATCCGTGCAGATGGATCGGATGGTTGGTCATGGTGAGATTGCCGATCCTCACGCGCACCCGATCGCCGAGCCGGACCGGCAGCGCATCGATGCCCGGAAAGACCCGCGCATTCCACGTCCACAGATTGAAGTCGGTCATCTCGGCGACCTTCGGCAAGGACGTGCCGGGGTCGAAGCGATAGGCGCTCATGATGAAGACGAAGTCGCGATCCACCCGGCGAAATGCCGGGTCTTTGGGGTGCACCACGAACATGCCCATCATCCCCATCGCCATCTGCACCATCTCGTCGGAATGCGGGTGGTACATGAAGGTGCCGCTGTTCTTCAGCACGAACTCGTAGACGAAGGTCTTGCCCGGGGGGATGTGCGGCTGGGTCAAACCGCCGACACCGTCCATGCCGTTCGGCACGAGCATCCCGTGCCAGTGCACCGTCGTGTGCTCGGGCAGCTTGTTGGTGACGAAGATGCGAACCTTGTCCCCTTCCACCGCCTCGATGGTGGGGCCCGGGGTCTGGCCGTTATAGCCCCACAGGTTCACCTTCATGCCCGGAGCGAACTCGCGCACCACGGGCTCGGCGACGAGATGAAACTCTTTCCAATCGCCATTCACGCGCCATGGCAGCGTCCAGCCGTTGAGCGTCACCACGGGCTGGTAGTCTTGTCCGCTCGATGGCGCGACCGGCGGCTGCATCGCCGGCGAGGCATTTGTCGGAGCCTCGGGGACGGCAGCGGCCTGTGCGCGGCCGCTGACCATGGCCGCGCCCGCAACCGCGACCGCTGAACTCCTCAGGAAACTGCGTCGAGAAAGCATGAACCTCTCCTTCATCGTCTATTCGCTGGCCAGATCGGCGCCCGCGGCCGAGCTGGCGCTGCCGCCCCTGGCGCCCATGCTTCCCCCCAGCATCGCGGCATTGAGATCGGTGTAAGCGAGCCAGAAGTTGCGTTTGGCTTCGATCGCGTTGACCGTGGCCGCTACGCGCTCGCGCGCCTCGGTGAGCAGCGCGAACACATCGACCAGCATGGCGTTCGCCTGCAGCTGGCTTTGGTCGAAAATGATCTGCCGCAGCGGCAGAACCTCGCGCTGGTAATGCCCGGCGATGTCGTAAGTGGAGCGATAGGACCGGTAGGCTTCTCTCGCTTCCGAGCGCGCGTTGGCCGCCTGCTCGGCGAGCAGATTGAGGGCTTGCATGTAGCGCTGCTCGGCTTCCCTCACGCGGGCATGACCGAAGTCGAAAATCGGCACCTGAAATTCGATGGCGAACCCGCCGCCGTCGCTATGCGGCGCGCCAGTGTCCTTCTGCGTTTTCGAGATGCCTGACACATCGAGCACGTTGATGAAGTGCGTCGCGCGCGTGAGTCCGTACGACTTGGCGAGCGCTTCCACGTCAATCCGGGCGATCTGGAGATCGACGCGGCGATCCATGGCTTCCTGCTCGGCCGCGCGCAATGTGCGCGGCTTAGCGGGCAGCCCCGGAAGCGCGCCCTGCAGCCTGAAATCGAGGTCGTTCCCCCATAGCCCCATGAGCCTCACCAGCTGCTCCCGCTCGACCATCGCTTGCTGCCGGGCGGTCGCAAGCTCGGCCGTGAGATCGGCGTAGAAGACCTGCTGGCGTGCCTGGTCGAGCTGGTTGAGGGCCCCGGTTTCGCCGAGGTGCTTGGCGAGTTCGGCAGCGCCCTCCGCCGCCGACTTGAACTGCGCCAAAGCCGCGACGACCTCCTGCGCGGCGACAGCCCGGTAGTAGGCGCGCCGCGTCTCGGCCGCGATCCGCAGCGTCTCCAGCGCGGCCTGAAGCTGCGCCTGAGCGAAGCGATCCGCGGCGATGCGCGTGCGGGCGGGCTGTGTGACCAGGGCGAGGATGTTCGCCACGATCTGACGCTCGATATCGAGCTCCAGCGCGGTCGAGACCCGGTCGATCGCGAACGTTGGATTTGGCGGGCGGCTGCTCGCCACCATGATCGCTTCGGCGATACCGAGCTCGTTGTAGGCCGCCTGCAGCCCGCGGTTATTCAGGAGGGCGACCTGCACCGCCGCGTCGGCAGAGAGCGGCTTCTTGAGCAGCCCGCCGACGATGCGCTGCACCGCCATGTCGTCCTCTTGCGTGCGGACGGCCACGACATCCTTGTTCAGCGTTTCTCCGACGATGGCCGCGACGGGGCCCATTCCCCCGTCGGGAGAGAGCGTCTTGCACCCGGTCAATAGGGCTGCGCATCCGAGAACCACCGCGACGCGGACGCCGGACCCGAGGCCGTACCCCAATGCGCCTAGAGAGAGAGACTTCATGACGTGTCCTAGCGCCGGTCGCCCGGCGTCCCGGCTTCGGGCGGGGTGTTCTGGTCTTGCTGCCAAGCGCGAGGCTTCGCCGGCCGCAAACTCACGTAAGCAGCCGTCACGGACCGATAGAGCACCGGCGGCACCGGTGCGTAGGGATCGGAAGGATCAGGTCCGACGAAGGGGACCGCCGCTATGCATGCCCTGCCGAGCAATGCAGCAAGGCAGAACGCCGATACACGCCGCCAGCTCGTCACCGGAGCCGGCGACCACCGCCGCGAGAACGCGGGGCCGCACGATCGCGAAAACATGGATCATTCCTCGTCTGTCGTGAACGGAGCACGGGCGCCGCTCGGGACGCCTATGCAGGCTTAGGACGACAGGCGGGAAATCGGAGGTCGGTCGGGTTGCTCAGGGGCGCGGCCGTAAAAATCCAGCACCCCTATGAAAGAAACGGCGGTATCGCGCCAGACGGGCCGGATGGCCAAGCCTGCGTCAGGCGCAAGCGCGGTCGAGCAGAACATGCCGCAGCAGGTGGACTTGTGATCGCCCTTCTCGTGCGAAGGGCTCTGGTGATCGACATCGTGAAAAGCGCCGGACCGAGTGGCGCCGGCCCGGTCATGACCGAGCCCATGCTCCGCATGCGCGAGACAATGCGCGGCTGCCTCTGGAGGGGCGAAGGCGACCGCAATCGGCGGCACCACGAAGGACGCCATAGCAAGCGCGGCGAAGAAAGCCGCGGCGCGGAAGCGAACCCCTCTCCTCAGCGCAAGCAACATGGTCCCAACGATTCTCACATCTATAGCGGGGTCACTCTAGGGCGGTGTCCCCACCATCGCAAGTTTGAACGAACATGCGAGCGAATCGAAGACCTAACCGTGGTCTTGTTGCATCACATCGCTGTGTTCGTGCGGTTCTGCGTCTTGCCACCTCCGAAGCTGCCCTGATGATGACTGCGGACAGCAAAGCTTTGGCGATCAGGCATCTTGCCCCCACGAGCACACGAGCAGCACAAGCCGCAAATGTTCGCTCCTGGCACCAAACGAACCATCGCGATGGACGCTGCTTAGGTCAGCTTCCGGCACGAAGCGGACCAACTCGATGGGCCGCTCTGATTTCAGCTTCTGACCCGCAGCGCGGCACATCGGCGCTTATGAGATTCCTATAAAGGCGCGCTCCGCTCCGTCTCGAAAACCTACGCGCCAAAGCGCTAATCAGCATCGTGGGTCGCAGCCCGATCCACGTCAACGCTGTCACGTTGAGCCTGGCCTTGTCGCTCAAGGAGCACCTCATGTTGGACCTCATCCTGATCTCTCTCGGCCTTGGCTTCTTCGTGCTCGCGGTCGCTTACGCTTACGCCTGCGACCGGCTCTAGGAGGAGCATGTCATGATCTTCGACTATTGGCTCGCCGGCCTCGTTGTCGCGGGGCTGCTCGTCTACCTCACCTACGCGCTGCTCAGTCCCGAGAAATTCTAAGAGGCGTTCCATGACGCTCAATGGCTGGATTCAGATCGCGATCTACTGCGTCATCGTCGTGGCGCTGGTGAAGCCGCTCGGCTGGTACATGACGCGCGTCTTCAACGGCGAGCGCACCTTTCTCTCGCCGATTCTGCGGCCGGTCGAGACCGGCCTTTATCGCCTCGGCGGTGTCGACGAGAGTCGCGAGCAGCACTGGCTCACCTACACCGTCGCCATGCTGTTCTTCCATGTCGGCGGCTTTCTCATTCTCTATATTTTGATGCGGGTGCAGGGGCTGCTGCCCTTCAATCCGGCAGGCATGACGGCCGTTCCCGAGGCCCTCTCGTTCAACACCGCCGTCAGCTTCATCA
>JBGQMX010000054.1:0-19846 GCA_041500805.1 Methyloceanibacter sp.
CGCAATGGGACAAGCCCGTCAACGTGAAGGTCGAGCATGTCGTGCAGCGCTTCCGTGACACCTTGGCGCTGAAAGACGTCTCGCTCGATATCAAGGCCGGCGAATTGCTGGCGCTGCTTGGCCCTTCGGGTTGCTATATCGCGCATATCGCCGACGATGATCTTTGGTTCCCCAACCACCTCGAGGAACTGGAGAAGTTGCTATCAAAAGTCGATTTCGGTCATTTAATTCACGGGTACGCGGACGCTGGCTCCGCATCAATGCTGGGCCTCTCAAGGCGAACTAGAAAGATCCAGTAGACGGTGTCTCCTTCGCGACCATCCCCCGGCCGCTCCCGTCTTGGCCGCCGGCCCTGTCCCGGCGCGCAGCAAGTATGAGTGCAGGTACGTGTAAGTAAGGCGCCCCATCAGCCGCGTGGGGCGCCTTCCATTTGGAGCGCAAGAAACTGGAGCGCTATCGCGATCTTGGCTTCGGCCGACAGCGCCCTAACCCCTTAGGCCGAACTCCTCATGCCGCAGGGAGCGGCTCAGTTGTCTTCTGACCGGCAGGCGAGGAAGAAGCTCGCATTGGGGCAGAGATCCGGAGGGGTTTGCAGCCCTTCAGCTGACTCCAGCCAGCCTCGGCAGGCGCCTTCATGAAGGCAGAAGCGACACTTGGCGCGCGCCTCGAAGAATGCCAGTCCACCGTCCACGCGAACCGCTGCAAGCACGTCGACACCACTCGTCCGCATCATGCGGTCCATCAGCTCTTGCCGAAGAAGGATCTGCTCTAGCGTCGGCCACAGGGGCGTTGAAGTTAACATCAGTGCCTCCCTTTCCTGCTAGCGAATTGGCCTGAAGTACCGAGCGGCAATCAGGATAGGCGGCAGTTGCATGGCGGTCGTTGACCCACATCAAGGTTAATGGATGAAAAATCGCCGCAGGTGCTACTCGGGCCGTTCAGCTTCGTTCCGCGCACGGCCCATTGCTGTGGGCACGGCGCCGCGGCAAATATGTCCTTCGTATATGGTCGGCACGCCGCCAAACTGCCGATGTCCGGATGGGCTGGAGGGGCCAACATGCGACAATCCGATCGTGCACTGAAGCACGATCCGGAAAAGCGGGAACCGGCCTGAACCTGCTCCAATAGTTCAGGCGCTCTGCTCATAAGCGTTCCGGAATTCCTCCGACACCACGAGGGACCGGTCCTACTCAACTGCGGGTAGAAGAGGGAGCCGAGCCAAACTTCGATGGGCCGGCTCGCGGGCTCTGACTGCGGCGTTGTGGCACTGGAACGCAGAGCCGCGACGCGCGTATGTCGGCGGGCCGGGGGCAAATGAGCGGAAACCATGCTGAATCCTAACGGCTCGACCTCCCATGATGATCGGTAAACAGGTTTTCTTCGATCCGACGGGCAAGCGAGCGCTGGTCTTGCGGGGACTTGCGTGGGGCGTGGCCGCGCTCAGCGCCCTCGTCATGACCGTGTTCGTGGCGATCTTGCTGATCGTGCATCGGCCGGCCGCCGACAGCTTCGATGCGCAGCTCGCGTCGCATGCGTCGATCCGGTGCGCCTGGGCGCCCACCTGTTCGGCGGCCCATGGGATCACGGTCTCGACGGCGGCGGACCCCGAGCTGCTGAGAACCGCCTCAAGCCTCGCGGCCGAGGTGCGGGAACAGGAGCGCTCGCTCCTGACTCGGCATCCCCAGGCTCAGGTGATCGATCGCCATCCCGTTCCAGGGCCGCTCAGGGGCTCTGACGCACGCTCCTTGAGCATCGGCTTCTATGTCGACTGGGACGACAACAGCTACCCTGCTCTCAAGCGGGCGCTTCCCCATCTCGATTGGGTCATCCCCAGCTGGCTCAGTCTTTCCGGGCCGGCCATGGACCTGAAAGCCGGCGTCGATGATCGGGTCCTCAAATACATTCAGGCGACGAAGCCCGACATTCCGATCGTGCCCATGATCCAGAATATGGCGGATGAGAAATGGGACGGCCCAGGCTTGGCCAAGCTGCTTGCCGACCCGGTGGCGCGGGCGGCGCGGCTCAAGGACATCGTCGCGTTTCTCGAGGCTAACAAGTTTCAGGGGCTAACCGTCGACTTCGAGGAGGTGCCGGAAAAGTCGCAGAAGAATCTGCAGACCTTTCTGTCGGAAATGTCGGAGGCCTTCGCCGAGCACGACCTTGCCATCGTGCTGGCCGTGCCGTTCGACGACGACAGCTGGCCATACGCCGCCTACGCCAAGATCGCCGACTACATCATGCTCATGGGCTACGACCAGCACTGGAACGAAAGTGCTCCCGGCAGCATCGCCGGTCAGAGCTGGTTCGAGGACATCCTCGACAGGCGCATGAAAGAGCTCGATCCGGACCGCACCATCGTTGCCATCGGCGGCTACGGCTACGATTGGATCAAAGGGCAACCAACTCAGGAGCTGACCTTCGAGGAGGCCGTTCTTTCGGCCAAGGATTCCGAAGCCGACATCCAATTCGATCCGGAAACCTCCAATCCGCACTTCTCCTTCGTCGAGGACGACGGCCACCGCCACGATGTGTGGTTCCTGGACGGAGTGACGGCCTTCAACGAGATCGAAGCCGGGGACGCTTACCACATCGCCGGTTATGCGCTGTGGCGGCTCGGTGCGGAGGATCCATCCGTGTGGTCGGTCATGGGCCAGCCCCATGGCGCCCCGCCGCCGAGCGGGCTCCGCGTGATCGGCACCAGTCAGGAAATCGACTTCGAAGGCGAGGGCGAGATCTTGCATGTGGCCGAGCAGCCGGCCGAGGGCGCACGCACCTTCGAGGTTGACAGCAAGTCCGGACAGATCGTCGACGAGAACTACAAGGCGGTGCCGACCCCTTTCGTCATTGAGCGCAGAGGCGACACGCAGGGTAAGCTTGCCCTGACTTTCGATGACGGTCCTGATCCCGACTGGACGCCGAAAATTCTCGATATCCTAAAGGCCAAAGGCGTCCGCGCGAGCTTCTTCATCGTCGGCGAGAATGCGGAAGCCAATCCCAGCCTCGTGCAGCGGATCCTCGCCCAGGGACATGACATCGGCAACCACACCTTCACCCATCCCAATCTCGGGGACCTGCCGAACTCCCTCATCACCCTCGAGATCAATTCAACGCAGCGGCTGTTCGAGGCGCTGACCGGGCGATCGATGCGGCTCTTCCGCGCGCCGTTCCTCGGCGACGCCGAGCCCACGACAAGCGATGAGATCTTGCCCATCCAGATCGCTCAATCCATGGGCTATGTCTCGGTTGGATTGCATGTCGACCCCAATGACTGGCTGCGCCCGTCAGCTGATGTCATTGTCGACCGAGTGCTCGAGCAAGTCAGCGATCCCAACCCCGACATCCGCGGTCACGTCATCCTCCTGCACGATTCCGGGGGAGACAGGTCGCAGACCGTGGCGGCGCTGCCGAAGCTGATCGATAGCTTGCGCGCCAAGGGCTATGACTTCGTCACCGTCTCGGAGCTTGCCGGCCTCACGCGCGACCAGGCCATGCCGCCGGTGCCTCTGCAGTCGCTCGGGCATTTCGTGAGCCTGCCGGTGTTTACCACCCTGAGCTGGCTCGGCCATCTGGGCACCTATCTGTTCCTCACGGCGATCTGGCTCGGTGTGGCGAGGGTCGTGTTCCTGAGCGCGATCGCACTCCGTAATCGACAGGTCGAGGCGCGCCGCGTGGCGCCGCTCTTGCCGGAAGCGCCGCCGTTGCAGACCGTGCTGATCCCCGCGCATAACGAGGCCAAGGTGATCGTGGCGGCGGTCCACCATATTCTGGCGAGCGACTATCCGAGTTTGGAGGTCATCGTCATCGACGATGGCTCGACCGACGGCACCTCGGACCAGGTGCGCGAGAACTTCAGCGCCGATCCGCGCATCAAGCTGATCACTATTCCCAATGGCGGCAAGGCTGCCGCCCTCAATCGCGGCTTGCAGCAGGCGCGCGGGGATGTCGTCGTGGCGCTCGATGCCGACACGCATTTTGAGAAGGACGCCATCACCAAGCTCGTGCGCTGGTTCGAGGATCCCGCGGTTGGTGCCGTCGCCGGCAACGCCAAGGTCGGCAATCGCGTCAACGTCATCACGCGTTGGCAGGCGCTCGAATATGTGACCAGCCAGAATCTGGAGCGCCGGGCGCTGGCGGCCCTTGGCTGCATCACCGTCGTCCCGGGCGCCATCGGTGCCTGGAGGCGCGAAGCGCTGGAGCAGCTCAGCGGATTCCCCGTCGACACGCTCGCCGAGGATCAGGACCTGACCATCGCCCTCCTGAAGGCGGGCTACACCGTTCTCTATGACAGCTCGGCGATCGGCTGGACCGAGGCACCGGATACGATCAAGGGCCTTGCCAAGCAGCGGTTCCGTTGGGCCTTTGGTACGTTGCAATGCCTTTGGAAGCATCGCCAGGTGTTGCTAAGGCCGCGCTACGGTGCCTTGGGGCTTATCGCCGTGCCGCAGACCTGGCTGTTCCAATTCCTGCTGTCCGCTGTCGCGCCGCTGGTGGATATCGCGCTCATTTGGCGAATTGCCGTCTCGGGGATGGAGCTGCTCGAGCATCAGGATCAATTCGACGCGGACGGCTTGCGCAAGATTTGTCTCTATTATCTTGCCTTCCTCGTGGTCGATCTTGGCAGCGCGGCGCTGGCGCTGGCGATGGAGCGCGGCGAGAAATGGGGCTTGCTGCCCTGGCTCGTGTTGCAGCGCTTCGGCTACCGGCAGCTCATGTATTGGATTGTGCTCAAGGCGTTGGCCGCCGCGGCGCTCGGGCCGCTGGTCGGCTGGGGCAAGCTTGAGCGGAAGTCGACGGTCGCGGCGGTCGCCTAGGTTGCGAAGCTCGACCATAGGAGCAAGGCGACGGCGAGAGCCATCAGCGCTGCCGCAAGCCATCCCAACAGCGTGAGCCAGCGTGGCAGCGACACGGATCTCGGGCCTTTGCCTCCCGAGACGACCAGCATCATCGCGACCATGATCGGCACGGCGACCACGCCGTTGATGACCGCAGTCCAGAACAGCATGGCGATGGGATCGATGTTGGTGGCGGCGAGTGCGCCGCCTCCGAGCGTCGCCGCGCCGACGATGGCGTAAAAGCCGAGTGCACGGTCGGCCGGCAGCTCGAGGCTTCCGCGGAGACCGAATGTCTCGGCGACGGCATAGGCCGCCGATCCCGCCAGGATCGGCACGGCAAGCAGACCGGTGCCGATGATCCCGGCAGCGAACAGGGCGAAGGTCAGCTCGCCTGCGATCGGCCGCAAGGCCTCGGCCGCCTGGGCTGCCGTGTCGATCCTCGTGACCCCGTGAGCATTCAGCGTGACCGCCGTCGTCACGATGATGAAGAAGGCGATGAGATTGGAGATCAGCATGCCTGTCCAAGTGTCGATGGAAATGCGCCGGAAGAAGCCACCCTGCGCCTCGCGCTCTGAACGAGATTTCCGGCCGCGGCTCAGCCGCGCATCCTCGGCTTCCTGCGATGCCTGCCAGAAAAACAGGTACGGGCTGATGGTGGTGCCGAAGACGGCGACGACCGTTAGAAGATAGTCGCGCTCGAAGGACACTCTTGGGAGGAACGTCGAAGCAAGCACCTTGCTCCACGGCACCTCGATGGTGAAAGCGGCGGCGACGTAGACGAACAACACCAGCGTCAAGAACTTCAAATAGCCCGCGTAACGATGATAGGGGATCACGATCTCGGCTGTGAGGCAGGCAACGCCGAAGGTAAGCGCGTAGAGGAGCGCGGGACCGCCAATGACGAGACGCAGCGCCTCGCCCATCGCCGCCAGGTCGGCCGCGATATTGATCGTGTTGGCAACCACCAGAAGCGTGACCAGCACATAGAGCGCGGGTGCCGGCAGCCTGAGCCCGATATTCCGCGCCAAGCCATTGCGGGTCTGCCAGCCGATGCAACCGCTGATGATTTGGATGGCGGCCATGAAGGGCAGCGTCAGGAACATGGTCCAGGTCAGCGCGAAGCCGAATTGCGCGCCGGCTTGCGAATAGGTGGCGATGCCGCTCGGGTCATCGTCGGCGGCGCCGGTGGTCAACCCAGGCCCGAGCGCATCCCAGATTCGGCGGAGCCTGGTCCTTGCTTCTGTCATCGCACTCTCTTTAATCCAGCTCGGCTCAGTTTTGAGAACGCCGTTCTGACGTGCCCCAAATTTGAGAACGCAATTGCGCTGCTCTTCGCGTGGGCCTTGTCACTCCCAGGTCTTTTTGTCGCGGGGGAGCCGGTCCGGCCGCGAACGTGGACCGCAACCGGTTGATTCGTCGAGCGAAATCCACCCCACCATGAACGAAATTTAATGTCCGCCCCGTTGCGCCTCGCCTACGGTGCAACAAGTTCCTTCGTTAGAGCTTGCCCTATTGGGCAAGGCTGAGATGGCGCACCCGATTGCCCGCTGAACACGCCGAATCGCGGCGGGCGAGATCGGCGGGAGCCGCTTGCTTCAGCGCTGGAGTTCCTCGTCATCGATCAGGATCAGCACACCTCACCTTCCGAGCCCCTCGAAGCGGCTTCCGAGCCTGATCTCGACGATCCGGCAGCGCCCGAGACGGGGAAGGCGCGGGGGTGGTCGCTTGGCGCCTGGCTCTTCGGCATCGCTGCCCTGATCGCCGGCGCCATAGCGGTCTTCGAAGGGGGACCGTCGGAGGGAAATCTGGAGCGCCCGGCGAAGCCCCAAGCCGCGTCCGTGCCCGTCACCGTCGCCGCAGCAGGGGAGGGCGATGTGCCGGTCTATTTCGACGGGCTCGGCACGGTGCAAGCGGTCAACACCGTAGCCATCCGCACCCAGGTGAACGGCAAGCTGCAAAGCGTGAACTTCGTCGAAGGCCAGCAAGTCCACAAGGGCGATACATTGGCCGTCGTCGACCCGCGCCCCTTCCAGGCAGTCCTCGACCAGGCCAAAGCAAAGCGGGCCGAGGACGAAGCTCAGCTCATCTCGGACCAGAAAGATCTCGACCGCTTCAAGAACCTGGTCGTCAAAGGGGCCGGAACGCAGCAAGCCGTCGATCAGCAACAGGCGAAGGTCGACAATCTGAAGGCGACCATCGAGGCCGATCAGGCCGGGATCGAGAGCGCCGAGACGCAGCTCAGCTATGCCACCATCACCGCGCCCATCGATGGCCATGTCGGCTTCCGCCAGGTCGATGCCGGCAATATCGTCAGCACGGCCGATCAGACCCCCATTACGGTGCTGACCGAGATCAAGCCGGCGCTCGCCATCGTCACTCTGCCGCAACGGGACTTGGCTTCGCTCAGGGAGGCGATGCTCAAGGGCGAGGTGGCGGTGGACGCCTTCGATCAGGACAACACGCGGGAGATGGCCAGAGGCAAGTTGCTCCTGATCGACAACGAGATCGATCAGACGACGAGCACGATCAAGCTGAAGACCTCCTTCCCCAACGAAGACGAGCGGCTTTGGCCGGGCGAGTTCGTGCGGGTGCGGGTGCTCGTCGATACGCTGAAAAATGTCGTGACCGTCCCGCCGTCGGCCATTCAGCGGAGCTCCCAGGGTCTCTTCGTCTGGGTGATCAAACCCGACAACACGGCGGAGAACCGCCCGGTCACGGCCGGTCCGGACAATGATGATTTGACTGTGGTCGCGCGCGGCCTGAAGTCCGGCGAGCGCATCGTCGTCAGCGGCCAATACCGCTTGCGTCCGGGCGTCAAGGTCGACGCCAGCGAGGCGGCGGCGCCGGTCGCCGAGAAGCTCGCGCCATGAATATTTCGGCCCCCTTCATTGGCCGCCCGGTCGCGACATCGCTGTTGATGATGGCGATTGCTCTTGCCGGCTATGTGGCGTTCCGGCTGTTGCCGGTGGCGCCTCTGCCCCAGGTCGATTTCCCGACCATCAGCATCTCGGCCTCGCTCCCCGGCGCCTCACCCGAGACCATGGCGGCGGCTGTGGCCCAGCCGCTCGAGCGTCAGTTCGGGCAGGTCTCAGGCATCACGCAGATGACCTCGACCAGCACGCTCGGCGCCACCTCGGTCACGTTGCAATTCGAGCTCAACCGAAACATCGATGCAGCCGCCCAGGACGTGCAGGCGGCGATCAGCGCGGCCGGGCGCCAATTGCCGGACGACCTTCCGGCGCCCCCCAGCTACCGCAAGGTGAACCCGGCCGATTCTCCCATCCTGGTGATGGGGGTGCACTCCGATTCCCTGCCGCTCACCGTGGTCGACGATTACGCCGACACCATTCTGGCCCAGCAGATTTCCCAGATTTCAGGCGTCTCGCAGGTCTCGATCGGCGGCGAGCAGAAGCCCGCCGTGCGCGTGCAAATCGATCCCGCCAAGCTCGCGGCCAAGGGGCTCACGCTCGAGGACGTTCGCGGCGTCATCGCCTCGGCGACGGTCAACGCGGCGAAGGGGACGCTCAATGGCGCCGTGCAGAGCTTCACCATCGCCGCCAACGATCAGCTGGCCAAGGCATCCGACTATAACGACGTGGTCATCGCTTATCGCAAAGGCGCGCCGGTGCGCGTCGGTGATGTCGGCGTGGCCGTCGATGGGCCGGAGAATCTCTACGCGGGAGCGTGGGACAACAACAAGCGGGCCATCCTGCTCATCGTGTCGAAGCAGCCAGGCGCCAACGTGATCGAGACGGTCGATCGCATCAAGGCGGCGCTGCCCCGGCTTCAGGCGGTGATTCCTCCGGCCATCAGCGTCGACATCCTGTCCGACCGCACCGAGACCATCCGCGCCTCGGTGGACGATGTCGAGTTCACCCTCGGGCTGACCATTGCCCTTGTGGTTTTCGTGATCCTGCTGTTCCTGCGCAATTTGCGGGTGACCCTCATCCCGGGCATCGTGGTGCCGCTGTCTCTCCTTGGTGCCACTTCCGCCATGTACCTGCTCGACTTCAGCCTCGGCAACATCTCGCTGATGGCGCTGACCATTTCCGTGGGCTTCGTCGTCGATGACGCCATCGTGGTGGTGGAGAACATCTATCGCCATATCGAGGACGGCATGAAGCCGCTCGAAGCCGCGCTCACCGGCTCGCGCGAGATCGGCTTCACCGTGATGTCGATCAGCGTCTCGCTGGTCGCCGTGTTCATCCCACTTCTGCTGATGGGCGGGATCATCGGGAGGCTGTTCCGCGAGTTCTCCATCACCGTCACGGCGGCGATCGCGGTTTCCGCTTTTGTCTCGCTGGCGCTGACGCCGATGCTGTGCGCGCGGTTCCTCCACCACGAAGCGGGCACACACGGCCGCATCTACAATGCGATCGAAGCGGTGTTCGACTTCATGCTCCGCTTCTACCAGCGCACGCTCGACAGCGTGCTCAGGCACCAGTTCCTCACGCTCATCGTGTTCTTCGGCACCATGGCGGCGAGCATCTATCTCTATGTCATCATCCCGAAAGGCTTCTTTCCCATCCAGGACACGGGCCTCGTGACCGGATTTGCCGAGTCGGCGCAAGACATCTCGCCGCAACTTATGTCGGCCATGATGGTCAAGCTCGGCGAGGTGGTGGGAGCCGACCCGGATGTCGCCGCCTTCGGCTCGGCGATGGGGAGCTCGGGAAGCGCGCAGACGGCGAACACCGGCCGCTTCTTCATCGCGCTCAAGCCGCGCGATCAGCGCATAGCAACCGCGGCCGACGTCATTAACCGGCTGCGGCCGAAGATCGCCAAGGTCGAGGGGGTCAGCCTCGTGCTACAGCCTTCGCAAGACATCACCGTCGGCGGACGTATCGGGCGCGGCCAGTTCCAATACACGCTGCAGGACGCCGATCTCGCCGAGCTGAATATCTGGGCGCCGAAGATCCTGGCGAAGCTGCAGACGCTGCCCGAGCTCGCCGATGCCTCGACCGACCTGCAGAACAGCACGCCGCAGCTCGGCATCAAGATCAATCGCGATCAGGCGGCGCGCTTCGGCATCCTGCCGCAAGTGATCGATGCGACGCTCAACGATGCCTTCGGTCAGCGCCAGGTGGCGGAATATTACACGCAGACCGATACGTACAATGTGGTGCTGGAAGTGCCGCCGTCCATGCAAGGCAAGGTCTCGACCTTCGACAACATCTACGTCAAGGCACCGCTGACCGGGCAGGCTGTCCCGCTCTCGACCCTCGTCACCACCGACGACATGCAGGTCGGGCCGCTGTCCGTCTCGCATCAGAGCCAGTTTCCGGCGGTGACCATCTCGTTCAACCTGCCGAAGGGGGTGGCGCTCGGGCAAGCCGTCGACGCCGTCGACAAGGCCGTCACTGGGATGGGCAAGCCGGTCGCGCTGGTCGGGACCTTCCAGGGCAACGCGCAAGCCTTCCAAAGCTCGCTTGCCAATGAGCCGGTCCTGATCGCCGCGGCGCTCGTGGTCGTCTACATCATCCTCGGCATGCTCTATGAGAGCTATGTCCATCCGCTCACCATCCTTTCGACGCTTCCATCGGCGGGGGTCGGCGCGCTGCTCGCTCTGATGCTGGGCGGCTTCGACCTGTCGGTGATCGGCATCATCGGCATCATTCTCCTGATCGGCATCGTCAAGAAGAACGGCATCATGCTGGTCGATTTCGCCGTTCAGCGTGAACGTGACGGGATGTCGTCGCAGGCATCCATCCGCGAAGCCTGCCTGCTCAGGTTCCGGCCGATCCTGATGACCACCATGGCCGCCATGCTCGGCGGCGTGCCGCTGATGCTCGGCCAGGGCGCGGGCTCCGAGCTCCGCCAGCCGCTCGGCTACGCCATGGTCGGGGGGCTCGCGCTCTCTCAGCTGCTCACGCTCTACACGACGCCGATCGTCTATCTCTATCTCGCTCGGCTGCAAGCAAGACTCACGGGCAAGAAAGGGAAGCGGCACAAGGCCGCGCTTGCGCCCGCCGAGTAAGCGTGTTGCCAGCCCGGGATTTGACACCTAAGGCTCTGACCCGAGGAAACGGGCGATTGCGGCGGATTTGCCTCTCCTCCGCCCGGTCCTTGTGATGCCCCACATCTCCTGTAGAGCAACCATGAGGGGGCGAGATCAAGATCGGTTGGACGATGCGCGGACGATGGTGATGGCCAAAGGCAAGACGCGGGCGCCAGGGATCCTTCTGGGCGCCTTTGCCTTCGCGGCCAGCGTCACATCCCTTGTCGCGCCATCGCGCGCGCTTGAGGGGTGCGCGGAAGCGCCCGCCTCGCCCCTTGTCGTCAACGTCAAGAGCAAGGGTGCCAAGGGCGACGGCCAGACCGACGATACGGCAGCCATTCAGGCCGCCATCGACGAGGTCGCGGGGACAGGAGGGACGGTCCTTGTCCCCAACGGCACCTACATGGTCGATGCCGCGGGCAAGAGCCGTCTCGCTCTCAAGAGCGACATGACGCTCAGCCTGTCGAAGGATGCCACGCTCAAGGCGATACCGAACGACTCCGGCAAATATTCCATCCTCACGATTTCGGCCGCGTCCAACGTCACGGTGACCGGGGGCACGCTCGAGGGCGACCGCCAAGAGCACAAGGGCAAGTCGGGCGCGTGGGGCTTCGGGATACATATCGGTCGCGATGCGAGCCACATCACCATCAGCGGGGTGACCGCCAAAAAGATGTGGGGCGACGGCTTTTACATCCAAGGCGCCACGGATGTGAAGCTTTGCTCCGTCGTTGCCGACAACAACCGCCGTCAAGGACTATCCATCATCGATGCCGAGGGCCTCGTGGTGACGCACTCGGTCTTCAGGAATACGCGGGGGACCCGCCCGGGCGCCGGCATCGATTTCGAGCCGGACGGCGCCGACCAGAAGGTCAGCGACGTGCGCATCGAGGGCTCGCAATTTCTCGACAATGAAGGCCCCGGGATTCTGATTGCCGGGAAAAGGGGCGCGGTCGCCAAGGTCGAGCTGAACCACAACGTGTTCAAGGGCAACCGGCCCATCGTTGTCAAAGACGCTCCCGAGGTGCTGTCCTCGGCGATCTGCAACAACCGGCAGATCACGCCAGAGGCCGCGCCCTCGCAAGGCCTCAATGCCTTCGTGGACCCTGTCAATATCGTCGTCCATCAAAACGATTGCGGGGAAGGCCAGGATCTTCGCTTCGAGGAGAAGAAAACGAGGAGCAAGCCGAAAAAGCCCAAGCGATCCCGATGACTTCCGTCTTGGGGCTTTCGCTAGACGAGGCTCCGGTGATAGGCGGTCGGCGTCAGGCCCGTGACCTTGCGGAAGGCCGCCGTGAATGAGCTCGTCTCGCTGAAGCCGACCGTCAATCCGATATCGGTCACCGAGAAAGCGGGCTTCTCCAGCAGCGCCTTGGCACGCTCGATGCGCCGGCTCGTGCGATAGCGGTGCGGCGGCAGGCCGAAGGACGGCTTGAAGGCCCGGCAGAAATGCCCCCGCGACGTTCTCGCGGCGGAGCATCATCCCGTCAGTCGCACACCCAGACGCGACGCCGGTACGAGCCGCCATTGGTAATGACGCGCTGAGTGCGCCAGCAGTCTGAGCCGTAATAGCCATAATCGTTGTAGCCGTAATCACCGTAATAGCCGCCGTAGAAGGGGGCGTAGATGAAGCGGCGGCCGTGGCCGTTATGGAAGTTGCCGGCGACGTGGCCGCCGTGGAAATCCCGGCCGCCATGGAAATCTCCGCCGGCGAAGTGGCCGCCGTGGAAGTTCCCACCGGTGAAGCGGCCACCGCCCATGCCGCCACCGCCGAAATGGGCGCCGCTCATGCCGGCGAAATGACCTCGGCCACCGCCGCCCATGCCGCCACCGCCCATGCCGGCGAAATGACCGCCGCCGCCACCTCCCATGCCGCCACCATGGCCACCGCCGCCGCCCATGCCGCCGCCATGGCCACCGCCGCCCCCGCCGCCACCACCGCTGTGAGCGAGTGCGCCACCGGCGATACACGCGCCGCCGACGGCGAGCGCTGCGGCAAGAACCACAACCTTATGTAGAGCGAGTTTTTTCATGACGATCACCTTTCGATTCGATTGCAAGGCGCCTCACCCGCGCGCAGACACGCGCTCTGTTTGGCGCCGATGATCGTCACCTAGGGAGCGCCGGGAAGGCGGACTTGATAGGAACTGCTGCGGCTTGCTGAAAGTTGCTGCGCCGGCCGGGGCGAGGCCATTGGCCGCAGCCCGCTTGCCGCCGTGAAGCGGGTGCAGGGCCAGTGAAGGCCGCCGGCCAGCCTTAACTCATATGCCAGCCATGGCTAACGCAGATGGACTGGCCGGTCAGAGCATTGGTCTTGAAGGCGGCAAGGAATAGGGCGACTTCGGCAACGTCGTCGACCGTGGTGAATTCCTTGTCCACAGTCTCGGCCAGCAGGACCTCTTTGACCACCCGCTCCTCGCTGATGCCGAGCTCCTTAGCCTGCTCGGGGATCTGCTTCTCGACCAGCGGCGTCAGCACGAAGCCGGGACAGATGACATTGGCGCGGACATTGTGCTTCGCGCCTTCTTTCGCCATCACTCGCGCGAGGCCGAGGAGGCCGTGCTTCGCCGCCACATAGGCCGCCTTCAAGGGCGAAGCCTCGTGGCTGTGCACCGATCCCATATAGAGGAGGGCGCCGCCGTTCTGCTGGTACATGTGCTTGACGCAGGCCTTGGTGGTCAGGAACGCGCCGTCGAGATGGATGGCGAGCATCTTCTTCCAATCGGCGAAGGGGAAGTCCTCGATGGGGTGCACGATCTGGATGCCGGCATTGGACACGAGGATGTCGATGCGGCCGAAGGTCTTGACCGTCTGCTCGACGCCGGCATTCACCTCGTCTTCCTTGGAGACGTCCATGCCGACGCCGATGGCTGATTTCGGGCCGGCCAGCTCCTTCGCCGCCTTGGCCGCGCCATCGACATTCAAGTCGGCGATGGCCACGCGCCCCCCCGCTTCGAGGTAGCGCTTGGCGATGGCATGGCCGATGCCGCTAGCGGCTCCGGTGATGAGGGCAACCTTGCCGTCGAGCTTCATGGGGGCACTCCTTACGACTTGAGATAATCGTAGACCACCGTGCCGAGCCCGAGCGTGAGGTCGGCAACGATATGCGTCGCCGAGACGATCTCGCGCACCGGGAGCGCGGCCACGGGTGCCAGCGCATGCGGGCTCAAGTCGAGCGTCGCCGGCCCCGACCAGGCGCCTTTCATGATGATGTCCTCGAGCCGGTAATCGACGATCTCCAAGATGCGCGGGCTTCCGTCGACATGTGGAATGATCTTCAGAAGATAATTCGGCTTTATGAGACTGGCGTGAACGGCCTCGAGGTCGAGCGCCTTGTGCTTGAAGCCCATAGTCCCGGTCGCGATGCGCACAGGGCCGTAATCGAGCGTTCCGATCAGCGTGTCCTTGTCGACGGTTAAGGAGGGCTGGGCGTATTTCTTGGGGAAGCCCCACAGCTCCCGGCCGCCATAGATGGGCGGGCCGTCATTGAGATACATGGAGTGGCTGTAGCTGCCCTCCTGGCCCTTGAACTTCACGGGAATGACCTGGCCGGATTCCGTGTAGTTGCCGAAGCCCGTCGAGTCCGGCATGCGGATGAACTCGTATTTGACGAGCGGCTCGTCGAAGGTGAGGGGCTCCGGCACCACCCTCTCCAGTGCTGCGGCATCGGTCCGGTAGGTGATGATGAGATATTCGCGATCGACGAAGCGATAGGGCCCCGGCGGGAAAGCCGGGCTCGTGAGCGGCATGGCGAAGGCGCGGGCTTTGACTTCGTCGATTTTCATAGGGCTCGTTCCTTTGGATCGGTGTCGAGGTCGCGCGTCAGATCGAGCACCGTCTTTGTCTTCGGCAGGAGCTATCATCTGCCTCTTCCCGCACGCGAAGCTCAACCGCACAAGCTCAGTTCCCGTGACCTACGCCCTGCGCAAGCACGGTTCAAGGTGGCAACGGGCAGCAACGCAAAGCGATCGGTTACCAATCGACCGGGGAACACGGGGGTTCCCAGTTTTCCGGATCCTGCTTAGTGTTCGGCGATGGAATTGTCGCAGCGCGTCGCCGGTGTCGTTCTTGCAGGGGGCAAATCGAGCCGCATGGGCGGCGGCGACAAATGCTTTAAGCCGCTCGCCGGCAAGCCGCTTATCGGCCACGTCATCGAGCGTCTGAGGCCGCAGGCGGGCGACCTCGTCATCAATGCCAATGGCGAGCCATCGCGCTTTGCGAGCTTCGGGCTTCCGGTGGTTGCCGACAGCATGTCAGGTCATGCCGGGCCTCTTGCCGGCGTGCATGCGGGACTTGAATGGGCGAAGGCGCATGTTCCTGGCGCTCGTTACGTCGTCACGGTGGCCGCCGACACGCCGTTCTTTCCCACCGATCTCGTGCAGCGCTTCCTGGCAGCGCTGAAGGACGGCCATGAAATTTGCGTCGCGCGATCCGAGGACGGCGTGCATCCCGTGTTCGGGCTGTGGCCCATCGCGATTGCCGGCGAGATCGAGGCGTCGCTTGAACAGGGCGCGCGCAAAGTCTCGGCCTTTGTGGAGCAGCACGGGGCGAGAGAAGTGCTCTTCCCGCAGGTGGTGATCGGCGGAAAGGCGATCGACCCCTTCTTCAATATCAATCGACCCGAGGATCTCGCCGCGGCCGACGCCCTGCTAAAGGCCTCGTGACACGCTGCTTGTTGGAGCATGATCCTTTTCGGAAAACCGGTTCCCACATTTCGCAGATCATGCTCTAGGCGACGTGGCTCGCGAGCTTCCCCCTCACGCGCTGTGGATGGGTGAAGACCTCGAACCCGTCTTTCCGGGCGATGGCGACGAGCGTCATGCCGCAGGCCTCGGCCATGCGCACCGCCAATGCCGTCGGCGCCGACACGGCGACGATGACGGGGGCGCCAATGGCAGCCGATTTCTGCACCATCTCGACCGAGACGCGGCTCGTCAACACCACGAGGCCCTGCCGCGCGGTTGCGCCTTCACGGGCAAGCGCGCCGGCGAGCTTGTCGAGAGCGTTGTGGCGGCCGACATCCTCCCTGACGGCGACGAGGCCGCGCTCAGGGGTCCAGAAGCCAGCGGCATGCACCGCAAGCGTCTCGCGATTGAGGACCTGCAACGGGAAGAGCGAGTCGACCGCCGTCATGATCTGATCCGGCGTGAACACGGGACCGTCGCCGACATGGGGCGGGGGCCGCATCGCCTCGGCGAGGCTCTCGATGCCGCACAGCCCGCATCCCGCGGGGCCCGCCATCTTTCTGCGCCGGCCCAAGAACTCGGTCGCCTCGCGCGCCTTCAGCCAGATGCGCAGCTCCACGCCGAACTCGCCCTCGACGATGTCGATGCTGTCGATCGCCTCGATGGAGGAGATCACGCCCTCGGTCAGGCTGAAGCCGATGGCAAAGTCCTCGAGGTCCTGAGGCGTCGCCATCATCACTGCGTAGGAGGCGGTGTTGAAGGTGAAGGCGACTGCCGTCTCCTCAGGAATCGCGCGCTTGCCCTCGACGCTGCCGGAGCTGCGCCAAATGGAACGGGAAACGCGAACGACAGGTCTCAGCAAGGGTTGCTCCGCTGCAAGCGCCGATCGGGCGAAAGCTGCTACCGACCGCCCTTAAATAGGTCAACCAACCCGGCTCTGCCACCGGCTTTTGGTGAGGCGCTTAAAGCTTTGCGCTGGAAGCCGCCGAAACGGGCGCGACCCTAAGTGTTGGGCTCGCCGGCCACGGTCATGCGCTCCGGAGCGAGCAGCCTGAGTTGCCCATCGCCGCCGATCGCCAGAGTATGAATATAGAAGTGAGTGTCTAGCTCGTCGGTGACTTCCATCACCGGAGACGGCGCCGACACGATGGGAAGTCCCGCACACTCGCCGATCCAGTCGATGTGGCGGTGTCCGTGCATCAGGATCGCTCGCCCGGACAAGGGCTGCATGCGGCGAATGAACCAGTTGCCGTTGATGAGGGCCGTGCCGATGCGCTCGGAGAGTGCCTTCGCCGCCCAGGGATACTCGACGACATGGTGGTGCAGGGCGACCACCCAGCAGGCTTTGGGGTACTCGGCGCGGGCGATCTCGATTCCCCGCATCTGCTCGGCCGAGACCATGCCCAGCGCATTGGTGAAGGAAAAATGGGTATCGGCATTCGAGTTCAACAGGATGATGCCGAGGCCGTCGTCCGGATCGGGCGGAAGGACCATGGGAAAGGCCCCCGACCAGATTTCCGGGATCGTCTTGGAGAGAAGCGGCCTGGCGACGTCGGCGAAGCGCGCCATCTCGGCGCGATGCGGTTCCAAGGCCTCTTCGAGGGTCTTCCCCAGACTGCCACTTCTGAGGTCGATGACTCTGACGCGCCGGCCCTGGACCGCGTTCATGGCGGACAAGGCTCTCATCTGGCGCAAGCGCCGGTTCGGGCTGGTGGGCAAGTCCATGCGGGCCGGATTGGCGCGATCGACGATGTTGAGGTCGTGATTGCCGGGCAGCATCAGAACGCGTTCGGCAAGGCGCGGATGAGCGGCAAGCGCGTCGAGCAGCTCGGCCCACTCAGCGGAGATGCCGGCATCAGTCATGTCCCCGGTGATGAGAATGGTGTCGAGCGGCTCCTTGGCGTCAAGCTGCTCCAGCTGCGCGAGCAAGCGCCTCAGCCGGTCGTTGCCGCGCGGTCCCGATCTGCCGCTCTCGATGCGAAACCCGTAGCGCTCGCCCACGATATGGATGTCAGACAAATGGGCGATGCGCCATGTGCGCCCTTTGGGCGGCGGCGGTGAAAACTCCTTGAGGTCGCGGGGCTGGGCCATGGTGGCATCGGCGAAGCCCCAGATCAGCGCAGCGATGGCGAGATAGGCGGTGACCACCGCGACGCTGTTGGCCAGCGCCACGACAGCGAGCTCTCTCCAGGAGTCTATTTCAGCGATATTGCCGAACAGATAGGCGTTCGGCCAGACGAGGAGGAGCACGAGCAGGGCGAGACAAGAGACCAGGATGCCGGCCACGGCTGCCGAGGCGGCGCGCAGTTTGGCGCGGGTCGCGTTGCTCGCCGTCTTGGCGAACAGCCTCTCGGCCAGGTGGCGGAGCCCCTCGCGAAAAGCGGCGTAGCTGGGCTCAACCACGATCGAGTTCAGAGACCAAAAGCTCTTCTCGGCCATGCGCAACACGGCACGCCAACCGAACCAGCCAAGAGCGATGACCCCGACGAAGAGCAGCACGGACCAGAGGCCGATGACGAGAGACGTGATCTTGTCGGAGACCGTGCTGAGCCAGGAGGTCACGACGATCGGGGCAAGCCCGAGCAGAAGTCCCGGAAGGACGAGCAGCAGCGCCCAGGCCACGATGAGTTTTGGAAGGCTGATCTCGACAAGCAGGCTGCCGGCGAGCGACAGCATCGAGCGGCGCTTGGTGCTGGACGCGTCATCCTCGATGTCGCCGCGGCGAGGATCGATCACCGTGCTCGCCTTCGTCGTCCTCACCTGACGTTTGCGCGCCATCGGCAGGCCTCAAGCCCTTTTCGGCGCGTCAGGCCATGACGAGGGAGGCGCGGATCGAACCATTGCTTGCCATGGCTCTCTCCGTATAGCCGGAACGGCCTTCCAATAGACCTCGACGGATCGTCTTAGAGAAGGGTAGACACGCGGATTAGTGTGGCGCCGGCTCGACCTGTACTCACCCAGTTTTTTCCTAATCCTCCTGCGACGCCGAGGAACCCAAATGCACGCCGTGTTTTGAGCTAGAGTCTCTTAGGCCCGTGGAGACATAGCATAGTGTCATCCTTCCCCGCCATTCGCCTCGCCGCGATCGCGCTCACTGTGCTGCTCGCTTGCATGACGGAGGCGGGCGCCGCGGACGAGGAGAAGAGCAAGCCCTGCACCGAGGACGCCATGATCGTGTTCGACGCGTCGGGCTCGATGGCCGGCAATCTGGGCCAAGGTATCGCGACCACCATCCCGCGTATTGATGAGGTGCGCGCCGCGCTCGCCGCGGTGCTGCCGACCGTCACCCGCCTGCGTCGCGTGGGGCTCATCACCTATGGTCCGGGGCCCTACCAGCAGTGCAACGTCCAGCTCAATCTCAAGCCGACGCCGAACGCCGCCGACATCATCATGCGCGAGGTGAATGCTTTGGTGCCGGGGGGCAAGACGCCGCTGACAACGGCCGTGGCCCAGGCGGCGGAGGTTCTCGACTATCGCGAGAAGCCTGGGGTCATCGTCTTGGTCACCGACGGTGAAGAGACTTGCGGGGGCTCCCCCTGCGACCTCGGCAAGGAGTTGCATGCGGAGGCGATGCAGCTCACCGTCCACATCATCGGCTTTGGCACGAACGAGGTCTCGTGGACGGGCGAGCAAAGCATCATGGATGCCGAGTGTCTCGCCGAGGAGAATGGCGGCCTCTATATCAACGCCAAGTCGAGGCAGGACCTGATCGAGGCGCTGGAGAAGATGTTGGGTTGCCCGATGTTGTCCGAGCGCACCTTGCCCTGAGCCTCCCTTGCTGGAAGACAGCAGAGACCTTGCAGGCTCGAGTCCCGCTCATTTGGCGCGGGGTGTCACCGCATAGCCATATTGAATGGGCCAGCACGGCTCCGCTCCGAGCGCTGCCTCCGCCGCGAGCGCCCAATACGGCGTCCGCAACAGCTCGCGGCCGATCATGACGAGATCGGCATGGCCCTCGGTGACGATCTGGTCGGCTTGGTCAATCTCGGTGATCATGCCCACGGCGGCGGTCCTGATCTTCGCCTCCTCGCGGATGCGGCGGGCGAAGGGAACTTGGAAGCCTTTGGTCGCGGGAATGTGGGCCGTCGGCACCATGGCCCCTGACGACACGTCGATGAGATCGATATTCAACTCCTTGAGGCGTTTGCAGAGCGCCACCGACTGCTCGATGTCCCAGCCGCCATCGACCCAATCGGTGGCGGAGATGCGCACGAAGACGGGAAGTCCATGGGGCACGCGCGTGCGCACCGCCTCGGCCACACGCAAAGGGAGCCGCATGCGGTTCTCGAGGCTGCCGCCATAGATGTCGTTGCGAAAGTTGGCAAGCGGCG
>JBGQMX010000055.1:0-18673 GCA_041500805.1 Methyloceanibacter sp.
CATCTTCGCCGAGCGGGAGAGCCATGCCGCCTTCTTCCTGCAAGAGCAGCACATGACCCGCTTCGATGCGGTCAACTATATCAGCCACGGCATCGCCAAGCGGGCCGGCATGTCGGAGCCGCGCGCCGTGCGCGGCGTCGAAGAGGATGCAGCCACGGTCGAGGGTGGCGACGAGAAGAAGCGCGGCGCCGATGCGCTCGAGATCTACTGCATCAACCTCAATCAGAAGGCTCGCGCCGGCTGCATCGATCCTCTGATCGGCCGCGGACCCGAGATTCAACGCACCATCCAGGTGCTGTGCCGCCGCCAGAAGAACAACCCCCTGTTCGTGGGCGATCCCGGCGTCGGCAAGACGGCCATCGCCGAAGGGCTGGCGCGCCGCATCGTCATGGGCGACGTGCCGGACGTTCTCGCCGATTCGACCATCTTCCAGCTCGACATGGGGGCGCTGTTGGCCGGCACCCGCTATCGCGGCGATTTCGAGGAGCGGCTGAAAGCCGTGATGCGCGAGATCGAGGCCTATCCCGGCGCCATCATGTTCATCGACGAGATCCACACGGTGATCGGGGCGGGCGCCACCTCGGGCGGAGCCATGGACGCCTCCAACCTGCTGAAGCCCGCGCTCCAGTCAGGCACGCTCCGCTGCATCGGCTCGACCACCTATAAGGAATACCGCCAGCACTTCGAGAAGGACCGGGCGCTTGTGCGCCGGTTCCAGAAGATCGACGTGAACGAGCCATCCGTGCCCGACGCGATCGAGATCCTCAAAGGCCTGAAACCTTATTTCGAGGATTTCCACCGCGTCCGTTACACGAGCCAGGCGATCAAATCGGCGGTCGAGCTGTCGGCGAAATACATCCACGACCGGAAGCTGCCCGACAAGGCGATCGACGTGATCGACGAGACCGGCGCCTCGCAGATGCTCTTGCCCGAGCGGCTGCGGCGGAAGACCATCGGCGTCAAGGAGGTGGAGTCCGCCATCGCCACCATGGCGCGCATCCCGCCGAAGACGGTGTCGAAGTCCGATGCCGAGGTCTTGCGCGCCATCGACCAGGATCTGAAGCGCGTGGTGTTCGGCCAGGACAAGGCCATTGAGGCGCTTGCCGCCGCGATCAAGCTGTCCCGGGCGGGCTTGCGCGAGCCTGGCAAACCGATCGGCTCTTACATGTTCTCGGGCCCCACCGGCGTCGGCAAGACCGAGGTCGCGAAGCAGCTTGCGCTGCTGCTCGGGGTCGAGCTGCTCCGCTTCGACATGAGCGAATATATGGAACGGCACACCGTCTCGCGGCTGATCGGGGCGCCACCGGGCTATGTCGGCTTCGACCAGGGCGGCCTCTTGACCGACGGCATCGACCAGCATCCGCACTCGGTGCTGCTGCTCGACGAGATCGAGAAGGCGCATCCCGACCTGTTCAACATCCTGTTGCAGGTCATGGATCACGGCAAGCTCACTGACCATAACGGCAAGCGGGTCGACTTCCAGAACGTGATTCTGATCATGACCACCAATGCCGGCGCCTCCGACATGGCAAAGGCGGCCATCGGCTTCAATCGCTCGAAGCGCGAAGGCGACGACGAGGAGGCGATCAACCGGCTGTTCAGCCCTGAGTTCCGCAACCGGCTCGATGCGGTCATCCCGTTCGCCAGCCTCACGCCCGAGATCATCTCCAAGGTGGTGGAGAAATTCGTGTTCCAGCTCGAGGCGCAGCTCAGCGACCGCAACATCACCATCGAGCTGACGCCGGAGGCAACGACGTGGCTCGCCGAGCGGGGCTATGACGACAAGTTCGGCGCCCGGCCCCTGGCGCGCGTCATCCAGGAGCACATCAAGAAGCCGCTCGCCGAGGAGATCCTGTTCGGTGCGCTGAGAGAGGGCGGCATCGTGCGCGTGCTGGTCGAGGAGAAGGCGGGCGAGAAGGTGCTCGGCTTCGAATATCTGAAGCCTGACACGCCGGTCCGTCCGCGCGATCCTGAGGATACCGAGCCCGAGGGCGATGACTCTGGAGACGGCGGCGGCGTGAAAGCTGCGGCGAAGACCGGAACGGCGAAGCCAAGGGCCAAGCGCTCTCCGCGCAGGCCGCGGGGCGCCCGTCAGCGCAGCGTCGGCGCCAGCCCGGTACCGAAGGTGCCGCTCGGGGGGTCTAAGTAGCCTTCACGGGTTCGCCGCCAATTCACCTTCCCCACAGGGGAGAGGGGAGAGCGAGCGGCTCAGCCAGTTCCAAGTCTCTTTCTTATCTTCTCTGCCATCGCGGCGAGCTTAGCCTGGTCGCCCATTTGGCCGGCGTGGGGCTTCAGCACCTCGCCCTCTTTGCGCGGGATGATGTGGACGTGGAGGTGGAACACCGTCTGGCCGGCGGCGGCGCCATTGAACTGCTGGATCAGGACGCCCTCGGCGCCCGTGGCCTCCTGAATGACCGGCGCGAGCTTCTGCACCACCGCCATCAGCTTGGCGAGCGCCTTCGGCGAGACATCGAACAGGTCGTGCGCCTTTTCCTTGGTGATGACGAGGGCGTGGCCCTCTGTGCGCGGCATAATGTCGAGGAAGGCGAGCGTGTCCTCGTCCTCGTAGATCTTGTGGCAGGGGATCTCGCCCCGCAGCACCTTGGCGAAGACATTGTTCTGATCGTAGGCCATCACGCGCCCCTCGCTCTCGTTTTCCTGAATCATTTCGATTCGCTAGGGCCGCAAGGTCAACCAGAGAATCAGGCTTTGCGCGCCATAGTCCACGGCTCCCATCCAGTCCATTGATCAGCATCAAGGCCAAAACCGGCATCGTCGGTTAGCTGGGAGATGTCCCTGCGCGTGCAGTCCTGACGCACTCTACCGAGGAGAGTCCGATGTCAATGCTGAAAGTGATCGAAGTTTTGGCCGAGTCCGACAAGAGTTGGGAAGATGCCACGCAGACGGCGGTAAAGCGGGCGAACGATACGGTGCGCAACGTCCGTTCGATCTGGATCGAGAACTTTGAAGCCACGGTCGAGAACGGGAAGATCAAGAAATACCGCATCAATGGGAAGATATCCTTCGCGCTCGAAGGATAGCCGCGCAGCGCAGCTCTAGTCCGCACCGCAGCGATAGGGGGACTCCTCGGTGAGGAGGGCGATCTCCCGCGCCACCGCCAGGCGCTCGCGCTTGAGGTAATCGGCGACGGCGCGGCGCAGGCCGGGATCGGCAATGTAGTGCGCGCTATAGGTCTCGGCCGGCAGATAGCCGCGGGCGAGCTTGTGTGCCCCTTGCGCGCCCGCTTCGACCCGGGCCAGCCCATGGGCAATGGCGAAGTCGATGGCCTGGTAGTAGCAGACCTCGAAATGAAGGTAGGGGCGCTCCTCGATCCCGCCCCAATAGCGGCCGTAAAGCGTGCCGGCGCCGATGAAGTTGAGCGCGCCGGCAATATAGCGCCCCGACTGCTTGGCGAGCACGAGCAGGATCTGATCGGCCATGGTCTCGCCGAGCAGGCTGAAACATTCCCGCGTGAGATAGGGCGAGCCCCATTTGCGCGAGCCGGTGTCCATATAGAAGGCGAAGAAGGCGTCCCAATGCGCCTCGGTGAGGTCGCTCCCCGTCACCCATTCGATCGCGATGCCGTTGCCGAGCGCTTCGCGGCGTTCTTTGCGGATCGCCTTCCGCTTGCGCGCGTTGAGGCTCCCTAGGAAATCCTCGAAGCTTCGATAGCCTTCGTTCTGCCAATGGAACTGCTGGTCGGTGCGCTTGAGGAAGCCCTGCTCGCCCGCAAGCGTCCATTCGTCGCGCGTGAGGAAGGTGACATGGAGCGAGGAGACGCCAAGTTCGGCGGCGAGCGTGGTCCCGGCCTGAAGCAGGATGGCCTCGCGCTCGGCTTTGTCCGCGCCCGGCCGTACCAGCAGGCGCTTGCCGGTAACGGGGGTGAAGGGGACCGAGGCCTGGAGCTTCGGATAGTAGCTGCCGCCGGCGCGCATATAGGCGTCGGCCCAGCCATGGTCGAAGACATATTCGCCTTGGCTGTGCGATTTCAGATAGCAGGGCATGCAGCCCATGAGCGTGCCGTCGCCGTCCTCGAGGAGAAGATGCTGCGGGAGCCAGCCGGTCTTCCGCGTGGCCGACCCGCTCTCTTCCAGAGCCTTCAAAAATGCATGTGAGATGAAAGGGTTAGAGGGACGTCCGGAGACGGGCAGGGGCTCGGCGCCCAGAGCACAGGCGTCCCATGCGGCGGCCGGCACATCGGTGATGGCCGAGGCGATGCGCACCACGACAGGCTCGCTAGCGCTTGCGGGCTCCTCCTCCGTCGGTGGCCTCTCGATATCGCCCATAGTCTAAGGCACGATCCCTTCGAAGATCATGGCGTCGGCGTAGCGCAAGGCGCGGTCCCGTTCTTCCTTGGTGCGCACCGTCCAGGTGAGGAGCGGCAGCCCGAACAGGAGCTGCGCCACGGCCGGGGCCAATGCCGGCAGCGCCTTGATATCGTAAGCGATGAAATGGGGCCGTGCGAAGGTGGAGGTGAGCAGGTTCCGCATGGCGAAGCGCTCAGACATTGTGAGCTGCGACCAA
Source organism: Methyloceanibacter sp. (assembly GCA_041500805.1). Taxonomy (GTDB): domain Bacteria; phylum Pseudomonadota; class Alphaproteobacteria; order Rhizobiales; family Methyloligellaceae; genus Methyloceanibacter. Next base: position 4,525 of record JBGQMX010000055.1, read on the forward strand.
TAGCGCGGGTCGTCGAACCGCTCGGCAATGAGCCCGCGGGGAAGGGCCGGCGCGATCTCGCGAAACGCCGCTACCGAATAGGGGTCGAACGACATCACCGCGACCGGTCCTGGATAGGACGCGAGCAGCATGGCGATATTGGCCTCGTATTTGTGCTCGCTTGTCCAGGTGCTCTTGACCTCGATCACGAGCGGCACGCGTCCATTGACGAGTGCGAGCAGGCCCGGAAGCGACAGGATGCGGTCGGAGCTGTTGCGCAAGGGGATGCTGGTGAGCTCCTCGACGTCACGGGTGGCGACCGGCCCCGTCTCCAGGGTGAGCCGGTCGAGGGTGGCGTCGTGGAACACGACCGGCATGTGGCCGGCAGCGCATCGCAGGTCGACCTCAATGGCAAATCCCGCCCCCATGGCGGCCCTGACCGAGGAGGCGCTGTTCTCGACGATGCCCTTGGACGGATCGTGCAAGCCCCGATGGGCGATCGGCCGCTTCAACCAATAGAGCTCGGCCATGTGGGGCGCTCGGTCATGGGACTAATCGATCGCGAAGATGGCGTCGATCTCGACGGCGGCGTTCAAGGGCAGGCTCGAGCATCCCACGGCGATGCGCGTGTGGCGCCCCTTTTGCCCGAGCACCTTGACGATCAGCTCGGAGGCACTGTTGATGACTTTGGGATGGTCCGTGAAGCCGGACACGGCGTTCACGTAGCCGTTCAGGCGAAGGCATTGGACGATGCGGTCAAGGTCTCCCAGGGCCGCTTTCGCCTGGGCCAGAATGTTGAGAGCACAGAGTCGGGCCGCGTCCTGGCCCTGGTCGAGGTCGAGGTCTGCGCCGAGCGTGCCGGCGACCGCGATGCGTCCCGCCTTGAAGGGGAGTTGTCCTGCCACGTAGAGCTGGTTGTCGAGGTGGAGATAGGACACGTAATCGGCAACGGGCGAAGGCACCTCGGGGAGGACGAGGTCGAGAGCCTTTAGCCGTGCTTCGAACTCTCCTGCCATGCTACCAATCCTCCCAAGCGAAAGCCCTGGCTTTGAGCCCTCGACCATTTAGCAAATCCGGCCTTCCTGCAAGCGCGGGGGAGGGGGCCCTTGTCCGGCCCGCTTGTTGGTGCGAAAAATTGCTTGGCCTCTGGCCACTTGGCCGGGCGTGAGTGACTTGAAAGAAGTGAGGCTGACATGATCGGTTGGGGCAGACGGCTGATGCTTGTGCTCATGGCGACTCCGCTCTTTGGCGGCGTGCCGGCCGGCCATGCTCAGGCGCTCGCAGCGAAAGAGCCGAACAAGCTCGTGGCGCACCGCGCCATCTACGAGATGACGCTCGACGACGCCCGCTCCGCCTCCGGCATCACCGGCATCGATGGCCGCATGGTGTTCGAGTTCACCGGCTCCGAATGCGATGGCTACTCGCTCAATATGCGCATGGTCACGCAAATGACCGATTCGCAAGGGCAGACCAACCTGACCGACCTTCGCTCGTCGACCTGGGAGCAGGGTGACGGCCAGAAATTCCGCTTCCAGTCGGCGCAATATCTGAACGACAAGCTCGGCGACGTGACCATGGGGCGGGCGGTGCGCGAGGCCCCTAATGCAGCGGTGAAGGTCAAGCTCAGCCAGCCCTCTCTTGCCGAGATCGACCTTTCCGGGCAGGTGCTGTTTCCGACCCAGCACAGCCTGGCCCTGATCGACGCCGCCCGGGCGGGGCAGTCCCTGTTTCAGGCGAAGATCTACGACGGCTCGGAGAAGGGGCGGAAGGTCTACGATACGACCGCCTTCATCGGAACCAAGGTCCAGCCGGGCGCGGACGCAGGCAAGCTCGAACCTGCCGCCAAGGACAAGGGGCTCGGAGAGCTTGCCTCATGGCCCGTGTCGATCGGCTATTTCGAGCCCAAGGGCGGCGACCTGACGCCGAGCTACCAGATCGATTTTCGCCTATATGAGAACGGGGTAAGCCGCGAGCTTCTCATCGATTATGGCGACTTCTCGATCCACGGCACGCTGACCGCGCTCGAATATCTAAAAGCGACAGAGTGTCACTAGCACCTGCCGGCGGGTAAGCTATCCGGGCTCCCTAGCGCTCCCCTGTAACTAACTGGCTCTCCAGCAACCGTAAAATCGGTATCCGGCATGGTTGCTGCCGCGCCCGGCTAAAGGCCCACTTTGGTCGTTAGCCATGCCCGAAACTTCCTGTTTCCTGCGAGCTTTGCCTCATCTCTAAAGAGTTTGGTTACAGGTTTACGGTGAAATCGGCGATCCGAGGCGGAGGGGAGCGAGCCATTATGTTCTGGAGGGTCAGGCCTGCTCCGAGTGTCATGGCGCATTACCGCGAGATCGTCGATCATACGCGGACCGAATCGCCGGGGCCGAGACCGATGACGAAGACCGTTCTGATCGTCGAGGACAACGAGCTGAACATGAAGCTCTTCCACGACCTACTCGACGCGCATGGCTACAAGACGCTGCAGACGCGGAACGGCATGGAGGCCTTGGCGCTCGCCCGCGAGCACCGTCCCGACCTCATCCTCATGGACATCCAGCTCCCCGAAGTGTCGGGGCTGGAAGTGACCAAATGGCTGAAGGAGGACGATCAGCTCCGGCAGATCCCGGTGGTCGCCGTCACCGCCTTCGCCATGAAGGGGGACGAGGAGCGCATTCGCGAAGGCGGCTGCGAGGCCTATATCTCGAAGCCCATCTCGGTGACGATGTTCCTCGACACGGTCAAGCAGTTCATCGGCGAGGCACGGTAGCGAGACCATGACCGCACGCGTTCTCGTCGTCGACGATGTCGATGCCAATGTGAAGCTGCTCGAAGCGCGGCTCACGGCCGAATATTTCGAGGTGCGCACCGCGCGCAGCGGCCCCGAGGCGCTGCATATCTGCGCGCGCGAGCGGGCCGACGTGGTCCTGCTCGACGTGATGATGCCCGGGATGGACGGCTTCGAGGTCTGTCGCAGGCTGAAAGCGGAGCCGCGCACGCAGCACATCCCGGTGATCATGGTCACGGCGCTGGATCAGCCCTCTGACCGGGTGAAGGGGCTGGAGGCGGGCGCCGACGACTTCCTCACCAAGCCGGTCGACGACATCGCGCTCATCACGCGGGTGAAGAATCTCGCCCGGCTGAAGATGCTCACCGACGAGATGCTGATGCGCGCCACGACCGAGGAGCAGATGGGCTTTGTCGCCACCCTCGGCATCAGGCTCGATCAGCTCGGGCGCGGCGGCCGCATCCTCCTGGTCGAGGACCGCGACCGCTCGGCCGAGCGCATCATCGAGGCGCTGAAGGCGGAGCATCATGTGGAGCGCGAGGCCGATCCGGCCCGTGCCTTGCTGCGGCTTTCCGACGGCCATTTCGATCTCCTGATCGTAAGCCTCAGCCTCGATCACGCCGACGGCCTCCGGCTCTGCTCGCAGGTGCGTTCGCTCGACCGCACCCGGCATCTGCCGATCATGATCATCATCGAGCCGGGCGACGACGCGAGGCTGCTCAGAGGCCTCGATATGGGGGTCAACGACTATATCGTCCGTCCGGTCGATGCCAACGAGCTGCTGGCGCGGGTGCGCACGCAAGTTAAGCGCAAACGCTACACCGACCATTTGCGGATGCGGCTCGAAGAGACTGTCGAGATGGCGATCCTCGATCCGCTGACCGCACTCCACAACCGCCGCTATATGACGAGCCATTTGAAGACGCTGTTCGAGGAGTCCTCGCAGCGCGGCAAGCCGCTCTCGGTGCTCGTGCTCGACATCGATTATTTCAAGGCCGTCAACGACAGCCATGGCCATGACGCGGGCGACTCGGTGCTGCGTGAGTTCGCTTCCCGCGTTCGCCGCAACATTCGCGGCATCGACCTCGCCTGCCGCCTCGGCGGCGAGGAATTCGTGGTGGTCATGCCGGATACCGACCTCGCCAAGGCCTATCTCGTCGGCGAGCGGCTGCGGCAATGCATCGCCGCGGCTCCCTTCTACGCCGGTGAGCGGATCGGAACGCTGGAGGTGACGGCAAGCGTCGGTGTTGCCGCGCTCGAGTTCGCCGACGATACGCCCGAGCTCATATTGAAGCGTGCCGATCAGGCGCTCTACTGCGCCAAGCGCGACGGCCGCAATAGGGTCGTGGCCGACGCGGCTTAAGCGACCCTCAGAGCGCGGCTGCACGGGCCCGTCCGCGAATCACTTAGGCCAAATCCGTAGGCGGAGCGCTTTCGCCAAAACTCCATAACGACTTGACCTGAGACCTGAAGGCTTAACCTTAAGGCTTTACAATGGCTTGCATTTTATCGTATTAAGCGCATGAATAAGTTTGATTTCGTCCCTTTGTCGGCTGTTTTGTGGTTTGAGTTGGGCCGACAGAATTCGACTTGGGAGGCAATGGGGTAAGGGGGCTTTTGCGCGAATTCCAGGCGCGCCTCTGAAAACTCGCTTCGCTCGTTGCAAGAGATAACCCTGCGGAAAGCTCAGGTCCGCCGCATCTCCTGGGTCCGTAGGGTTCGGCCGGCCGGACCGCGGTTGAGTGGCCTCCTCGTTAGCGCCGCGTTTCGGCCGGCCACCATTTCAGACGACCACAGCCCTCTGGGGCCGCGGAGCGGCCATCGGACCGGCAGGGCTTCGGCGGAGCCGACAAGCCACTATTTGATCTTGTATTCCTTGAATTCGACGTGCTTGCGCACGACCGGATCGTATTTCTTGAACACGAGCTTCTCGGTCAGATTGCGCGGGTTCTTCTTGGTCACATAGTAGTAGCCCGTGCCGGCGGTGCTCACGAGCTTGATCTTCTGGGTGACGGGCTTGGCCATGTCGTCCTCGATAACGCTAAAAGCAAATTTCGCGCGAACCCTACTCGCTCAAGACCGGAAGTCAAGACGGCTCGGGGCGGCTTCCGGCGAGGTTGCGGTGAAGCTCGTCATCATCATCTCCTCTTTGGCCTCGGGATCGAAGCCGTGCATGAGGAGCGCCCATTGCAGGGCGATGAGCGCCCCTTTGACCGAGGGCAGGATAAGAAGCGTGAGGATGACGGTGAGCGGCAGCCAGAGCGCCGCATGCACCCAGAGCGGCGGCCGATAGGCCATCTCCACGGCGAGCACCAGGCCGACCACGATGTGGCCGACAATGACGATGGTGAAATAGGGCGGCGCGTCGTCGGCACGATGATGATGCAGGGCCTCGCCGCAATTGGGACAGGTGTCAGCCACTTTGAGATAGCGCCTGAACATGGCGCCCTTGCCGCAGGCGGGGCATTTGTGCGCCGCGCCTCGGAGGAGCGAGCGGAGGACCGGGCGGTCGCCCGTCGATCGGCCCTCATGCTGGTAGACGCCTGAAGGCACAACGCTGTCTTGCATCACACGATCCTTGTGTCGCCGGTTCTAGCGGCGCTTGCGGGAGCCGCCGCGTGCTCCGCCCTGCGACTTGCCCTTGTAGCCTTGCGGCCTTCCCTTGTCACTTTGCGCGCGAGCGCCCTTTGGTCGCGCACCGAGCGAGCGCCCTTCGCTCAACATCTCGAAGCGGAGCGCGCCTGCCGTCGGGATCGCCTCGACCAGGCGCACCTCGACCGGGTCGCCAAGCCGATAGGCGAGGCCCGTGCCCTCGCCGACCAGCGCCTGCCGGACCTCGTCATGATAGAAATATTCGTGTCCGATCGAGGAGGCGGGGACGAACCCGTCGGCCCCCGTCTCGATCAGTCGCACGAAGAGGCCGGTGCGCACGAGGCCTGAGACGCGCGCCTGGAAGCGGGCGCCGATACGGTCGGCAAGATAGGCGGCGATGAGGCGGTCCGCCGTCTCCCGCTCGGCCGCCATGGCGCGACGCTCGGTGTCGGAGATGGCTCTCGCAGTCTCTTCAAGCTCGCTCATCTCGGCGTCGGTCAACCCGTCAGGCCCAAACCCAAGCGCCCTGATATGCGCGCGATGCACGATGAGGTCGGCATAGCGGCGGATGGGCGAGGTGAAATGGGCGTAGCGGCGCAGATTGAGCCCGAAGTGACCCAAATTGTCCCCGCTATAGAGGGCCTGGGCTTGGCTTCGTAAAATCACCTCGCCCACGAGGTCGGCGGTCGGCGTCGCGCGTGTATCGGCAAGAATGCGGTTGAAGTGGGCGGGCTTGAGCACGCCCGACTTCGGCAGCTTGAGCCCGATCGTTTCCAAGAACTCGCCAAGCGAGGCGAGCTTCTCCTTCGAGGGGGAATCGTGGACGCGATAGATCAGCGGCGAACGCTTCGCCTCCAGCGTCTCGGCGGCCGCGACATTGGCGGCGATCATGAACTCCTCGATCAGGCGGTGGGCGTCGAGACGGGGAGGGCTCACGACGCCCCGCACGCACCCCTTGTCATCGAGCAGGATCTTCCGTTCCGGCAGGTCGAGGTCGAGCGGTCCGCGCTCGGTGCGGGCCAGCACGAGGCTCGCATAGGCGCCCCATAAAGGCCTGAGCACGGGATCGAGCAGCGGCCCCGTGACCTCGTCGAGGCGACCGTCTATTGCCGCTTGCGCCTGCTCGTAGGTGAGGCTCGCGGCAGAGCGCATCAAGGCGCGGAAGAAGCGATGGCCACGCTTCCTCCCGTCCTGGTCGAAGACCATGCGGACCGCAAGGCAAGGCCTCGGCTCATCCTCTTTGAGCGAGCAGAGATCGTTGGAGATGCGCTCCGGCAGCATCGGCACGACCCGGTCGGGGAAATAGACCGAGTTGCCGCGCTTCTTCGCCTCCTTGTCCAGCGCGCTTCCGGGGCGGACATAGGAGGCGACGTCGGCGATGGCGACGATCACCACCCAGCCCCCGCGATTCTTGGGATCGGGGTCGGTTTCCGCCCATACGGCATCGTCGTGGTCGCGGGCGTCCGACGGGTCGATGGTCACGAGCGGGAGGTGCCGGAGGTCCTCCCGGCGTCCGAGTTCCGCCTCCTTGGCGGCCTCTGCCTCGGCGAGCACGGCCTCCGGAAAGGTATCGGGGATGCCGTGGGCGTGGATCGCGATGAGGCTGATCGCCTGTTGCGCCGCAGGATTGCCGAGCCGCTCGGTGATGCGTGCGGTCTCCACGCCGAACCGCCCGGAGCGGGCAAGCTCGAAGCGGACGAGCTCGCCGTCCTGCGCCTCGCCCGTACCCCCTCGCGGCACGGGCCACTCTTTCAGCTGCTTGCGGTCGACCGGATCGATGACGCCAGTGCCTCCCGGGAGCGCGCGGAAGATGCCGAGCAGGCTGCGCGTCGCCCGCGCCAAGCGCTTGATCGTTCGCGCCTGGTAGGGGTAGCCGGCGTCGGCCCCAAGGGCGGTGATCCGCGCCAGCACGCGATCGCCGATGCCGGCGGCAGGGCCTGCCTCGCGCTTGCTTTCGGCCATGAGGATGCGGGGCGGGGTCCCATGCTGCTCGTCCCAGACGGCGGGCCGGGCGATGAACTCGCCGTCCCTATCTCGACTGACGATCTCGATCACGGTCACCGGCGGCAAGACGCCAGGCCGCGTCAGCTTGCGCCGCGAGCCCGCGATCAGCCCGTCATCGGCCATTTCGCGCAACAGCGCCTTCAGCGCGATCCGGTCGCTGCCCTTGACGCCGAAGGCGCGCGTGATCTCCCGCTTGCCGGCCTCTTTGCTGGCGCTAGCGAGAAAGTCGATAATCTCTTGCTTCGAGGGTAATTTGCCCACGGTCGCGTTGCGCGAGGCCCCCTTAGGTTTTGCCACCGTCGCCGCTCAGCCCGCCGTCTCCTCGACGGCCTGTTTGCTGCCCTTTCCGCCTTTGCGTGCGGTCTTCTTCACGGGTTTCTTGGCCGGTCCTTTGGCGCTCCTGGCAGCAACCAGCTCGACGGCCTCTTGCAGGGTGACCTGCTCGGGCGCGCGATCCTTGGGCAGCGTGGCGTTGACCTTGCCGTGCTTCACATAAGGACCATAGCGGCCGCTCAAGACCTGCACCTTTCCGCCAAGCTCAGGATGCTCGCCGAGATCCTTGATCACGCTCGGCCCGCGCCGGTTGCCCGCAGAGGCAGCCTTCTCGGCAAGCAGGCTCACGGCGCGATTGATCCCGACCTCGAAGACCTCCTCGGGGCTCGAGAGGCTCGCATATTTGCCGTCATGCTGCACATAGGGCCCGAAGCGGCCGAAGCCTGCCATGATCGGCTTCCCCGACTCAGGATGCAGGCCGACCTCGCGGGGAAGGGACAGGAGCGCGAGCGCGCGGTCAAGATCGAGGCCCTCAGGGTCGGTGCCTTTCGGTATCGAGGCGCGCTTCGGCTTCTCCTTGCCGGTGCCCTCGCCGAGCTGGACGTAAGGGCCGAAGCGGCCGGTGCGGAGCGTCACGTCGAGCCCGGTCTCGGGATCGGTGCCGAGCAATTTCGCTTCGGCGCCGGCTGAGGCCTTGTCGCCGGTGTCGGCGAGCTGGCGGGTAAAGCGGCACTCCGGATAATTGGAGCAGCCGATAAAGGCGCCGAACTTCCCGATCTTGAGGCTGAGGCGTCCGGCCGCACAGGATGGGCACTGCCTCGGGTCGCCCCCTTCGCTCGGCGCGGGGAAGATGTGGGGCCCGAGCATGTCGTTCAGCGCATCCAGCACCTGCGTGATCCTGACGTCGCCGATGTCGTTCACGGCGGCGATGAAGTCGCGCCAGAAGTCGCGCAGCACGTCCTTCCATTCGAGCTTGTCCGCCGAGATGAGGTCGAGCTTCTCCTCGAGGTCGGCGGTGAAGTCGTATTCGACGTAGCGTTTGAAGAAGCTCTCGAGAAAGGCCGTGACCAGGCGCCCCTTGTCCTCCGGCACGAGCCGCTTCTTGTCGAGGCGGACATATTCGCGGTCGCGCAGCACGTTGAGCGTCGTGGCATAGGTGGACGGCCGGCCGATGCCGAGCTCCTCCATCTTCTTGATGAGGGTGGCCTCGCTATAGCGGGGCGGCGGCTCGGTGAAGTGCTGCTTCGCCTCGATCTTGCGGGGGTCGAGCGCCTGGCCCTTGACGAGCGCGGGAAGCCGCGCCCCGTCCTCGCCGACGGCGTCGTCGATGCCCTCCTCATAAATCTTGAGGAAGCCGTCGAAGCGGATCACCGAGCCCGTCGCCCGCACGCCGTAGCGTTCGCCGTCCTTGCCGGCAACGTCGATATCGATGGTGGTGCGCTCGATGTCGGCGCTTTGGGCCTGACTTGCCAGCGTGCGCTGCCAGATGAGCTTGTAGAGCTTGGCGGCATCGTCCTCGAGATAGCGGGCGACCTGGTCAGGCTCCTTGGTGAAGTCGGTCGGCCTGATGGCCTCATGGGCTTCTTGCGCGTTCTTGGCCTTGGTCTCGTATTGGCGCGGGGAGGGGGGGACATAGCGGTCGCCGTAGAGCTTGGCGACGATGCGGCGGGCGGCGGCGATGGCCTCCGGCACGATCTGCACGCCATCGGTTCGCATATAGGTGATCAGTCCCTCGCTCTCGCCGCCGAGATCGACGCCCTCATAGAGTCGCTGTGCAAGCTGCATGGTCTGGCGGGGGGAGAAGCCGAACTTGCGCGAGGCCTCCTGTTGCAGGGTCGAGGTGGTGAAGGGAGCGGCGGGGTTGCGGCGCTGCGACTTGCTTTCGATGCTGGCGACGACAAAGCGGCCGCCTTCGAGCGCTGCCTTGAGCCGCTCGGCGGTGGCCTGATCGGCGACGTCGAACTTCTCGAGCTTCTTGCCGCCGATCGAGGCGAGCCGGGCCTGGAAGGTCTCGGCCTTGGCGGTCGCAAGCTCGGCCAGGATCGACCAATATTCCTGAGTCTTGAATCGCTCGATCTCGAGCTCCCGGTCGCACACGAGCCTGAGCGCCACGGACTGCACCCGGCCGGCGGAACGGGCGCCTGGCAGCTTTCGCCACAGCACCGGCGACAGCGTGAAGCCGACGAGATAGTCGAGCGCCCGGCGGGCGAGATAGGCGTTGACCAGGGGGCCGTCGATCGCGCGCGGATGGCGCATGGCCTCGAGCACGGATTCCTTGGTGACGGCGTTGAAGACCACGCGCTCGACCGGAATGCCCGCCAGGGCCTTCTTGCGGTCGAGCACCTGAAGGACATGCCAGGAGATGGCCTCGCCCTCGCGGTCGGGGTCGGTGGCAAGGATCAGCTTGGTCGCGCCCTTCATGGCCTTGGCGATCTCGTCCAGCCGTTTGGCGGCTTTGGGCTCGATGTCCCAATGCATCTCGAAGTCGTTGTCGGGAACGACCGAGCCGTTCTTTGAGGGCAGGTCGCGCACGTGACCATAAGACGCGAGCACACGGTATCCGGGCCCGAGATATTTATTGACGGTCTTGGCCTTGGCTGGCGATTCGACGATGACGATGTTCATTGAGACGTTCCTAGCCGCGCAAATTGCGTCAGGCTCAGGGCGGCGGGCCCGACTGGCCCCTCGGTATGCGCCCGGAAAATGGTGTCTTGACCCGCCGCTGTCAAATTCGGCCAAGCGCGATTGACAACTTCTAAGGGTGTAGACTAACTAAAACAACCTAGAGCTGTTAAACTTAGCTGTGTCTTTGGAGCGGCAACCACCGTCGAATTCAGCGATTCGGAGGGGGAGCTGGAGACCCACGGGCGCGAAATAAGGCAGAATGGAATGGCAGGGTCCGGCGCCCGGCCTCCAGCAGGCGGTGTAAGCCCATCCAGCGAGGGGCTGGAGCTGACCCGCTCGAGGGGCTGAGGCTGGTCGCTCATAGCGCCCAGATGCCCTTCCTTGCTTATCTGATCAACGTGGCCCTCGAAGAAGCTAACAGCGAAAAGACCAATCGCGGCTGACGGAGCCTGCCTTCAGCCCTCGATCAGGGAGACGAGCTGCTGCCCATGGCGCTGCAGCCTGCCCGCAAGGTCGAGCTCGAGCAGCACGATATGGACCTTCCGCGTCGCCACGCCCGTGCTGCGGATCACCTCGTCGATATCGACGGGGCTCGGCCCAAGCGCGCCAACGATCAGCGCGCGTTCGCTCTGGCCGATGTCGGGGAGGGGCTCGGGCGTCCGATCCTCGTCGGAGGCGGCAAGCTCGATGGACGGTGGTTGAGGCGGGCGGCCCAAGATGGGCGCGAGTGCCTCGATTATGTCGCGGGCACCGGTCACGAGGCATGCGCCTTGCTTCAGGAGATTGTTGGTGCCGGCCGAGCGCGGATCGAGCGGACTGCCGGGCACGGCAAAGACTTCTCTGCCCTGCTCGCCCGCAAATCGCGCCGTAATCAGCGAGCCCGAGCGCTCGGCGGCCTCGACCACGACGACGCCGAGCGAAATTCCCGAGATCAGGCGGTTGCGGCGTGGGAAATCCTTGCCGCGCGGCGAGAAGCCGGGGGAGCGCTCGCTGATGAGGAGGCCCCGCTCGCCGATGGCGCGTTGCAGCTCCTCGTTCTCGGGCGGGTAGACGATGTCGATGCCGCCGGCGAGCACGGCGATGGTTCCCCGCTCGAGCGCCGCAAGATGAGCTGCCGTATCGATGCCGCGGGCAAGGCCCGAGGCGATGACGAAACCCTCGATCCCCAGCTCGGTCGCGAGGCCCCTCGTGAATTTCTGTCCCACGGCGGAGCCGTTGCGGGCGCCCACGATGGCCACGATGGGGATGTCGGCGAGATCGAGCCTGCCCTTGGCGTAGATGAGGGGCGGGGGTGTATCGACTTGCGCCAACGCCGGCGGGTAGCCTGGCTCTCCGATGGCGACGAGGTTCGCTCCCAAGCTGTCGGCTGCCGCAAGCTCGGCCTCGGTGCAGAGGCGAATGTCGTGGGCTCGTCCCCCGCGCCTTGACAGCATGGGAAGCGCCTCGATGGCGGCTTCGGCGCCGCCGAACTCATTGACGAGGGTGCGGAAGGTGGCGGGTCCCACGTTCTCGCTTCTGATCAGCCTGAGCCAGCTCAAGCGCTGACGGGAGGTCAGTCGTGCGGCGCTTCTCTCCTTGCGCGGGCCCTTAGGGCCTGGTTTCGCCAATCCGCGCCTCCTCACCTCTCGCCAGCCGCCCGATATTCGAGGCGTGGCGGATATAGAGAAGGACGGTCAGCAGCAGGAACAGCACCGCGAGACGCCACTGGCCGGTCGCTGCGAGAACGCCGACGCTTCCCCCGCTCGCCACCAGCGCCGCGAGCGAGGAATAGCGCGTGGCGAAGGCGACCACGAGCCAGATCACGCAGAACGCGGCCGCGGCAGGCCAATAGAGCCCGAGCAGAACGCCGATATAGGTCGCCACCCCCTTGCCGCCGCGAAAGCCGAGCCAGACCGGAAAGAGATGCCCGAGAAAGGCGCCAAGTCCGGCGAGGATCGCTGCATTCTCTCCCCAATGGGCGGCAAGGAGCACGGCGCCCGCGCCCTTGGCCGCGTCGAGGATCAGCGTAAGGGCGGCGAGCCACTTGCTCCCGGCGCGCAGGACATTGGTCGCTCCGATATTGCCCGAGCCGATCTGCCGAAGGTCGCCGAGCCCTGCCAGTCTCGTGAGGATGAGGCCGAAGGGAATCGAGCCCAAGAGATAACCGCAGGCAAATGCGGCGACATAGATGAGGGCGCCACTCCAACCGGGAGGAGACATCGATCACCCTTCTTCGGGACGCGCCGCTACTGGTGCAGCTCTTCGGCAGCGTAGATGTAGACGAGGCGTCCGGCAACGAGGGTGAGCAGCGCCCGGCCCTGAAGCCGCGCGGCATCGAAGGGCGTGTTCTTGGACTTCGAGCAAAGCCGCTCGGGCTCGACGACCCAGGGCGTGTCGAGGTCGATCAGCACGAGGTCGGCGGGGGACCCTTTGGCGAGGCGTCCGCTTTTGAGCCCAAGAAGCTTGGCAGGATTGGCGGCGAGCGCTTGCAGCAGCCGGGGAAGTGCCACGTCCCCGTTGTGGTAAAGGCGCAGCGCCGCGCCGAGCAGGGTCTCGAGGCCAGCGGCGCCGTCGGCGGCTTCGGCGAAGGGACGGCGCTTCCCCTCGGCGCCTCTCGGGTCGTGCGCCGAGACGATCACGTCGATATCGCCGCTCGCCACGCCCTCGACCATGGCGCGGCGGTCGTCCTCCGACCTTAGCGGCGGCTTCATCTTGAAGAAGGTCCGGTAGGGGCCGATGTCGTTCTCGTTCAGGGTGAGGTGATTGATGGACACCCCGCAGGTGACGGGGAGGCCTCTTTGCTTGGCGGCGCGGACGATGTCGAGGGAAGCCCGGCAGGAGATCTGGCCCGCGTGATAGCGCCCCCCCGTGAGTTCCACCAAGCGGAGGTCGCGTTCCAGCATGATGGTCTCGGCAGCAGAGGGGATACCGCGCAGGCCGAGCCTCGTCGCGATTTCACCCTCGTTCATCACGCCGTCCTCGGCGAGGGTGGGGTCCTCGAGGTGATGCACGATCAGCGCACCGAAGTCCTTGGCGTAGGCGAGCACGTTGCGCATCACCTTGGCGCTGGCGATGCTTGACTTGCCGTTGGCGAAGGCGATGGCTCCGGCCTCGCGCAGGAGGCCTATCTCCGTCATCTCCTCCCCCAACAGGCCTTTGGTCATGGCCGCCATGGGATGGACATTGACGAGGGCCGTGTCGCGCGCGCGCCTCAGGATGAAATCGACCAGCGCCACGTCGTCGATGACGGGCTCGGTATTGGGCATGCAGACGATGGTCGTGACCCCGCCGGCCGCCGCCGCCCGGCTCGCCGTGGCCAGGGTCTCGCGATGCTCGTGACCCGGCTCGCCGGCGGAGACCATCATGTCGACAAGGCCAGGGGCGAGCACGCGGCCGCTGCAATCCACGATCTCGGCATCGCCGGCAGCGCCAGCGGCGATATGCGGCCCGAGATCGGCAACGACGCCGCCTGCGATCAGCACGCCGCCAAGCTCATCGAGGCCGGCGGCAGGATCGATCAGCCGCGCATTGACAAGGGCAATGGGGCGAGCGGGAGAGCGTGGATCGGGGGTGAGCGCGTGCATCGCCATCACTGGTTCGGCAGATGGCGGGCCAAGGCCTGAAGCACGGCCATGCGCACCGCCACGCCCATCTCCACCTGCTCGCGGATGACGCTGCGCGGGTCGTCGGCGACATTGGAGTCGATCTCGACGCCGCGGTTCATCGGGCCTGGATGCATCACGAGCGCGTCGGGCTTGGCGCGGGCGAGCTTCTCGTAATCGAGGCCGAAGAAGTGGAAATATTCCCGCTGGCTCGGGATCAGGCTCGAGGTCATGCGCTCGCGCTGGAGCCGCAGCATCATGACGATATCAGCGCCGACCAGGCCCTCCCACATCGAGGTATGGACCTCGACGCCGA
>JBGQMX010000056.1:0-18599 GCA_041500805.1 Methyloceanibacter sp.
ACGTTCCCGCCGATGTCATTGAAGTGAATCAGCAATCCACGCCTCGAAACGATCCGAACCGGTGTCAGAACTGGAGCCCCCTGCCCCTCGAAGGCGCATCATCGCTAACAGGGCTTAAGGGGCGGTAAACCATATGAATGGCATTTAACTGATGGCAGAGACCCGTCGGGTAAAAGGATGGTTAGCGCTCGCCACTGGCTTAGCTTTTGTTAACTATTGGCCGTTAATTTGTTGATTCGAATTAACCAATCGTTCGTTTGCGTGGTTGCGTAAGGGTCAGGGGACAAGCCGGACTGCAAGGAGACGGGGGATTAACATGCGGGTTCTTCTGATCGAGGACGACAGCGCGACTGCGCAAAGCATTGAGCTGATGCTGCAGTCGGAAGGTTTTAACGTTTATAAGACCGACCTCGGTGAAGAGGGCGTCGACCTCGGCAAAATCTACGACTACGACATCATTCTGCTCGACTTGAACCTCCCCGACATGAGCGGCTACGAGGTGCTCAAGACCTTGCGGGTGAGCAAGGTGCAGACCCCGATCCTGATCCTGTCCGGCCTTGCCGGCATCGAGGACAAGGTGCGGGGGCTCGGCTTCGGCGCCGACGACTATATGACCAAGCCCTTTCACAAGGACGAGCTGGTCGCCCGCATCCACGCCATCGTGCGGCGGTCGAAGGGCCATGCCCAATCCGTGATCCAGACCGGGGGCTTAAAGGTCAATCTCGACACCAAGACCGTGGACGTTAACGGCCAGCGGGTGCATCTGACCGGCAAGGAATATCAGATGCTCGAGCTGCTCTCGCTCCGCAAAGGCACCACCCTGACCAAGGAGATGTTCCTGAACCATCTCTATGGGGGCATGGACGAGCCGGAGCTCAAGATCATCGACGTCTTCATCTGCAAGCTGCGCAAGAAGCTCGCAGCGGCAACCGGCGGCAAGCACTATATCGAGACGGTCTGGGGCCGCGGCTACGTGCTGCGCAACCCCGAGGACGAATCCGAAGCCGCCTGAACTCTCACCCCTCAGTTTTCGCACTTTCGTCATGGCCGGGCTTGCCTGCCTTCGCCGAAGCGGAGCTTGGCTTTGCGCAGGCTTGTCCCGGCCATCAACGTTTTTGGGACCCGGCACAAGGCCGGACGTGGCGAACAGCTGAGACGGGCTCGCCCTGACGGTTCCCTAGAGCCTGATCTTAGAAAAGCGGGAACCGGTTTTCCGAAAAGATCATGCTCAAACAGAATGCTAGAGCGCTGTCGCGATTCAATCTCAGGCGATAGCGCTCTAGCTCGCGCGCGTCCTCACAGGCAGCCCAAGCCGGTCGAGGGGGACGACGTCTTGAGCATCGGCAAAGGTCTCCAGCAGCTGCGCAAGGCTTAGCCCGCGTGAAGCGGCAGTGGCTTCGAGCAGCTCGGCGATTTTGCCGTCGAGCTCGAGCGTGCGCATTGTCGCCGCCCTGCCCGATGGGTCGAGCGACGCGCGATCCGATTGCATCGCGCCCTGGGCTTCCGGGGGCGGCACTTTCTCGTTCCGGCCTGGGCCTGGGTCTGGCGTCCCGATCTCGGCCGGGGCCGCGTCCTTGCGCCGCTTAGCCTCCTCGCGCGCCCGCGCCGCCACGGCAGCAGCCGGCGTGAAACAGAACACGCCGTGATGGCGCTCGGGCACCGCCATGAAGTGGTTGCTCAGATTCGTGGTCGTCTCCGCCGCGCCAAGCACGAGATAGCCGTCGCTTGCCAGCCGCGCAGCGAGCCCGGCGAGGACAGTGCGCTTGGTGGCGTCATCGAAATAGATCAGCACGTTCCGGCAGAAGATCGCATCGAACAGTCCGAGCTCGTTGCCATCGTCCAGGAGATTGTGCGCGCGGAACGCGACCTTGCCGCGAATGGTGGGGCTGATCTCCCAGGCGCTTCCCACCTTGCTGAAATATTTGACAAGCAGCGAGACCGGCAGGCCCCGCTGCACTTCGAATTGGCTGTAGAGCCCTCTGCGCGCCTTGCGCAGCGCATCCTCCACGAAGTCCGTGGCCGCGATCTCGACGGTCCAGCCGGCAAGCTGTCTCTCCCTCTCGGCAAGCTCGATGGCGAGCGAATAGGGCTCCTGGCCGGTTGCCGCGGCGGCGCACCAGACCCTGATGCGGCGGGAGACGTCCCGCTTCGCCATTAGGTTCGGCAGCATCGCGTCGATGAAGTATTGGAACGGAACCTTGTCGCGGAAGAAGTAGGACTCCTGCACCGTCACGGCTTGTGCGACGCGCGACCGCAGCTCGTGGGCATCAGGCTTCATCAAGGCGAGCGTGAGGTGGGCCATCGACGGAAGCGCGAGCTCCTTGAGCAGGGGCCGGAGCTTTCCTTCCAGCATTTCCTGCTTGTCCTCGCCGAGATTGAGGCCGGAGCGCTCCTTCAGGATCCTGCGCAACAGACTGAACTCATGCGCCATCATGGCCGCTCTCCCCGCACGAGCTTAGCAGCGGCCTCGGCAATTCCGGCCGGCGGCAGCAGCGCCGCGCAGGCGCCGACAGCGGCAGCGGCGCCAGGCATGCCCCATACCACGCTCGAAGCCTCGTCTTGGGCGATCACGCTGCCGCCGGCATCGGCAATGGCGCGCGCGCCCGCCGCGCCGTCATAGCCCATGCCTGTCAGCACGATGCCGAGAGCCGCAGGTCCGAAGGTGGCGGCGACGCTCGCGAACAAGGGATCGACCGCGGGCCGGCAGAAATGCACGGGCGGCTCGCCGCCGATATGCAGGATGGGCGCAGCGGGACGAAGCACGGTCATGTGGTGGTTCCCCGGCGCCACGTAGATCGTGCCCGCCTTGAGCGGCTCACCGTCAATTCCTTCTTTCGTCTCGCGCCCGGTGGCCTTCGCCAGCCGCTCAGCGAGAATCGCGGTGAACACCGGCGGCATGTGCTGCGCCAGCACGACGGGAACGCGGGAAAGGGACGGCGACAGCGCGCCGAGAAGGCTGGTAAGCACCTGCGGGCCGCCGGTCGAGCTTCCGATCGCGATCACGCGCGGCGGCACCAGGGAGAAGGGGCGCTGTTTGAAGGCGAGCAGCCTCTTCCGCGTTTCGCCAAGGGCGGCATCATTGGCGGCGCCCCCGGCCTTCGCAGCCAGCGCCGAGCGCTGCGTGCGCGCCCGTCCCAGCGCCCTGATCTTGCGGATCACCTCGCCGCGGAAATCGAGCGAGGTGGTGATCTCGCGATTTGAGTCGGGCTTCGGCAGATAGTCCAAGGCGCCGAGCGACAAGGCCTTGAAGCTGATCTCGGCGTTGCGCTTGGTGAGGGTGGAGACCATTAGCACGCGCACGTCCGGCCGCGCCCGAAGGAGCAGCGGCAGCGCCTCGAGCCCATTCATCACCGGCATCTCGATGTCCAGCAGGACGATGTCGGGGGCGCTCCGCACCACGTCGTCCACGGCCAGCCGGCCATTGGCGTGACGCGCGACCGTCTCTAGTCCGGGCTCTTCGCCGATCCAGCGCGACACAAGGCCCCGCACCACCGCCGAATCGTCGACGATCATCACTCTGATGGGCCTCTCGCCGAGCGACGGCGCGGCCTCGGCGGGCGCCGGGGCGTGCAGGCTCGCACCCTGACTAAGCATGGTCATGCCGGGCTTTAGATCAGCCCGACCTCATGAAACTTGGCTTCGATGATGTCGCGGTCGAAGGGTTTCATGATGTACTCGTTGGCCCCGGCCGAGATCGCGCGCGTGATGTGCTCGACGTCGTTCTCGGTCGTGCAGAAGATCACTTTCGGCGCGTTGCCGCCCTGCTCCTTGCGCAGCGCGACGAGAAAGGCGATGCCGTCCATCACCGGCATGTTCCAGTCGAGCAGCACCACGTCGGGCATCGACATGCGGCATTGATCGAGAGCCTCGCGGCCGTTCTCGGCTTCGGTCGCCGAGAAGCGCAGCTCCTCCAGAATGCGCCGTGCAACCTTGCGAATGACGGCGCTGTCGTCCACCACCAGACAATGTTTCATGCGTTCCTTCCTTCGCGGGCCGTCACTTTTGACGGCAATTAGGCAGCGGCGCCGAACTGACTGAGATCGAACACCTTGTCGACATCGAGCACGGCCATCAGACCACGATCGAGCCGGTGGACGCCGGCGCAGACTCGCGCCCAGCGTGCGTCGAGATTGACGGGATTGGCCTCGTAGGTCGACCGCTTGAGCCGCAGCACGGTGCCGGCCTGGTCGACGATGAGGCCGTAAAGCTCGCCGCGTTCCTCGATCCCGACCGCCACCGAAGCCCCTCCGTCGGCACGCGGCGGAAGGCCAAGGCGCCGCCGAAGATCGATGGTCGTGACGATCCGGCCGCGGAGATTGAGCAGTCCCGCCACTTCCGGCGGCGCGAGCGGCACCTGCGACAGGCCGCGCGGCACGAACACGTCGCGCACCCGTTCGAGCCTCAAGCCGAACAGCTGGCCCCCAGTCACCACGGTCACGAAGCCTTCGGTCGCCTGATCAAGCAGGTTCGCCCCCGCGCTCATGCTGCCAACCCCCACTGTCTGCAACAATCCTGAAGCGTGGTCATGAGCTTCTGCCGGTCGAACTTGCCGACATAGCTTACGAACCCAGCCGCGCGGCTCCTCTCCACGAGCTGCGGGCTCGAATGGGAGGAGAGCGCGATCAACGGAATCTTCCCCCACGCCGGGTCGGCCTTGATGCGCTCGGCGAGCATGATGCCGTCCATCCCCGGCATATCGAGATCGCTGACAATCAAGTCGAACGAGGCGCCCCGCTCCTTAAGCGCGAGGGCCTCCTCGGCGGAGGCGGCGAGCGTGACGGTGTAGCCGCTGGCCGCGAGCAGCGGCGCGAGCATATTGCGGAAGAATTGGCTGTCATCGACGAGAAGAAGCCTGACCTCGCGCAAGGACTCCTCGGGCTTGGCGGAAATCCGCTGGCCGAACCTCTTGCCGAGATAGTGCGAGACATCCACGATCTCGACGGCCTTGCCCTTGATGATGGCGGCGCCGATCATCCCAGGCGTCTCGGACTGGATCTCCATGACGAGCCTCTCCTCGACGATATCCACGATCTCGTCGATGGCGAGACCGATGGGACGACCGCCTTCGGTGAACACTAGCACCGGCTGCACGCCGTCCTCGCGCGCTGGCCTCGCCGCATCGATATAGACGAGCGGCATCAAGGCGCCGCGGTACTGCACCACGTCCTCGCCGTTGCAGCGCTCGATGGCGCCAAGGTCGATTTCCTCGAGTCGCGTGATCAGCGAGAGCGGCACCGCTTTCGGTGCCGGAGAGCCAGCACGGAACAGGAGCAGCGCCGTCTTGCTTTCGTTCACTGCCGCATCCGAAGCGGCCACCGCATGGGCGGTCGCGCCCGCATGCCCCTCGACCGCGCCGACCACCGAGCCGAGCGCATTCGGGTCGATGATCATGATGACACTGCCGTCGCCGAGAATGGTGTTGCCCGAGAACATGCTGACATCGCGCAACAGGCTCGACATCGGCTTCACCACGATCTCCTCGGTGCGGAACACGCTGTCGACAAGCACGCCGAATAGCCGCGCCCCGATCTGGATGACCACGACGGTGAGAAGGTTGTTCGCGACCCGCTCGAGCGTCGTGCTGGCGCCTTCGAGATGCAGGAGCTGCGCAAGGTCGAGAAGCGGCAGGAGCTTATCGCGCAAGCGCAGCACCGCCGTATCGTTGATCAGCTCGACCTGGTGGCCGGATGACTTGCTGGTGCGGACAAGCTCGACCACGCTGTATTGCGGGATGGCGAAGCGGTGGCCCGAGGCCTCCACGATCAAGGCCGCCATGATCGCCAGCGTCAGCGGAATCTTGATGATGAAGGTGGTGCCCTTGGGCGAGGTCGACTTGAGCTCGACGGTGCCGCCGATCAGCTCGATATTGTTGCGCACCACGTCCATGCCGACGCCGCGGCCCGACACTTCGCTGATGGCGCTGGCGGTGGAGAAGCCCGCCGTGAAGATGAACTTGTAGGTGTCGAGGTCGTTCAAGCGGTCGAGCTCGGCCGGCGTCGCGAGGCCATTCTCGAGGGCTTTAGCGCGGACCTTGTGGGCGTCGAGCCCGCGTCCATCGTCGGCCACCTCGATGACGATATAGCCCCCTTGCTGATAGGCGCCGAGCGTGATCCGCCCGGTTTCCGGCTTGCCGGCCTCGACCCGCGCGGCCGGGGATTCGAGCCCGTGATCGGCCGAGTTGCGGACCATGTGGGTCAGCGGGTCCTTGATCATCTCGAGCACCTGGCGGTCGAGCTCGGTCTCGCCTCCGGTCATTTCGAGATCGATCTTCTTGTCGAGTTCGAGCGAAAGCTCGCGCACCAGCCGCGGCAGCTTCTGCCAGGCATTGGCGATCGGCTGCATGCGGGCCTTCATGATGCCCTCCTGCAGCTCGGCAGTGACGTTGGAAAGGCGCTGCAGGGGCGACTTGAACTCGCTCTCGCCGGTGCGGCGCACGAGATCGAGCAGCTGATTGCGGGTGAGCACGAGCTCGCTCACCGTCGTCATCAGGTGCTCGAGGGTGTCGACGCTCACCCGCACGGTCTGCACACGGGCTTGCGTTTCCTTGCCGCTGATCTCAGCAGCAGTGCCGCCATGCGCCGCGGGCCGGCTTGCGGTCTCTACGGCATCGGGCCCAGGTGCCGCGCGCCAGGTGCGCTCGAGCTCCTCGAGCGCGGCCTTGACCGGCGGCAGACCGCTGGTTCGGCTCTCTGCTGCCCCCGGAGCCTTGCCGAACGTCTCGTAGGGGACGGGCGCCTCGGCGTCCGGTCCCAAAGCAAGCGTCTGCAATCTGCCGATGAGATCGGCGTCGGAGCCCGGGGGCTCGACGCCATCGCGTTCCAGCCCTGCCAGGATCTGCTTGATCCGATCGATGCTCGCGAGAATCACGCTGACGCCGTCGACCGTGACGGGAGCGCCGTCGCGGTACTGGCCCATGAGCGTCTCGGCGGCATGAGCGAGCTTGGCAAGCCGCACCAGGCCGATAAAGCCGCAAGTGCCTTTGATGGTATGGACCAGCCGGAAGATGGTGTTGAGCATTTCGGCATTGTTCGGCTCCTGCTCGAAGCGCACGAGCTCGACGTCAAGCTGATCGAGACCCTCTCCGGTTTCGGTCAGGAATTCACCCAAAAGCTCGTCCATCGCCCACCCCCGGCACGAATCAGAGGCGTTGTCGCCCCACGCCTTCGCGCCTCAGACGGAGATTGTGGTTGAACTCTGGTTTACGTTCCGTTGACCAGCGCGACGATTTCGGCTTGGCGCGGCGATTTCCGGGTCATGCCGCCTTGAACTCGACCTCCCCCTCGCGGGCCTCGGCCGTCACGGTCATGGCTGCAGCTGCCGCCACCCGGCTTGCGTAATAGGGCTGGATGGAGTGGGCATCGACGGCAATCCCGTTGGCCCCTGTCAGCAGCAGGCTCTTCACCTGGTCGGTCAGCCGGGCCGCATCCCCCTTGGCACGCACGATAAAATTGACGGCAGGAGGGGTGCCGCCGATCTCGACGCTCACCGTCCCTCCGCGCGGGAGCGCAACGACCCCGAGCGCCAAGAGGTTGAGCAGGAGCTTGACCTTGTTCTTGGGGAGGGTCACCGCGGGCCCTTGCCAGGTCAGCTGATGCTTGCCGCTCCCTTGCATGAACTCGCGGGCGACCTTCTCGGCGTCGCGGAGGTCGATCTCAGCC
This sequence comes from Methyloceanibacter sp., assembly GCA_041500805.1. Lineage (GTDB taxonomy): Bacteria > Pseudomonadota > Alphaproteobacteria > Rhizobiales > Methyloligellaceae > Methyloceanibacter. The sequence goes on from JBGQMX010000056.1 coordinate 7,659, forward strand.
CCTGCCGAACCCGCCGCGCCGAAGGCAAGCCGCGCAAATTGCAGCTTGGCGGAAGCCTGGAACGCGCTCTTGCGGATGAGGTCCATGGCCGCATCGCGCATGGCCTGATCGGGCTCTTCGGCGAGCATCTCCAGGCCGTTGGCGATGGCCGCGACAGGATTGATCACATCATGACAGATGCGGCTTGAGACGAGCGCAGCAAGCTCAAGGTCGCCGATAGCCGTCGGCTCAGTCATGGCCTCCTCCTTCGCTTCCGCCCATTCCGCGGAGATGACGTGGTCCACACCCGAATTTCTGCTACATGGGGCCGCGCCTCCGCTCGATAAAGCCGCGTCGCGGGCGCGAAACGAATCAACGTCGCAAGAAGGCATTGTGCCTTGTCAGCCCCAAGACACACAACAGCGCCGACGGCCAGCGCAAGCGGAGACTTCGACTTCGCCCGCGCCGCATCGCTGCTCACCGACGCAGCCGCGCGCGCCGGCGCCACCATCATGCGCCATTACGCAGAAGGGCCGGAAGTCGAGCTGAAGGCCGATCGGAGCCCGGTGACCCGCGCCGACATGGACTCCGAAGCGATCATCCTTGAGGCTTTGCAGCGCCTTGCTCCGGATATCCCGGTGGTTTCCGAGGAAGCCGCAGGCGACCGGCCCGCGATCCTGCCATCTTGTTTCTTCCTGGTCGATCCCCTCGACGGCACCAAGGAGTTCATTCAGAAGCGCAGCGACTTCACCGTCAATATCGCCTTGATCGAGGACGGCCGCCCGCGCTTCGGGCTCGTCTATGCGCCGGCGCGGGCGCTCCTTGCGGTTACGGTTGCGGAGGGCGAGGCGATCGAGGCGGAGCTGCCGCCGGACGCGGCGGGGGCCGATCTCGATAGGCTTGAGCGGACAAAGCTTAGCGCCCGTATCGGGAATCCTGACGGCCTGACGGCGCTGGTCAGCCTCTCCCATCTCGACCGGGAGACCGAGGCGTTCCTCGCCAAGCTCAAGATTGCCGAACGGTCGAGCGTAGGCTCGTCCGTCAAATTCCTTGCCATCGCGAGGGGGAAGGCCGACGTCTATCCGCGGTTTGGGCCCACCATGGAGTGGGACACGGCGGCCGGGCAGGCCGTGCTCGAGGCTGCGGGCGGTACAGTCCTCGACGCCAACGGCGATAAGCTGCGCTACGGCAAGACCGAGCAGGGCTTGCGCAACCCGAGCTTCATTGCCTGGGGGGCCAGAGCATGATCCGCGAAAAGTGGGAACCGGTTTTCCGGAAAGATCATGCTCAAACAGGAGTCGCCGCGTGATCCTCGAAGGCCGGTCCGGCCAGGCCTCTGGCGTGATCGCGAACATCCGGGGGCCAAGCCTCGACCAGCTGCCGGAAGAGTTCCTCCTTGCCCGCGAACAGCGCCCTTACCGCTTCCTCGAACCCAGCCTCGTTCCCCGCCATGGCAGCCATGAAGCGGTAAGCCGCCTCCTGTGACTGGCGAATGCGGTCCTTGCCGCCATTGCCGCGTCTTGCCTCCTCGACCAGCTTGCGGAGCGCGACCGAGGCGCCACCCGGTTGCCGGCTGAGCCAATCCCAATGCCGCGGCAGCAAGGTGACCTCGCGCGCCACGACCCCGAGCTTCGGACGGCCGGGACCCCGGCGGGCCTCCCCCGTGCCCTGTGCCGAGGTGTCGGCCAAGGCCTCCGGCGCCGGGCGAAGCCGCATCAGCACGTCATCGGGGCGCCCGCGAAAATCCAAATCGATGGGCTCGGCAGTCGCATCGTCGAAGATCAGAATAGGCGCAGTCTCGTCCGCATCGATGACCGCTTTCGCCTGCAGCGCCACCTCGGTCAATGCGCCCGAGGCGATGCGGGTCGTGCCGCGAAAGGCCGTGCAACTTCGTCGCTCATCCATCTTAGGCACCCATCGTCAGGCTCATGATCGACACGTTCTACCCGGGTTAAATAGGCTCCGTCAATATCACCCGGATAAAATTTCTTGGCTGACGCTCAGAGACGGGGACATAGCAGCGCCGCAATCAGGAGAGCCACAGTTTGGTAACAGTTTAAGCAAATCATAGTGGTCGCAGCTAATCCCCCTGAAATCGGCAAGGCCAGGCCACTCGGCTCGGGCCCAAGAGGCAAGGTCATGCATCTGAAATTCTTCTTGAGCGCTGGGCTCGCGGCCGTCCTGATCGTCTTCGCCGCCGAGGCGCGCGCGGAGGACGGACGAGCAGCCCTGCCTGCGCCCCAAGTCCAGCTCGCCCAAGCCGACGGCCCCATGGTCATAACGCCGCAGCCGGACCCCAATCGGCACCACGCGGTCAATCCCAGCGCTCAGCCCCTGCCCCCTTCCTCGGATCAAGGCGCCTATGTGCCCCCGGCCGACCAAGGCGGTCCGGGCAGGCCCTATGAGCCAGCGCCCGGCGCGCAGTCTTATGTTCCCCCAGAGGCCGAGAACAAAGGCACGTTCTCGCTGGAGGAGATCAATGAGACCGGGCACCGCTTCTTCGGCCGCGTCTCCATGGGATTTGCCCAGGCGGTGGAATATGCCTTCCAGCGCGCGGGACGGCCTAACGGCTATATTCTTGGCGAGGAGGCCGGCGGCGCCTTCATAGCCGGCTTACGCTATGGCGAGGGCACGCTCTATACGAGAGACGCCGGCGATGCCCGGGTCTATTGGCAGGGCCCCTCGGTCGGCTACGACTTCGGCGCGGAAGGCTCAAAGACCATGGTGCTGGTCTACGATCTCCGCAGTCCAGGCGAGATCTTCAACACCTATGCAGGAGTGGACGGCTCGGCCTATTTCATCGGCGGGGTGGGCATCACTTTTCTCACCCGCGACCATATCGTGCTCGCCCCGATCCGCTCGGGCATAGGGCTGAGGCTGGGGGCCAATGTCGGTTACCTGAAATATACCCGCGAGCCGACCTGGAATCCGTTCTAGTTTGGCGCTAAGGAAGCCTGGCGGAGGCCCTTTGCGCGGGTGCGCCGAATTGGCGCCACGTTTCCGCTTAGGCTTGCCCGAGCGTCAGCCTAGGCGACGCGTGGGCGCTGAACCGGGGAGCGCTTGGTTTTGATGATCAATGCGTTGATGTTTGGAGCGCTGGGCTTCCTATTGGGATGCCTGCTGGCGCTCATGCTCGCGCCCCCACTGTGGAACCGCGCCGTGCGGCTCACCACGCGCAAGCTCGAAGCGACCATGCCCATGTCGCTTGCCGACATCCAGGCCGACAAGGATCAGCTTCGCGCCGAGTTTGCCATCGACCTTCGCAAGGTGGAGGTTGCGCTCGACAAGGCGAAGGAAAAGGGCACCCGCGAGCTGATCGAGGCGAACAAGCGCCGCGTGGAGATCGCCGCGGTGAACACCGACCTCGCCGCCGCCAAGGCGCAGCTCCAGGAGAACGAGAATGCGAACCGGGTGCTGCAGCAGACGATCAAGCGGCGCCTGCCCGATCTCGACAGCCGCCTGAAGGCCGCCAAGAAGGCGCTTGCCGAGCTTGAGTCGGTCAACGCCGAGCTCCGCACCACCGTCGCCTCTCAGTCCGACGCGCTCAAGACCGCACGCACGACCTTGCACAATCAGCGCGCCGACATCGAGCGCTTGCGCGCGGCGTTGGAAAGCGGCAGTGGCGTAGCCGTGCGCGGCCTCGGCAAGGGGGACGCCCGCTCGCTGGCGGAGAGCCAGCGCTTAAGCGCCGAGCTGTCCAAGACCCAAGAGGAGCTCGAGCGCGCAAAGACGGGCTCTCAGGAGAACATGCTGCTCCGCCGCGAGCTTACGAGGCTCGCCTCGCAAATTCTTGCGGTAGCACGGGCTCAAGGGGCGGTGTTGGCCCCGCCGCGCATGGTCGCCGAGGTTCCGCAGACCTATGCCGATTTCAACGACATGCAGGAGCCACAGGAACCGCAGGAACCGCAGCAGCCGGAACGCGATTGGCACAATGCGCATGCCGGGAACGGCAGCGCGCGGGAGCCGGAGCGGGAGCCGGAAATGGCCGAGGCGGGTCTTGAGGTCGACGCCATGGCGGCGGGGATGGGCCGTGCGGCGGCCAGCGCCATGGAGCCTGAAGCTCCCGCCGAGGAAGAGGCGGAAAGCGAAGCCGAAGAGCCGAGGGGGCCGCTGGCGAAAAGGTTCGCGGCCCGCAGAGAGAAGCGGCGCGCCCGCAAGGCGCAAGGACAGAGCGTGAGCTTGAGCGACCGGCTCAGGGGCCTCGTCGCCGACCGGCCCGAGACCTGATCTGCCTCCCGCTTCAGGTCTGCAGGAAGCGCCGGGAACCACCCTCCAGCCTCAGCGCCGTCAGCCGGTCGGTGAAGACGGCGCCGGTATCGATGCCGATGCGGTTTGAGCGCGTCACGGGCTCTTTCCCCGGCGTGTGCCCATGCACCACGATCTTGCCGAACGGCTCGGCGCAATCGAGAAACGGGCTCCTGATCCAAATGAGATCGGCTTCGACTTGCGCCGCGAGCGGCACGTCCGGTCTGATGCCCGCATGAACGAACAGATAGTCGCCGAAGGAAACGCTGAGCTTCAAGCTCTTGAAGAAGCGGAGATGCGTCTCGGGAAGGGCCTCGGCGAAGGCCTTGCGCCATGACTCGGGAGGCGCCCGGAAGCGATTGAGCCGTTCGGTAGCGACGCCGTAGGAGGCCAGTGTCGGCTCGCCGCCGTTCATCAGCCAGTGCTCGAGCAGAGTGGCATCATCCAGAAAATCCAGCAGGATGGCCTCGTGATTGCCCTTGAGGAAATGCGCCTCGAAGCCCTGCGGCAGTCCCCCGAGCAGCATCTCGACCACGCCCCAGTTGTCGGGACCCCGGTCCACATAGTCGCCGAGAAAGACGAGCGTCCGCCGATCGATTTCGCTGCTCGCCTGCGCATCGGTCTCGATCTGGGCAAGCATGTCGGCAAGCAAGTCGGCCCGGCCGTGGATGTCGCCGATGGCGTAGAGGAGCTGGCCCTGTGGCAGCGTCGGATGGTCCAAGCTTGGCAAAGCGGGCAGCGACACGACGCAACTCTAACCCAAACAGGGGCCGATTCGGCGTCCAAACTGGCCGTTCAATCGAGATGGCCGTTGCGCGCTCAGAAAGATTCCGAGCACCGCGATCTTGTCCAGGGCTGCGCCTAGCTGCTCTCGGACTTGCCCGAGAGCTCGCGGTAGAGCTTCGTCGGCAGGCCGAACACGGTCGTCACGCAATCGACCCTGAGCCCGATGAAGAGAACCATCTCGCCGTTGCGCAGCTGGTCGTCCTCGGTGATGACGTAGAGCGTCTCGATATTGAGCGGCGGCAGCCCCTTAAGTTCGGCCGCGCGTTGTTCGAAGGCCTTGAGATCGGCGCCTGCGCGGTAGTCGAACTTGGCGTGCACCTGCTTGATGGCGGCGAGGATCTCGCTTTCACGCTTGCAGACCGCCGGCGTCGAAACCGGTCCGTCGCCATTATAATAGGTGGTGCCGTGCTCCTGGACGAGCGGCCCAAGCTTCTCCGAATAGGCCTTGAACCCGGCGAAGCCCATCAGAGCGCCGGAAAGCAGGAGCCCCGCTAAAATTCTTGTCCAGGTTGGCATCGTCACGTCCCGTGCCTTCGAAGACGGCTTTAAGCCGCTCGCTGTCTATATCACCGAATCCACCTCGCAGATCACTGTGTCTCTATGGCCGCATTCGGGGAGCTTGTAGCCGATAGTCTCGCCGGTACGGGTGTCGATGATGCGCGAGGGGCAGCCGATGCGCCACACCCGCCAAGGAGTGTTACGATGCTCGTTATCCCACTTCATCTCTAAGTCCATGCCAGCTCGTTGGCATTGAGACCAATCTGTAAAATCAGGATTGAGTGATGGCATGGGCTCTGCCGCTGGACTGAGCTGCAACCCTTCCACGGGATCGATAAGCGGAATCTCATGCCGCTGGCAGACCATCATCGAATTCTCGGTCACCCATTGGATATTCTCGACATGGGTGAAGGCGGCGTTCGGGTCCGGGTTTGCTGCGATCGACACCTTGCAGGCGATGACCACCAGGATTGGGGGAATGTGTATGCCCATGGCTACGCCCCCCGCTCGAGCTGAGCGCCGCTAAAGGGCGCAACCCAACGTGCGCTCCAGGCGAGCGCTTGGTCCTTGCGGAGGATGGCGTTGAGCTTCTGAGGCGGCGCGGTTGGCGGCTGCTTCGTTTCTTGGGCAGAAGCTTGAGCAGAGAGAAGCAGGCTCGCCGTCACGGCCAGGGTAAGTGTAGTCAGCATCGGTAGGGCCTCCTATTGGAGTTGCTCGGTCAGCACCGCTTACGTTCCAGCCCTTCCTCCGGACTGGAAACTTGCCCTTGACGCATTCCTCCCATGTTGCAACGCGAAATAAGACGGTTTGACTGCATCGTGCCGGCGACCCGCCGTTAAAGCCCACAAGTGCGAAGCCTCGTGGCGGGGCGGCCGTAAGCCTATGCGTTTGCGCCTCATTCTCGGTTCCAATCGCAAGTTGACGAGGCTGGTCAAGCCATCAACGCCGGAACCAGCCATCTCGCAACTGCAATGGTGCACTGCGAAATAATGATTCGCAAGGCCTAGTTAGGGTATGCCTAATGATCCCCGAGAGATAGAGCAGCCTAGCAACACCGACCAGACTTTTGGCAGAGTCGGCGCCAACTGCCGCACGAATTTGCTCAATTTGGCGGCAAGGTTGGAGTGTGGGCCCTATTTGAGCAGCCTTGATGGGAACGCTCCCTTCTCCCCGATCGGGCACTGAAGCAGGGCCGTGAGCCAATTTGTCGCTGCTGCCGAAAAGCGGCGTTTGCCGCGCCGGCCGGGCTTTCGACTCGATCTGCGGCCGCCGCACACGAGCGAGAGCCCGGATTTGTCGGCACCCGTCTCCAGACATTTGGCGGGGTTCGTACCCTCTGCCGCACCAGTTTTGCCGGCTCTCCCCGGACAGAAAAACGAGGGCGGCCGATGGGCCGCCCTTGCCGAGTGGATGGGCTTACTTCGCGCCTAGCGGAATTCCTCTGGGATATCCTCGTAAGCGCCGGCGCCGAACGGCTTATAGGGGATATTCGGGTGGGTCTTCAGCTCGTCCCAGAACTTGGTCTGGACGGGTGTGATGTAGAGACCGATCCAGCCATTGTCCTGACCCGAATATCGGCCAGGCGAGGATTTGAAGTCCCCGCGCGTCGGCGCTGCGCCGTTGAAGACGATGTCGTATTGCTCGCCTGGATCCCACCACAGATCGTAAAGCGCCGGGATCTTCAAGTTCTGGTCCTGTCCAAGCCAGGTGTCCTTGGCCGTGTACAGCGTCTTGTAGTTCTTGACGCGGATGCCGCCGAAGCTCTGATCGTTGAAGTAGATGAAATAGTCGCGCTTGCCGGGGCCTGTGCCCAGGAGCGAGTCGCTTAAGTCGATGCCGTCGAAGATGATCGGCTTGCCCTCATTGTCCTTCCAGTCATGTGGCGGCGGCTCAAGCCCCGCGAGCTTGCCGAAGGTCGGCCACCAGTCCATGTGGGACCACATGTCCATGTTGACGGTGCCGGGCTTGATGTGGCCGGGCCACCAGGCAATCGCCGGCACCCTGAACCCGCCTTCGAAGGAGGAGCCTTTCATGCCGCGGAACGGCGTGTAGCCCGCGTCAGGCCAGGCATCGATCCAGGCGCCGTTGTCTGTGGTCCACACCACGAGGGTGTTCTCGGCAATGCCAAGATCGCGGATCGCCTGCACCACCTGCCCCGAGTTGTCGTCGAGCTCCATCAGGGAGTCGAGATAGTTGCCGCCGCCGGGGGATTTGCCCTTCCAGCGCGGCGAGGGGTTGTTCGGGTTGTGCACCTTGAGGAAGCACAGATACATAAAGAAGGGTTTGTCGTCCTTGGCGTGGGTCGTGAGCCAATCGATGGCATGCGCCCGCATGATGTCGTCGCCGGTCGAGAGGTCGGCGTAGGTGAACTCCTTCTTCACCGCCGTGGGCGCTTCGCCCGCCTTCCCGTCCCATTGGGAGAGGTCGACCTGATTCCAGACCGCCATGAAGGTCTTGTCGTTCTTGGGGAAGTTCGGGTGCAGCGTCAGGTCGTCGTAAGCGTAGACGCCAGCGTAATAGGGCAGCATGTCGCGCATTTCGTCGAAGCCGTTGGCGATGGGGAAGTTGTCGGGCTTGTCGCCGACATGCCATTTGCCGAACTGCACCGAATTATAGCCGGCCTGCTTCAGATATTGCGCGATGGTCGGGGTCTCTTTGGTGAGGCCGTTGGGATCGCCGGGAGCGAGCACGGCCGAGAGCGAGGTCCGGATCGGAATGCGGCCGGTGATGAACGAGGCACGCCCCGCGGTGCAGCTCGCCTGGCCGTAATAATTGACGAAGCGCATGCCTTCGGCAGCAAGCCGATCGAGGTTCGGCGTCGGCGCGCCGCGCATGGCGCCGCCGCCATAAGAGCCGAGATCGCCCCAGCCCACGTCGTCGGTCATGATCACGACGATGTTCGGCTTTGGCTGCGGGGGCTCGGCGAGCGCGCCATCGCTCCCTAACGCGACGGCAGCAGTGAGCACGCCGGCCGCAAGCAAGTCGAACCGCTTCATGGCTGAATCTCCTCCCAATACTCCCTCGCCTTCCGGAATGGCCGAGGAAGGAAACCCACTAAGAAGACGGGAGCGGGCTTTGCCGCGCAAGGTCGAGTTCCGGTTTTGAACAAGAACTCGTGCAGGCCGATGCTAGGCTTTTAGCGGCTTTGCGAGCCCGCTGGAGGCCTCAGGGGCGCAAGCAAGATCCTAAGATCGCCGGGCAGTTACCCTGAACTGCCAAAACCCCGGACTGACCTATGCCTGTCGCCGACATGCGTCTAGTATCCGGACCGCAAAGGCAAATCGGGCGGTTCTGACGGTGCCGGCAATGACCAATGCTCGGAAACAGGGGCTAAGAAATCCATCGGCCATGTTTAGAAATTTAAGCACCAGCACAAAGCTCTTCATTCTGTGCACCACCTTCATTGTCGCGATCGTCGTGGCAATCTACGGCCTTGTGGCCGAAAAGCAGATCGCTATCGAATTCGCCCGCAAAGAACTCGTTGGTGTGCGTTATTTTGAGACGCTTCGGGGCGTCTATGCGGCGATTCTCGTCGAGCCGCTGGGCGTTAACGCCGCCGGGCAGGCGCCGTCCCCAGAGGAAGCGCTGAAGTCGCTCGATGCAGCCGAAAAAGAGGCTGCCGGCACTCTGCAAACCGCCGCGCTTGAACAATCGCTGGCGGCAACGCTTCGCAAGCTTTGGTCCAAAGAGGCGGAGGGCAAGGATCAGAGCTCTCTTGTCGTAGATGCGCTTGCCAAGGCCCGGGATTTGGCCTCGCGCATTGGTGATGACTCTAATCTCGCGCTCGATCCTGATCTTGACAGCTACTACCTGCAAGACACCGTGGTCAGGCAAATGCCGCGTTTGCTCGGCCAAATCGGGGAGACACAGACTTCGTTGGGGGCGCCCTCCGATGCCTCACTTTCCAGTGACGATAAGGCACGTCTCCTCGTTCTAGACGCAATGACTCGATCGACGACCGAGGAGATTGAAAGAAATTTGACGTCCGCCTACCGCGGAAATGCCGATGGACAGTTGCGGCAAAAAATCGAAGGCAACATTACGGAAATGCTGTCCAGCATAACGTCATACTTTCGTGCGCTGAACGAGAGCGTCAGCGAGCCGACTGGATTTGAATCTCGCGATCATCTTTACCAGGCCACCGTGAAGAGTGCGGTCGCAGCTTGGACGATCACCCAGTCTGAGTTGAAACGCCTTCTCAACGAACGCATGGACAATCTGCTCGGCAAGTTACATCGCAGCCTTTGGCTAACGGGCGCGCTTGCGGTCCTAAGTATCCTCCTCGCTCTTCTCACTCATCACCACATTGTGCGGCCGCTCGCGCGGCTCGAAGGGCTCGCAAGGACCGTCCGCGGGACAAAGGATTACCGCAACCGTATTGATTACAGCAGCGAGGATGAGATCGGGCGCCTCGCGGTTGCATTTAACGAGATGTTGGCCGAGCTCGAAAGAGCGCATGACCGGGAGATTGCTGAGCAGGAAAAAAGAGGTCTCCAACGTATTGCCGACGTGCAAGCCTCTGCGCATGCCCATATGTCGCGTTTGCTCAACGCCTCGCCGGCAGTGATCTACTGCCGAATGGCGAGCGGCGATTTCGAGCCCACCTTTGTGAGCGAAAGTGTCACCAGGCTGTTTGGCTGCACCCCGCGAGAATATCTCGAGAACCCCTATCTTTGGCGAGATCGCGTGCACCCGGACGATGTCGCCCGCATTAATGCCTGGGTCGATAAGATGTTCGAGAGCGACGAGCGCGCGATCGAGTATCGCATCCGCCGCGCGGACGGCACCTATTTCTGGGTGAACGACGAGCAGCACGTTGTGCGCGACACGAACGGGAAGCCCACCGAGATCGTCGGCTCGTGGACGGACATCACGGCAAGCAAGGAGGCAGAGGAGGCCAAGGAGAGCGCACGCGAGCGGCTCGACCTGTTGCTGGGCGCCGCCCCGGTTGTTGTCTATAGCTTCGCCGCAAGCGGAGACTTCGCGCCCACCTTCGTGAGCGCCAGCATTCGACAGATGCTGGGATACGCCCCCGATGAGTATCTCAAAGATGCGGATTTTTGGCGTGGCCATGTGCATCCCGATGACCTCCCCGAGGTCGAAGCGAAGCAGGCCGAGCTGTTCAGGACCGGCGAGCACCTCGCCGAATACCGCTTCCGCAAGAAGGACGGCTCCTATTGCTGGGTGAGCGACGAGCAGCATCTCATTCGGGGAAAGAACGGCCGCCCCGTCGAGGTGGTCGGCTCGTGGAGCGATATCGACGCTCGCAAGGAGGCGGAGCGGGCCTTCCAGGCAGCGCAGGCGGACCTTAAGAGGGCGACCGAGGCGGCGCTCGAAGCCAACGAGGCCAAGAGCGTCTTCCTCGCCAATATGAGCCACGAGATCAGGACGCCGATGAATGCCGTCATCGGCCTTTCCCACCTCGCGCTGAAA
>JBGQMX010000057.1:0-18501 GCA_041500805.1 Methyloceanibacter sp.
GCCGGCGGTGCAGCTCGCTTGGCCGTACCAGCTCGTGAAGGTGGCGCCTTCTTTGGCGATTTGATCGACGTTTGGCGTCGGATGGCCGAGGGCACCACCGCCTCCGGAATAGGCACCGAAATCGTTCCAACCGGTATCGTCGGTCATGAGCATGACGATGTTGGGGCGCCTCGCCTGCGCTTGGGCTTGTGGGATGCACAGAAGCGTGGACAAAGCTGTGATCGAAGCGCTCGCAGCGAGAGCCGCGATTGCTCCCGTACGATTGGATCGTGCTCTGGCCTCTCGGTCGGTTGAAAACATCGAAATCATACTCATGCGGGACCTCCCAGATCGTCATAGAGGCGAAAGCTTCTGCCCGCGCGCCATAACAAGCAAGCGACAATCAGGTGACAGGAATTCATTGCCGTCGAGGTTGAAAAGCCTCTAAGCGGAGCCCTCAGGCAATGGCACGCCGGCTTCGGTAAAGGCCTCCAGCTGACGCCCCGACACATCCGCGAGATGGGCACCGGCGATGGTGTCCTCGAACAGGCGGTGAAAATTGAGCTCCGCGTTGAGATGCAGGAACACCCCGCCGAGCCCGATGGCGGCCCGGTCCATGAACACGAACTCGCGCGGGACCCTGACCGGTCCCTTCTCGCGCAGGCCCTGATGCACCTTGAAGGCCTCGCCCCGCCCATAGGCGCCGGGGCTCACCTGCTCGGCGATGGTGCGCACCCGGTCGTCGAGCATCGGGCCGTAGATGAACTTCGCCCAGATATTGAGGATGTCGATCAGCTCGTTGGAGAGCCCGCCGAAGCCCCAGGTCTCGTAAGCGTGCACGACGAGCGCGCGGTCGCCTCTGAGGAGCCCGTGATAGAGATCGATCACCCCTTGAATGAATTTCGGCGCGAAGCTGCGCATGCAGCCATAGTCGAGAAGGTTGATGCCTGACGCCCTCCCCTCGCCATCCTCGAACACGGTGTAATTGCCGAGATGCGGGTCGCCGTGGATCACCCCGTAATGGCTGAACGGATACCACCAGGCGCGGAACATGGCGCGCGCGATTTGGTTGCGCTCTTCCAGCGGCCGACTCGTGTAGTCCAGGAGCCGCTTTCCTTCGAGCCAGGTCATAGTGAGCAGCCGCTTGGTCGAAAGCTCCGGCAAGACCTCGGGCACGCGGATGAGCGGATCGTCCTTGAAGATCGCGCGATAGAGCCGCATGTGGCGGCCTTCGAGATCGTAGTCGAGCTCCTCGCGGAGACGCGCGGCGATCTCCTTCAGCATCTCTGAGGTCTCGATGGCAGGACTCATGCGGGCGTGGATGGAGAAGAGGACCCCAAGCTGGACGAGGTCAGCCTCGACGGCAGACTGCATGTCGGGATATTGCAGCTTGGCGGCGAGCAGGCGCCCGTCATGGCCCGTGGCCCGATGCACCTGCCCGAGCGAGGCCGAGGCCGCCGCCTCGTGCGCGAAGCTTGCGAATTTGGATTCCCAATCTGGCCCAAGCTCTGCCGCCATGCGCCGCCGCACGAAGGGCCAGCCCATGGGTGGCGCCTGGCTCTGGAGCTGGCCGAGCTCGGCGGCGTATTCGGCGGGTAGCGCCTCGGGGATGGTGGCGAGCAGTTGCGCCACCTTCATGATCGGGCCCTTCAGGCCGCCAAGCGCCGCGGCAAGCGAGGCCGCGTCCTTGTCACGCTCGGGGTCGAGCCCGAATAGGCGCCTGCCGGCGATGCGGGCCGCGACCCCGCCGACATTGGCGCCGACGGAGGCATAGCGCATGGCCCGCGCGGTGAACCTGTTCTTCTCCTTGTCGGATGGGCGGTCGTTCATGGACGCTGTGACAACTTCACTCTGAGGTAAGGTCTCCCCTCATATAGGAGCCCGGACCAAGATGCGCCCGCCGGTGTCGCGATTTCGGCATCTCCCAGGGAAAGCATGGACCGCGAGGCACGAACCCATCCATGACCTCTATCCTGAAGCGGCTGATTGCGGCTTGCGTCTGTGTCGGCGCCGTCTTGACCGGCCTCGGCTTGCTCGCTCGTTGGTGGCCGGCGCTGGACATCGTCAACAATGGGCTCCCAGCGGTAGCGGCGGGCGCGCTGCTGCTTTTCTGTCTCGCCGCCATCGCGCTTGATTGGCGGCTCATCGTCGCGGCTGCACTGCTGGCCGCGATCAACGTCGTGCTCGTCATCTCAGCCCTGCAAGGCGCCGCTCAGGAAGCTGCCCCGAGAAGCGAGCGCTTCCTGCGCGTCGCCACCTTCAATCTTTGGCACCACAATGACCGGATGGACGACGTCGCAAAATTTCTCGCCGATACCGACGCCGACGCGGTCGTGCTCCAGGAGGTGACGAAAGACCATGGGAGCAAGCTTCGCCAGGACCTTGGCGCGCGCTATCCCTATGGAATCGGCGAAATGGGGCTCGTCATCCTCTCCAAGCACCCGATCATCGCCGAGGGCCGGATCGACCGCCCCGGCTACCCGCCCTGGGCGTCGCTGATGCTGCGCTGGGCGCGGCTCGAGGTGAACGGCACCACTTTCGAGCTTGCCGGCGTCCATCTCGCCCGGCCCTTCTATCCCAAGCTGCAGGGCGAGGACATCGCGGCCGTGACGCAATTCGTGCAGGGCCAGACCGTCCCGCTCATCGTGGCAGGCGACTTCAACCTGAGCCCCTGGACGGAGAAGCTCGCGCGCTTCACGGAAGCGACGGGGCTCAAGCGCTACAATACGTTCTATCTCACCTGGCCGATGCGGCGAGGCAAATTTCCGCTCGTGCCGCTGGTCGCGATCGACAACGTGTTCGCATCGCGGCAATTCGCGAAGATCGCGACGCAAGGCGGCCCGCGTCTTGGCTCGGACCACAGGCCCATCATCGCCGACATCGCGCTCGCCAAGTCTGCCCAGCCTTGAGGAGAGGGAATTGCTCTCCCCCTCGGGGGAGTCATTCTGCGGAAGTCTTCGCGCACCACTGAGCGTCGGCCCCGAGAGCGCGAGCCTTCATTCCTTGCCGAGATCGCTGAGCGCATCGCGATAAGATCGCAGCGCCTTTTGGGCCACTTCCAGCTCAGCCTCGAGCGCAAGCGTTGCCAGCGACTTCGGCCGCCACCTTCCACTGGCGAAGAAGAGGAGCACGAGAACGACGATGGGCGTGAGGCAGTCAGTGACCATGATCGGCCCGGCATTGCCCGGAGCGAAATTGCCGGTCTCGGCGATATCGCTGATGTGAATGACGCCGGCGCCCAAGAGGAAACAGGCGGCGCCGATCCCCGCGGCCACGCGCGCTTCGAAGCCTCTAAACGCGGCATAGAGCGAGGCAAGCCCGAGACCGAGATTGGCGACACCGACCTCGTATTGGAACGGAGTATCCGCCCAGCCAATCGCGCGTGCCGCCTGCTCGGCGAAGAACACGTGGCCGATAAACGCCCATAGTCCCTGCAGCCCTAGCGGGAAGACGAACAGATAGCGAAGCAGCCGGTCGATGACGAAGCCGCGCTCGATCGGGCGCGGCCCCCGCCATATTGCCATGCCCGCGCACCCGAGCGCCGCGACCCAGAGAAGGATGGGGATCAGCGATACTTGCGTCATCGCGACGAAGCTCCTGCTGCGTCCGGCCAGTTATCGCGAATCCAACGGGTCAATCCATCTTCATCAACCTCGCCTGCGGCCACGGCGAGCATGATCACGACGGTCTCAGCCTCGGGAACGACGAAATCAATGTCGTTGAGACCCAAGAAAGTCACCATCGCCAAAAACGCGATCCGTTTGTTGCCATCAACGAAGGCATGGTTTCGCGCGAGCCCAAAGCCGTATGCCGCAGCCAGCGCCGCAAGGTCTTCGCTCCCGTAAGCATATTTGTTTAGCGGACGACCGAGCGCCGATTCCAGTAATCCTTGATCGCGAAGTCCCGAAGGACCCCCAAACTGCCGAAGCTGCTCGTCGTGAATGCTGAGAACAAGGTCTGTAGAGAGCCAGATCGGCTCCCTCACTTGGCAAGCTCGCGGAGCGCGTTCCGATAGGTGCGCATGGCCTTGCGCGCGATCTCCATGCCCCGCTCGAATGTTGGGTCGCGCGGGACGAGTTTGAAACCGCCCTCAGCCAGCTCCGTCACAAACAACACGTCGCCCTGCTTGAGCTGAAGCTTAGCCAGCAGCTCCTTGGGGAGAATGAGACCCGTCGAGTTTCCGATCTTCTTGACTTCGAGCTTCATCGAATCGACTCCGCCGGCGCGTTGGTTGTACGGCCTGTATAACACCGTTATACAAGTCGTACAACAGGGCCCACTACCGCTTGGCAGCCCCCTTCTCGTCCATCGCCTCGAGCTCGTCGATCAGCCCCTCGACGACCTTGAGCCCCATCGACCAGAACTGCGGCTCCGATGCGTCGAGCCCGAACGGCGCGAGCAGCTCCTTATGGTGCTTGGTGCCGCCGGCCGCGAGCATGTCGAGATAGCGCTCGGCGAAGCCCTTGTCGGCCTTCTCGTAGACCGCATAGAGCGAGTTCACGAGACAATCGCCGAAGGCATAGGCATAGACGTAGAACGGCGCATGGATGAAGTGGGGGATGTAGCACCAGAAGGTCTCGTAGCCGGGCTTGAGATCGATGGCGGGCCCTAGGCTCTCGCGCTGCACCTCGAGCCAGATCTCGCCGAGCCGCTCAGCTGTAAGCTCGCCTTCGCGCCGCTCGGTATGCACCTTGCGCTCGAAGCTGTAGAAGGCGATCTGCCTCACCACCGTATTGATCATGTCCTCGACCTTGGAGGCGAGCAGCGCTCTTCGCTCGCGCTTGGTCGGCGCCTGCTCGAGGAGAGCGCGGAAAGTGAGCATCTCCCCGAACACGCTCGCCGTCTCGGCGAGAGTCAGCGGCGTCGGCGCCATCAGCGGTCCTTGGACGTTGGCGAGCACCTGGTGCACGCCATGGCCGAGCTCATGCGCGAGCGTCATCACGTCGCGCGGCTTGCCCTGATAGTTGAGGAGAATATAGGGGTGCGCGCTCGGCACCGTGGGATGGGAGAAGGCGCCGGGCGACTTCCCTTCCCGCACCGGTGCATCGATCCAGCCCTGCGTGAAGAATTGCCCGGCGATGTCGGCCATGCGCGGGGAGAAATCGCCATAGGCCGTGAGCACCGTCTCGCGCGCATTGCCCCAGCCGATCACTTGCGCCGGCTCCTCCGGCAGAGGCGCGTTCCGGTCCCAATGGGCCAGCTTCTTCTTGCCCAGCCACTTCGCCTTCATCGCGTAATAGCGGTGGGAGAGGCGAGGATAGGCCTCGCGCACGGCGGCGACGAGGGCATCGACGACCTCCTTCTCGACCCGGTTGGCGAGGTTGCGGGAGTCCGCGACATCGGCAAAGCCACGCCAGCGATCGGAAATCTCCTTGTCCTTGGCGAGCGTGTTGGTGATGAGCGTGAAGAGCCGCACATTCTCCTTGAAGACTTTCGCCAAGGCCTCGGCGGCGCGCCGGCGCTTCTCCCCGTCCTGGTCGAGCAGGCGATTGAGGGTTGGCTCCAAGCTCAGCTTCTCGCCGTCGGCATCGAACCGGAGCGACGTCATGGTCTCGCTGAAGAGCCGGTCCCAGGCGCCCCGCGACGTGACCGCCTTCTCGTGGAACAATTGCTCGAGCTTGTCTTCGAGCTGATAGGGCTTCTCCTTGCGCAGGTCCTCGAGCCAGGGGCGGTAATGGCCGAGCTCGGACTTCGCCATCGCCTTCTCGAGCACCTCGTCGTCGAGCCGGTTGAGCTCGAGCGGGAAGAACAGGAGCTTCGAAGAGATGGCGGTGATCTTCTCCTGAATGTCACCGAAGAATTTCTGCCGCTTGGGGTCCGAGGTGTCGGCGGCGTAGAGCAGGCTCGCATAGGAGACGATGCGGCCCATCAGGTCGTTGAGCGCCTCGAACTCCCGCACCGCTTGGGCGAGCGCAGCACCCCCCTTCCCGCCCTCGGCGAGCGCGGCGAGCTTGCCCGCATAGCGTTCCTGCATGGCGTCGGCGGCCCGCTCGGAGGTCGCAAGATCGGCCTTTAGCTCGGCCGACTCCGGCCCCTTATAGAGGTCGGCGAGGTTCCATTCCGGCAGCTTTCCGAGCTTCGGCTTCGCCCCCGCCTCCGCCACGCCGCGGCGCTTCGCTTTACCCTTGGCTGAAGCGATCGCGGCGTAGATCGGGTGCTCGGGCCATGCGGTCAGTTTGGGCAGCATCTTCTCTTGGCATCCTCGTTAGCGGGGGAATGGCACCTAGTGTGGGAAGGGCGACCTGCCCCTGCAAGGGCCAAACCGGGGGTTGTACAGGTCAATTTGGAGGGCAGAGGAAGCCACACCTCACCAAAATCGAACCGAGATAAAGAGGATGTTTACCCTTCCACTGCACAATTTTGGCACAGGAGCAGCTTTGCTTCGGCCGCGTGTAAGGGTTGAGGTGGCTGTCCTTCTGCCGTGTAGCCTGTTGCGTAACGTAGCGAGTCTTGCGTCATGCCCAAACGCGTCCTGGTCGTCGACGACGACCCCGCTCAACGTCGTATTCTCGAAGAGACCATCAAGCGGTTCGGCTATAGCGTCGCCACGGCTGAGACCGGCGACAAGGCGCTCGCCGCGCTCAAGGCCGACGCCGCAGGAGACATCTGCCTTGTCCTGCTCGATCTCGTCATGCCGGACACCGATGGCATGGCCGTGCTAGCCGCCATGCGGTCCTTGCCGCGCAAGCCTCCGGCCATCGTGCAGACGGCCCATGGCAGCATCGACGCGGCGATCTCGGCGATGCGCGCGGGCGCCGTCGACTTCGTGGTCAAGCCGGTGAGCCCGGAACGGCTCGAAGTCTCCATCAAGAACGCGCTCAAGATCGAGGCCCTTGCCGACGAGCTGATCCGCATCAAGGCCTCCGTCAGTGGCGAGCTCGGCTTTGCCGACCTGATCGCCGGAAGCGAGGCCATGACGCGGGTCATCGAGCTCGGCAAGAGGGCCGCCAATTCGACGATTCCCGTGCTGATCGAGGGCGAATCGGGCGTCGGCAAGGAGCTGATCGCCCGCGCCATTCAGGGCGAAAGCGCCCGCAAATCGAAGCCCTTCGTCACCGTCAATTGCGGCGCCATCCCTGAGAATCTGGTGGAGAGCATCCTGTTCGGCCACGAGAAGGGCTCCTTCACCGGCGCCTCCGAGAAGCGCACCGGCAAGTTCATCGAGGCCGACCAGGGCACGCTGTTCCTCGACGAGATCGGCGAGTTGCCGCTCGACGCTCAGGTGAAGCTGTTGCGCGCCCTGCAAGACGGCCACATCGATCCCGTCGGTGCCAAGCACCCGGCCAAGGTCGATTTCCGCCTGATCTCCGCGACCAATCAGAACCTGATCAGCCTCGTCAATGAGGGCCGCTTCCGCGAGGACCTCTATTACCGGCTGAACGTGTTCCCCATCTGGGTGCCCCCGTTGCGGGAGCGGCTCGATGACGTGCCCGAGCTCGTCCGCCACTTCGTCGCCCGCTTCGCCGCCGAGGAGGGCAAGCGCATCGACGGCATCGACGCCGACACGAGCGCCATGCTCAAGCGCTATACCTGGCCCGGCAATATCCGCCAGCTCGAGAATGCCGTGTTCCGCGCCGTGGTCCTTGCCGATCAGCCGATGCTGACGGTGAACGAGTTCCCGCAGATCGCCGCCCATGTCGAAGGCTATGCCGTGACGGTGCCGCCGGCGCCGGCGCCGAGGAATCTCATCCCCCACATCGAGGGTCCGGTCATGCTGGGAGAGTCCGCAGGCGCGCCCACCACCATCCATGTGCCGCAAGCCAACGGCAAGGACGCCATCGGCATCCCGGCCTTGAGCGACAGCGGCGACATCCGGTCGCTTGAAGCTGTTGAGGCCGACATGATCAGGCTGGCCTTTGGCCGCTATCGGGGACGGATGACGGAGATCGCCAGGAGGCTTGGCATCGGCCGTTCGACCCTCTACCGCAAGATGCGCGAGATCGGGCTCGAGGCGAGAGCTAACTAGCTGAATTGCAAGGGTTAGCAGGACTGCTACACCCAAGCGAAAAGAGCAGGGCTGGGGACTTTCGAGTAGACTGCGTAGTATGGCCAAGGACGGGGCACGAGCTAGCGTCCTGGCCCTGCTGAAACGTGCCGATTCGGCCTGAGGGAGCAATCATGCGGCCTATCTATCGTGTTGCGCTAACTCTGCTTTTGGCTGCGCCCTTAAGCGCTCCGGCGTTTGCTGCCGAGCCCGATGCGCCGCAGGCCCTGATCGGCCGGCCCGAGGCCATCCGCATCGCCGTGCAGAACCGCCTTTCCGCGAAATTCACCACCACCACCGCCGCCAAGAAGAGCGAGCAAGGCGCGCTGGTCGAATATTATTCGGTTCCCGACCAGCACCTCCTGTGGGTCGACGAGAACGGACTGACCGAGCGGGGCAACGCCGTCATGGCCGAGATCGAGAAGGCCGACGACTATGGCCTTCGCGCCTCCGACTACACGCTGCCCAAGCCTGACGGCTTCAACGCCGCCGATGCGCAGGGGGCCGACTGGCTCGCCGACGCCGAGATCAAGATCAGCTATGCCGTGCTCGCTTACGCCAATGACGCCCGTGGCGGGCGCCTCGATCCGCAGCGCTTGAGCGAAAATCTCGATCCGAGCCTTGCTTTGCCGAACCCGTCGGAGGTGATCGACTCGATCGCCATTCGCTCAGACCCCGCCGCCTACTTACGCAGCTTCCAGCCCGACCAGCCGCAATTCGAGGCGCTCCGGCAGAAGCTGCTCGAGGCCCGCGGCGGCGGCAAGTCCACCGAGACCGTCAAGCCCGGCGTGGTCGCGATCCCCGACGGGCCGGTTCTCAAGCTCGGCGTCGAAGATGAGCAGGTGGCGCTCCTCAGGAAGCGGCTCAACGTTCCTGCCGAGACCGGCGCCGACGAGACGAGGTTCGACGAGGCCGTGCTTGAGGCCGTGCGGCGCTTCCAGCTCGCCCATGGTGCTGCTCCCGACGGGCTGGTCGGCGCCGGCACACGGCGGATGCTCAATGGCCAGCAGCAACAGCCGCAACATGCATCGGGAAGCCCCTCGCAGATCAGGGCGCTCCTGATCAACATGGAGCGCTGGCGCTGGCTCCCCCACGACCTCGGCCCCTATTACGTGACGGTCAACATTCCCGAGTTCATGCTTCGCGTGGTCGAGGACGGCAAGCAAGTGCACACCACGCGCGTGGTGGTCGGCAAGCCCGACAAGCAGACCCCGATCTTCTCCAATGAGATGCAGGAGATCGTTTTCGGCCCGTTCTGGAACGTGCCGACCTCGATCAAGGTCGAAGAGATCAGGCCTTATGTCCGCGAGGAGGCGGCCTGGTTATTCGGCGGCGGCGGCTTCAACACCTCGGTGTTCCAGCGCCATAACCTCCGCGTCAAATATCTCGGACGCGAGGTTGACCCGGCGGCGGTCGACTGGAACCAGATCGACATCCGCAACACGGAGATCTACCAGCCGCCTGGACCGGACAATGTGCTCGGCAAGGTCAAATTCGTGTTCCCCAACAAGCATGACGTCTACATGCACGACACGCCGCAGAAATTCCTGTTCGCCCAGCCGGTCCGCGCCGAGAGCCATGGCTGCATGCGGGTGCAGAACCCCGATCAGCTTGCCGCGATCCTGTTGAAGCATGACCAGGGCTGGAGCCAGGCCAGGACCATCTCGGCCCTCGAGGATGGCTACGACTCTCATGTTGCGCTGCAGCAGAAGATTCCTGTGTACATCACGTATTTCACCGTCAAGGTGAACGACGATGGGTCGATCTCGACTTACGGGGATATTTACGGCCACGACGCCCGTATGGCAGGGGCGCTGAGGTTTTAGCCCCTGAAAAATCTGGGGAAATCTCGTTAACTCTGCCTGGAGAATCCCGGCACGGTTAACCGGTTTGCCTTGTTTTTCCCGCAATTTGGCTAATACTGTTCGTTAACGGACGGCGTGGGAAACATGCCGCCCGCCGATGCCTGGCCTGATGGGGGCTTGCGCATCTGACGGGGAAGCCGGCACGGGAATGCCGGCGAGGGAAAGTCGGGGATGCGAGTTCGGGGGAGTGTCGCACGTCGCGCCATGCTTGGCGCCGGGCTCGTGCTTCTGACCACCGCAGCGTGGTGGTCGGCCACAGCCTATCGTGCGAGTGCCTTGGGTGAAACCCGCACCCTCTCCATCTTCAACATCCACACCAAAGAGACCATCACCGTCACCTTCAAGAAGGACGGCAAATACGACGAAGAGGCGCTCAAGCGGCTCAACACCTTCATGCGCGATTGGCGGGCCGAAAAAGAAACCAAGATGGACCCCGAGCTGATCGATCACATCTGGATGCTGCATCAGCAGCTTGGCTCCAATGTGCCGGTCCATCTCATCTGCGGCTACCGCACCGCTGAGACGAATTCCAATTTGAGGAAGCACGGCGGCGGTCAGGCCAAACGCAGCCAGCATATCCTCGGCAAGGCTGCCGACATCACCTTCCCCGACGTTCCCGTGAAAGTCTTGAGAAACTCGGCCCTCGTGTGGGAGTGGGGCGGCGTCGGCTATTACCCAACCTCTGGCGTTCCCTTCGTGCATGTCGATACCGGCAGAGTGCGCATGTGGCCCAGGATCCCGCGGCTCGAGCTTGCTGCCCTCTTCCCGAAGGGCCACTCGGACTATGTGCCAATGGACGGCAAGCCGATCACGCCGAAGGACTATCAGGTCGCAATGGCCGAGGGTTTAGTGAGCAAGACCAAGATCGCGGCCGCCGTCCGCTTGAATCCTGCTCCCGAGGCAGAGGATGTGGCTGATGCTGATGACGTAGCTGACAGCGATACCGAGACCGTGGCGCAGGCTGAGCCTGAGGCCGTCGCTCAGCCTCAGATTGTCGCTGCGGCTGAGCTCGCGACCGCCGCTCAGCCTGTGGCCGCCGCCCGGCCCGTAGCCGTCGCGCCAACGCCGAGACCGATCTTGGCATCCTTCGCGCCCAATACGCCGGCCGAGCCTGCCGTCGCCTCGCCACCGCCAGCCCAGAAGCTCTTTGTCTATGCGAGCGCGGGCGGGGGATCGCTGCCGCACCCACGCCTACTTCCCAAGGAGCCCGAGGAAGCGACCCTCCCGCTCTATCGTGATGCGGAAGTGGTGAGCGGGCCCGAGGTCGACGAGGACCATCCCGAAGAGATGAGCTACGTGCCCTTCGAGATCGCCGGCCTCATGACCGATGCCTCGGTCGCCTTCAGCCACACCGTGGCGCCCCTCACCCATCCCGACCAGGTGAACCTCGACTATCTGTTCGACGACATGGCAAAGCCGACCTCCTTCACCTTCCGCAAGAGCTCGGGCTATAGCGGATTGGCTTCGGCTCAGACCTTCTCCGGCCATGCGGTGAGAGGGCTCTATGCGCAGTTTGCGGCAGCGGAGACGGCTACGACCGCTCCGACGCAGCTCGCCCAAAACTCCCGCTAAGCCGCCAGGCACTTACCCTCTGCCGCAAGCAAACCCGTCCGCGTCAGGGTGTCAGGCCGCCTCGGCCTCGGCCTCGACGGCCATGCCGAGCGCGTGGAGATAGGTCGTGAGCACGGCTTCTTCCTCGCGCCTCTTGTTCTCGTCCTGCTTGCGCATGCGGATCACGGCGCGCAGTGCCTTGACGTCGAAGCCGTTGCCCTTGGCCTCGGCATAGACCTCGCGCAGATCTGAGGCGAGCGCCGCCTTCTCCTCCTCGAGCCGCTCGATGCGGGCGACGATGGTACGAAGCTGGTCTTTGGCCGATGTTTGGAGCTGCACGTTGGGACCCCCGCATTGTTGTGATTCGATCTAGACCCAAGCTTAGGTCTTGCCGATTTGCCGGGGCAAGGCGAGAGCCACGCTTATCCCGCTTATCCAATGCGCGCGGCTTCCGCCTCTGCGCTGTGGCGCCTAAGAATGGCTTGCGTGCTTGCGCGGCTTGGGCTGGGCTTCCGTCTGGAACGTCGCCTTCCACGCCTCGTAAGGCATGCCGTAGACGATCTCCCTCGCCTCCTCTTTGCTGAGGGACACGCCCTTCTCCGCCGCAGCCTCCTGATACCAGCCCGAGAGGCAGTTCCGGCAGAAGCCGGCAAGCTCCATCAGCTCGATATTCTGCACGTCGGAGCGTGCGCGCAAATGCTCGACGAGCCGCCGGAAGGCCGCCGCCTCGAGCTCGATCCTCGTCTTCTCATCCATGGGCGGCCGTCCTTTCCTGCTTGGTTTTGGCGCGGCCTCTGCAACGCGCGCGGGATCGGTATGGGAGCCATGGAGCTCGATCGCATGCAAAGGCCCACCCCCGCGCATCACCTTGCGCAGCACGTCTGCCAGGCGCTCGGCCCATTCGGCCTGGCCTTCGTCCCCGAGGATCAGGTCCTGGCGAATCTCGACGAGCGCATGGGCGAGCCCACGCACCGTGCCGTGGCGGTAGAGCGTGTCGCCCTTGAGCTGCCCGGAATAGGGAACGTTGTCGCCGACCTCGATGCCGGGAATGGTCTTCAGGCCCTCGAGCAGAGGCAGCGCAAGCCGCGGGTCCTTGTCCCACAGCACGCCGACCGCCCAGGGCCGCGGCACGCCCTTCCAGGCCTGGGTGAAGCTGTGCATCGACAAGAGCACCGGCGGCCTGCCGGCGGCAATCCCCGCCTCGACCGCGCGCTCGACCGCAAAATGGTAGGGCAGGTAGTAGCGCTCGATCCGTGCCGCGACCTCGTCCTCACCGATACCGGCATTGCCGCGCACGATGAGCCCGTCGGAGATCTGCATGACGAGGGTCGGGTCGTCGAGGCCGCGATTGGGGTCGATCAGAAGCCGCGAGAAGCGGGTCAGCAGGGCCGGCGCGCCGAGCAGGAGCGCGAGCCGCTCCGCCACGCCCGCCGCCCCGAGGTCGTAGGCGATGTGGCGATGGAGGTCCTGGGGATGCAAGCCCAGAGTGCCGTAAGCCTCCGGGATCGTATTCTCGGCGTGGTCGCAGAGGATGAGGAGGCCAAGGCTCGCGTCCCCCACGATGCTCCGATAGGGCTTGTCGCCCACGTCTTCCTGTAGAAGAGTATCCAGACTTCGCTCCCCGCGCCCTTCCCTCGCGCCTTCTTACTTGCGCTTCCCTCCGCGCCGCGGCAAGAAAAAAGCTTGATGGCGGCCAAGGTTGCGACGCATTTACCCACGATTTTGAGCTTCCTTTTGCAGGCGAAAACTCGCTCTATAATCGGCCCGGGCTGGTCAGACAAACTCAACCAATTCGGTGCTATCTTTCGAAATTCGTTAACCGTGATTGCAGGCTATATATAAGAGAATGATGCTCGCTTCCAACTCGATCCGGTACGCGGGCAGCACCCCGTTGGCCGCTCCCTCCCGCAAGAGGCGGAGCGTCTACTCTTCGCTTGCGCTCGCCCTTCTCGCCGGCCTGTGTGCCACCCCCGCTTACGCCGATCTCAAGCTCTGCAACACCACGGCAAGCCGGGTCGGCGTCGCCATCGGCTACAAGGACGCCGAGGGCTGGGCCACCGAAGGCTGGTGGAACATCGCCTCCCACACCTGCGAGACCCTGCTCAAGGGCGTTCTCATCGGCCGCTTCTATTATATTCACGCCGTGGACTACGATCGCGGCGGGGAATGGGCCGGCACTCTCTTCATGTGCACCGACGACAAGTCCTTCACCATCCGCGACACCAAGGATTGCGTGAAGCGCGGCTACAAGCGCACCGGGTTTTTCGAGGTCGACACCGGCGAGGAGCGGGACTGGACCGTCCGCCTCACCGATCCCGAGGGTGAAGCGAAGTCGCAATGAGGCGCAATCGCCGGGTCAAGATCGTCGCCACGCTCGGTCCTGCCTCCAACAACGAAGCGATGATGCGCCGCCTGTTCGAGGCGGGCGCCGACGTATTCCGCGTCAATATGAGCCACGGCACGCATGACGGCTTGCGCGACATCCACGCCATCGTCCGCAAGCTCGAGCTCGAGTTCTCCCGTCCCATCGGCATCCTGGTCGATCTGCAAGGCCCCAAGCTGCGCATCGGCAAGTTCGAGTCGGGCGCGATCAGGCTCACCGAAGGCGACGTGCTGAGCTTCGTCCGGCGCGAAGGGATCGGGGCCTTGGGCCGCGTGCACCTGCCCCATCCGGAGATCTTCCAGGCGGTGCAGCCGGGCCACACCCTTCTCCTCGACGACGGCAAGTTCAGGCTCCGCGTCATCGAGGCGAGCGACGTGAGGATCGACGCCGAGGTGTTGACCAGCGGCGTGCTCGGCAGCCGCAAAGGCATCAGCCTTCCCGACACCGTGCTCCCCTTGGGCTCGCTCACCGAGAAGGACCGCGCCGACGTGGACTACGCGCTCTCGCTCGGCGTCGCTTGGATTGCGCTGTCCTTCGTGCAGCGGGGCGAGGATATCGCCGAGGCCCTCAAGATCGTGCGCGGCCGGGCCGCGGTGATGGCCAAGATCGAGAAGCCGTCGGCGCTCAACCATCTCAAGGAGATCATCGAGCTCTCCGACGCGATCATGGTGGCGCGCGGCGATCTCGGCGTGGAGATGCCGGTCGAGAAGGTCCCAGGCCTGCAGAAGCAGATCACCCGCGCGGCGCGGAATGCCGGCAAGCCCGTGGTCGTCGCCACCCAGATGCTGGAATCGATGATCTATTCGCACGCGCCGACCAGGGCCGAGGTCTCCGACGTCGCCACGGCCGTGTTCGAAGGGGCCGATGCCATCATGCTGTCGGCGGAATCGGCGGTCGGCAAATTTCCCGTCGAGGCGGTGGAGACCATGGACCGCGTCGCCATGGAGGTGGAGCGCGATCCCCTTTACGAGGCGATCATCCACGCCCAGCGCATCGGCCCCGAGGCGACCGGCGCCGACGCGATCGCGGCCGCCGCCCGCACCGTGGCCGAGACCCTGAACCTTGCCGCCATCGTCTGCTATACCGCCTCCGGCGCGACCAGCCTGCGCGCCGCCCGCGAGCGGCCGGCCCAGCCGATCCTGGCGCTGACCCCGATCCCCGCGACGGGGCGCAAGCTCGCGCTCGTGTGGGGGCTGCATTGCGTGCTCACCGACGATCCGCGCGACCTCGACGACATGGTCGCCAAAGCGTGCCGCATCGCCTACCAGGAAGGCTTCGCGCTCCCCGGCCAGCGGGTGCTCATCTTGGCCGGCGTGCCGCTCGGGACGCCCGGCGCCACCAACATGCTGCGCATCGCCTTCGTCGGCGACGGCTCCGACGACTATTAGATATCCTGGCCGTCGACCTCGCGGGAGAGCTCCTCGACCGTCCGGCGCGTCTCATCGAGAAACGGGTTCACCGCAAGCGCCTTGCGATAGGCTTCGAGCGCCTCCTTCTTGGACCCCATCGCCTCGAGCACGACACCAAGGTCGTTGATCGCCTTGTAATGCTTGGGGTCGAGGTCGAGCACGTGCCGGAGATCGGCAAGGGCGAGCTCATAGTCCTTCTGCAGATAATGCACCGTCGCCCGTTGACGCCAGGCTTCGGCGTCGTCAGGTGCGATGTCGATCGTCGCATCGAGGATGCGGAGCGCAAGGTCGAGGTCCGATTCCTTGACGAACCTCTCGGCGCGGCTCATCAGGAGATCGACCGTGTCGCTGCCGGACTGGCCCCACAGCGTCTCGATGGACTCCGTGATCGGCTCCGCCGCAGTGGCGTCCTTGGCGGCGCCGAGCTGCTCGTAGAGCTTGGCCAGAACCTTGGGTCTTTCGGGCGCCGGCAGAGGCATCTCGCCGATCGACAGATCGAGCTTGTCCTGCTTGTTTTCCTGCGCCGACTGAGGCGGCGCCGACCCGTCGCCGCCCTTCTTGACGTCGGGCGGCATGTCCTCGTCCGGCCCGGCCTCATCGGGCTCGATCACATCCTCGCCGGGCTGCTCCGCTGCCGCGCCGCCAATCAGCTCGTCGTCGGATTGCTCGACGCCTGGTTGCGGCTGAGGCTCCTGCCGCGCCGCTTCAGCGCGCGCCCCGAAGCACGCGATGAGGGCAAGCGTCAGCGCCGCGAGAAGAACCTTGGCCTGATGTCGCGTGCGGACCATGGTCACCCGCCGTCAAAGCCATGCGGCGGTGAGAGGCCCTGGACAGAGACGCGCTTTGAGCCGCATCTTGAAGTCCTAGCCTTGGCGGGCTTTGTAGCGGCGGTTGGTCTTGTTGATGACGTAAAGCCGTCCCCGCCGCCTGACCACGCGGTTGTTGCGATGGCGGTGGCGCAGGGCTCGGAGCGAATTCTTGATCTTCATGGCAAACATCCATCGTTGCGAGGAAGGGGCCTCGGGCAAGCTTTAGCAATAGGCCACCCTCGAAGCTGGCGGACCATAAAAAGGGCGGCAGCCTCTGTCAACGACCCCCGCGCGCATAACGGAGCCGGGGGGCCCGCCAAGCGAGCGCTAGCCTGCCCGCTTAACGGCCGCCTCTATCCTGCCATGGCAGGACGAATTCACGACCGGACCTAGTCGTCTTCTTTCTTCTTGTTGACGATTTTGAAGTCCTTGTCGAAAGTCATGTCGTACCGGCCGTCCTTGCACTCGATGTCCTCGGCCTTGTAGCCGTCTCCCGCGGCTTCGACGTCATCGTCGACATCCATCGTGCAGCCGATCTCGGCAAGGGTCTTCTCAACGCCAGCCTTGGCCTCCGCCGACACCTCCCCTGCTTGCGCCGACAGGGCCGCTCCAAACGCGAGCGCGAGCGCTGCGACCAGACTCCTCGTCACCGGCATTCCTCCCCCCAAATTACGACCGCTCCTAGTCTTCTTTCTTCTTGTTGGTGATCTTGAAGTCCTTGTCGAGCAGCATGTCGAACTGGCCGTCCTTGCACTCGACATCGTCAGCCTTGTAGCCGTCGCCCTTGGCCGTGATGTCGTTTTCCTCGACCGTACAGCCGATGGCCTTGATGGCCGTCTCGACGCCCTCGACCTGCTTCTCGGTCAACGCCGCCGCGTAGGCCGACGTTGCCGCGACAAGCGCGAAAGCAGACGCTGCAATGAGAATCCTCGTCATGGATGTTCACCTCCGAAAACGCATGCCTTTCTTGAGGACCGTGACTAGAGCGAACGGCAACGGAGCCGACAAGCCGGGAACCCGGGCTTTAATCGACTGTTAATCCGCGGTTTAGCGGCCTGTCATTTCTCCCGCCCCGACCGAGCAACGGGGTTGCCACTATGCAACCCAAGCATGGGTTGACAGCCCGGCGCGCTCGCCCTACACTTAACCACATGGTTAAGTATCAGGAGGTGACGCTCGACCGCACCTTTGCCGCGCTTGCCGATCCGACGCGCCGCGCGCTGCTCGCGCAACTCGATCAGCACGAGAACGTTTCCATCAGCGAGCTTGCCCGGCCGTTCCCCGTGTCGCTTCCGGCGATCATGAAGCATCTCGACGTCCTGTCGGACGCCGGCCTGATCACCCGGACCAAGACCGGCCGCACCGTGTCCTGCCGCCTGGCCGCGGCGCCCATGCAGGAGGCCGTCGGCTGGCTGAACCGCTACGAGCGCTTCTGGTCGGAGCAGCTCGATCGTCTTGCCGCGTTCCTTGAGGAGGAGTCATGTCCGCCCAACCCGCCGTCGCCGCCAAGCCCAGCCTCACCCTCAAGCGCCGCTTCGACGCCAGCCCCGGAAAGGTCTACGCGGCGTGGACGGAGCCCGAGAAAATAGCCAAGTGGTTCGGGCCTGAGCAGATCGAGACCTTGCGCGCCCAGGCCGACGCGCGCGTTGGCGGCGCCTTCCGCATTATCATGCGCGGGGCCGACGGCGAGGAGCATGACGTGAGCGGCATCTATCGCGAGGTGGTGCCGAACGAGAAGCTCGTGTTCACCTGGGCCTGGCGCTCGACCCCTGAGCGCTTGTCGCTCGTCACCATCCTGATCAAGCCGGATCGCGGCGGCTCGCTTCTGACCCTCACCCACGAGCAGTTCTTCGATGAGGCCGCACGCGACCGCCACGCCGAGGGCTGGACCGGCTGCCTCGACAAGCTCGCACGCTATCTTTCGTAACTTCAAAGAGGAGAGTCACATGGCACAGGCAGCAGCCCATCAAGGCGACGAGGACCACGCGGAATCATCGAGCCAGGGCTCGCACGGCACCTTCTGCTGGAATGAGTTGATGACGCGCGACGTCGAGCGCGCCAAGCGCTTCTACCGCGACACCATCGGCTGGACCTTCGATGCGATGAAGATGGATTGGGGCACCTATTGGATTGCCAAGGCGGGCGAGAAAATGGCCGGCGGCCTCTTCGAGCTGAAAGGCCCCGAGTTCGACGGCGTGCCGGAGAGCTGGATGTCCTATCTCGCCGTCGACGACGTGGACAAGCGCGTCGCCAAAGCCGTCAAGGCCGGCGCCAAGCTGATGAGGCCGATCTTCGATGTGCCGGGCGTCGGCCGCATCGCCATCCTGTCGCAGCCCGGCGGCGCGGGAATCGCCTGGATGACGCCATCCACCGACTGAAGCGTCCAGCCGCCGATCGATGGAGTCGAGCATGCAACCGCACCGTATTGTCTCACGCGAGGAATGGATCGCCGCGCGCAAGGCGCTTCTCGCCGAGGAGAAGGCGCTCACAAGGGCACGCGACCGGCTGAGCGCCGAGCGCC
>JBGQMX010000058.1:0-18432 GCA_041500805.1 Methyloceanibacter sp.
GTCGACGTCATGCCAGGCTGGGTATTGACCTCAAGGCAGATCAGTTCCCCCGTGCCCTCTGGCCGGTCGTCGAAGCGGAAGTCGGACCGACTGACCCCACGGCAGCCCAGTGCCCTATGAGCCGCTAGGGACAGCTTCTGTACTAATTGGTAAACATTTGGTTTAAGCGGCGCCGGGAGGACGTGAATTGAGCCTCCAGGGGCGTATTTCGCGTCGTAATCGTAAAAGGCGAGACCTTCGGCCGGGCGGATTTCGATCACGCCAAGCGCCTCCTCGCCCATGACGGCGCAGGTCAGCTCGCGGCCGGCGATATAGCGCTCGACCATGACCTCCTCGCCAAGGGTCCATTCGGCGCTCGTCAGCTCCTGAGGCGGGTGGCGCTGGTCCTCGCGAACGATATAGACGCCGACGCTCGACCCTTCGGTCGGCGGCTTGATCACGTAAGGCGGGGGCATGGCGTGCGCCCGGGCGGCTTCCGCCCGCGACAGCACGCGGCTTTCGGCGACCGGAACGCCGCCGGCGGCGAGCACGGCCTTGGCGCGCTCCTTGTGCATGGCAAGGGCCGAGGCCAACACGCCGGAATGGGTGTAGGCCAGCCCCATGGTCTCGAGCAGGCCCTGGATGCAGCCATCCTCGCCGTAGCGTCCGTGCAGCGCGTTGAAGCAGACATCGGGCGCAATCTCGGCAAGACGCGCCGCCACGTCGCGACCCACGTCGAGCCGGGTCACGCGGTAGCCTTGCGTTTCGAGGGCATCGGCGCAAGCCGCGCCCGAGCGCAAGGATACTTCCCGCTCCGATGACCAGCCGCCCATCAGAACGGCAATATGTTGTGCTTGAGGCATCGCGGATCGTCCTCTGCTGTCAGACCAAGGTGGTCACGGCTTTAGCTGAATCGGGGCGGTTTAGGAATCGGCGGTGATGCCCTGTCAGGCGGTGGCGGGGCTGTTCTGGCTCCGGTGCGGCTGATAGCTTCCCGCAACTCTCCCCTTTCCCCATGCAAGAGGATCGCACATGCCCATCTTCCTTCGCGCCATGATGCTGGGCTTGGCGGCGGCATCGCTGGCTTGCACCGGCGCAGGCGCCGAGACGGCCACAAAGGAAAAGGTGCTCGCCGCCATCCCCAAGCTCGAGAAGCTCGCGCAAGCGGCGGTCGCCAATGGCGGCGTGCCGGGCTTGGCCATCGCCATCGTCTACCAGGACGAGGTCATCTATCTCGGCGGGTTCGGTGTGCGGGAGGTGGGCAAGCCGGACACGGTCGATGCCGATACCGTGTTCCAGCTCGCCTCCTTCTCCAAGCCCATCTCATCGACGATCGTGGCGGCGCTGGTCAGCGACGGGCTGGTCTCTTGGGACTCGCGCATCGCCGATCTCGACCCGGGCTTCAAGCTGCACGATTCCTATCCGACCGAACAGGTCACGGTGACCGACCTCTTCAACCATCGGAGTGGTCTCTCCGGCAATGCCGGCAACGACCTCGAAAGCCTCGGCTTCGACCGCGGAACGATCCTCGCGCGCCTGCATTTTCTGAAACCGACCTCAAGCTTCCGCGCGGGTTACGCCTATAGCAATTTCGGGCTCACCGAGGGCGCGGTTGCGGCGGCGAAGCCGACCGGCAAGTCCTGGGAGGATGTCTCCGAGGAGAAACTTTACAAGCCGCTCGGCATGAGCTCGACCAGCTCCCGCCATGCCGACTTTCTCAATCACGCCAACCGCGCCGAGCTGCATGTGCCGGTGGACGGCAAATGGACGCCGCTGGTGAAGCGCGATCCCGATCCGCAATCCCCGGCCGGCGGCGTCAGCTCGAACGCGCGCGACCTCGCGCAGTGGATGCGCCTCGAGCTTGGCAACGGCAAGTACAATGGCATGCAGCTCATCAAGGAGGAGGCGATCGCACCGACGCATGAGCCGCTCTTCAACCGCGGCAAGAACCCCGTGACGGGATCACCCTCGTTCTATGGACGGGGCTGGAACGTCGAGTTCGGCCGCTACGGGACGGTGTGGGGACATGCCGGCGCCTTCAGCCGGGGCGCCCGGACGTTGGTGAGCTTGCTGCCGTCAGAGCAGCTCGGCATCGTGGTCCTCGCTAATGCCTTTCCCACCGGCGTGCCGGAGGGGCTGGCCGACACGTTCTTCGACCTCGTGTTCAAAGGCGCGCCGGCGGACGACTGGACCTCGCAATGGAACGCGATCTTCGCGTCGATGTTCGAGCCGGCGATCGAGGCGGCCAAGAAGGTCTATGGCACGAAGCCGCCGGCTCCAGCGCCGGCACTCCCGCTTGCCGCCTATATCGGAACCTATGCGAACGACTATTTGGGCAATGCGGTAGTGGTCGAGGAGGACGGCGGGCTGGTGCTGAAGCTCGGACCCAACGGGTCGTTCTCGAAGAAGCTCGAGCACTTCGATCGGGATCTGTTCATCTACTATCCCACTGCGGAAATGCCCGAGATGCCCTTTGCGGTGACGTTCCAGATCGGCCCGGACCAGAAGGCGAGTGAGGTCACAATCGAGGACCTCAATGACGACGGCCAGGGCGTGCTCGCCCGCGTCCAATAGAGCGCGACGAACTCAACGCGGGACGCCGAGGCGCTTGATCTCCCATTCAAGCTCCACCCCGCTCGTCTCCCTCACCCGCGCGCGCACCGTCTCGCCGAGCTCCTCGATGTCGGCGCCGGTGGCGTTGCCCTCGTTGATGAGGAAGTTGCAGTGCATCTCGGAGACCTTGGCGTCGCCCACCGCGAGGCCCCGGCAGCCGGCCGCATCGATGAGCTGCCAGGCCTTTTTCCCCGGTGGGTTCTTGAAGGTCGAGCCGCCGGTGCGGCTCTTGATGGGCTGCGCCTGCTCGCGATAGGCGGCGATGTCATCCATCTCGGCGAGGATTTTGGCGGGCTCCCCGGGCTCGCCTTGGAAGAGCGCCTCGGTGAAGATGAGATCGTCCGGCGCCCCGCAATGGCGATAGGCATAATGAAGCTCGGCCACGGGAAGCACATGCACCTTCCCTTCGCGGTCGACGGCGCGGGCCTCGACCACGACCTCGCATGTCTCGCGCCCATGCGCCCCGCCATTCATGCGGAGCGCGCCGCCGACGCAGCCCGGGATGCCGCGATAGAAGGAGAGACCGGCGATGCCAGCATCGGCCGCGGCGCGGGCCACCTTCACGTCGGGGACGGCAGCGCCGGCGCGGAGCCTTGAGCCGTCTTCTATTCTGATCTCGCCGAAGCCTCGTCCCAAGCGGATGACAACGCCTGCAATGCCGCCGTCGCGCACCAGCAGGTTCGAGCCAAGCCCAATGACGGTGACGGGAATGTCGGAAGGCGCGGCGCGCATGAAATAAGCAAGGTCGGCTTCGTCGGCCGGCGAATAGAGGATCTCGGCGGGGCCGCCGACGCGGAACCAGGTGAGGTCGGCGAGGACCGCGCCGGATTTCAGCTTGCCGCGCAGCTCAGGCAGGCTCGCGACCAGCCGGTATTCGAGGTCCGACCCGCTCAAGCCTGCCCCCGCTGCTCGAGATGCTTCGGCAAAGCGTTGATCCAATCGGTGATCGTGCCGGCGCCGAGGCCGACCACGAGGTCTCCGGATGTCGCGACCGACGCGATCGCCTCGACCAGCGTCGCCTCGTCATCGACGGTCATCACCTGGGGATGGCCGTGACGGCGGAGGCCCGAGGCGAGCTCGTCGCGGTCGATGCCGGGAATCGGCGCCTCTCCCGCCGAATAGACCGGCGTCACAAGGACGATGTCGGCGTCGTCGAGGCAGGCGGAGAACTCGTTGAACAAAGACTGGAGCCGCGTGTAGCGATGGGGCTGGATCACGGCGATGATGCGCCCCTTGCTGGCCATGCGCGCGGCGCGCAGCACGGCGGCGATCTCCACCGGGTGATGCGCGTAATCGTCATAGACGACGGCGCCATTCCACTCGCCAACGCGCGTGAAGCGCCGCTTC
Source organism: Methyloceanibacter sp. (assembly GCA_041500805.1). Classification (GTDB taxonomy): domain Bacteria; phylum Pseudomonadota; class Alphaproteobacteria; order Rhizobiales; family Methyloligellaceae; genus Methyloceanibacter. The sequence goes on from JBGQMX010000058.1 coordinate 3,940, forward strand.
ACGCCGGAGAAGGCGGCGAAGGTCGAGCGGATCACCTCGTCGCTCACGCCTGCCTCGGTCGCCGCCGCGAGCGCGGCGAGAGCGTTCAGCGCGTTGTAATGGCCGAGCACGGGAAGCATGAGATCTTCGAGCTTGCGCGTGCCGCCCTTCACCGCCGGCCCAAGATCGGCATCGAATGTGATTTTGTTGTGATCCGGCCGCAAATTGCTGAGCCTGATATCGGCATCGCGGGCGACCCCATAGGTGAGCGTGCGGCGACCATTAGCGGCGCCGCCGAGCTTCGCCAGAAGCTCGCGCACGACGGGATGATCGATGCAGGCGACGGCGACACCGTAGAACGGGATCGCCTCGATGAATTGCTGAAAGGCGAGATGGAGGGCGGCAACAGACGGCCAATAGTCCATATGCTCGGGATCGATATTGGTCACCACCCCGATCTGGGTCGGGAGCTTCAGGAAGGTGCCGTCGGATTCGTCGGCCTCGACCACCATCCAGTCGCCCTTGCCGATGCGGGCATTGGTGCCCCAGGCGTTGATGATGCCGCCGGCAATCACCGTCGGATCGAGGTTCGCGGATTTCAGCAGATCGGCGATGAGGGAGGTCGTGGTGGTCTTGCCGTGGGTGCCGGTGATCGACACGGTGGCGCAAGGGCGCATCAGCTCGGCCAGCATCTCGGCGCGGCGGATGATGGGGACGCCGCGCTCCTTGGCCGCCTCGAACTCGGGGTTGCCGGCCTTCACCGCACTCGAAATGACGAGATAGGCGGCACCGGCGACGTTTTGCGGGTCGTGGCCGATCAGGCAAGCGATGCCGCGGCGGCGCAGGCGCTCGAGATTGGCGCCGTCCTTGAGGTCGCTCCCCTGCACGCGATAGCCGCGGGTGTGCATGACCTCAGCGATGGCGCTCATGCCGATGCCGCCGATGCCCACGATGTGGAACAGGCCGATCTTGTCGGGCGCGGGCAGATGCATCTTCGACTTACTCCAGCTACTCTTTAGGCTCCCGCGAGCTCCTCGGCGAGATCGGCAAGCTTCCGCACCGCATCGGTCTCGGCCATGGCTTTCGCCTTTCCGGCGGCCTTTGCCAAGAGCGCGGGCGAGCCGAACAGCCGCTCCAGCTCCTGCGCCAGGCGTTCTGGCGTCAGCTCCTTCTGCCTGACGCACCAGCCGCCGCCGCCTTGCTCAAGGCGAGTTGCATTTTCGAGCTGATCGTTGTCAAGGGCATGCGGCAGCGGCACGAGCAGGCAGGGGCGGCCGATCGCCATCAGCTCGGCCACGGTCGAGGCGCCGGCGCGGGCGATGACGAGGTGGGACTTGGCGATCCGCTCCGGCAGGTCGCGGAAGAAGGGCGCAAGATGCACGGCGATGCCGGCCTTCTTGTAAGCCTCGCGCAATTCGTCGAGGTCCTCCTCGCGGGCCTGCTGCACCACCGTCACGCGCTGGCGCATCTCTGAAGGCAGAAGCGTGAGCGCCGGCGGCAGCGCCTCCGAGAAGAAATGCGCGCCCTGGCTCCCGCCGAACACGAGCAGCAGCAGACGCCCTGACGCATCGGGCGGCGCATAAGCGACGTCGCGGTAAGCCAGCACCGCATCGCGCACCGGCGTGCCCGTCAGCCTCGCCTTGGCCTCGGCGTCGGCACGGAGCAGCTTGGTCGGCTTGAACGAGAGCGCGATCTTGTCGACGAAGCGCGACAAGAGGCGATTGGCGCGGCCCATGACCGCGTTCTGCTCGTGGATGGCGGTCGGGATCTTGAGCGTGCTCGCGGCGATGATCGGCGGCAGCGTCGGATAACCGCCGAAGCCGATGACGGCTCTTGGGTTGATCCGCTTGAGCAGGCGAAGCGCGCCGATAAACCCGATGCCAAGCCGCGAGAAGGTCATGCCCACCGCAAACGGATTGCGGCTCGTCAGCGTGGCGGACGGAATGCGGTGAATGGCGCGGGCGGGGAACTCGACACCGTATTTCTCGGCGCGGATGTCGGTGGCGAGCTCGACCTGATAGCCGCGGCGGGTCAGCTCCTGCGCCAAAGCCGCAGCAGGAAACAGATGGCCGCCCGTGCCCCCCGCAGCGAGCAGGATCGGGCGCGCGCTCAAGCTGCTTTCTCCGTGAGGCCGGAGGATTCGGCGTCAGGCTCGGCTGCCGTGCTGCGCTTCAGCCGCCCCGCCATGGGCCGCTTGCGCGTGAGCCCCAGCGCAAAGCCCATGGTCAGCGCCATGGCGAGCAGCGAGGAGCCGCCATAGGAGATGAAGGGCAGCGTCATGCCCTTGGCGGGGAGCAGGCCGACATTGACGGCCATATTGATCAAGGCCTGCAAGCCGAACAGCATGATGAGCCCCGCCACGGCATGCCTGATGAACCCGTCGGGCTCCTGCGAGGCCTTGGACAGGCCGCGCAGCACGATGAAGGCAAACAGGGCGACCAGGATGAGGCAGGCGATCAGCCCGTACTCCTCGGCCGCCACCGCGAAAATGAAGTCGGTATGGGAATCGGGGAGCACTTCCTTGACCGTGCCCTCGCCCGGGCCTCTGCCGAACCAGCCGCCATGGAGAAACGAGTCGAGCGAGCGGTCGGCCTGATAGGTATCGCCGGAGGCGGGATCGAGGAAGCGGTCGATGCGCGAGGCCACGTGGGGGGCGAGGACATAGGCGGAGAAGACGCCGGCGACCCCGGCGAGCCCGAGAGCTCCGATCCACACGAGGTTGATGCCCGCCATGTAGACGAGTGCGCCCCAGACGAGGGTGACGAGAAGCGTCTGGCCGAAATCAGGCTGCATGATGAGGAGGACCGCGAACACGGCGTAAAGCGCCACGGCGAGCTGAATGCCGGGGACGTCACGGCGCTTCTGGGCCTCGTTGAAGAGCCAGGCGGTGAGCACGATGAAGGCCGGCTTCACGAACTCTGACGGCTGCAGCGACACGGGGCCGAGCTGCAGCCAGCGCTTGGCGCCCTTGATCTCCGGCCCTACGGCGAGGATCACGGCCATCAGCGCGATGCCGGCGAGGAAGATGATGAGGCTCGCGCGCCGGATCTGCTTCGGCGTCAGCGTCGAGGCCGCGAACATGATGGCCACCGCAGGCAGAAGGAGCGCCGCCTGGCGGCGCACGAAATAGAACGGCTCGAGATTGTATTTGGCGGCGATCGGCGGGCTCGCCGCAAGCGACAGCACGACGCCAAGGCCCATCAGCAGCAGAAGGCCGAAGAACATCAGGCGGTCGACGGTGAACCACCAGTCGGAGAGAACACTCTTGTCGGCGCGGGTGAGCCTCATGCCGCCCTCCCCTGCAAACTCTCGGCGCCGTCGAGCCCCATGACGATGTCGCGGAACGCCTCGCCGCGCTTCTCGAAATTGGCAAACTGGTCGTAAGAGGCGCACGCGGGCGACAAGAGGACGACAGGCTCTCTCGCGCCGGAGCCGCTGGCATCGGATGCGGCCGCGGCGACGGCCCGATCGAGGGTGCCGCAATGGAGATGCGCGACGCTGCTGCCGAGCTGGCGGGCAAAGGCGTCAGCCGCCTCGCCGATCAGATAAGCGCGCGCGATCTTGGGAAAGAAGGGCTCGAGCCCCGCTAGCCCTCCCTCTTTCGGCCTGCCGCCGATGATCCAGTAGATGTCGGTGAAGCTTGCCAGCGCCTTGCCCGCGGCATCGGCATTGGTGGCCTTGGAGTCGTTGACGAACAGCACCTTGCCCCTCCGCGCCACCTGCTCCATGCGGTGGGCGAGGCCGGCGAAGCTCTTGAGCCCTTGCGCGATCGCGGCAGCGGAAAGCCCTTGCGAGCGGGCGAGCGCGTAAGCGACGGCAGCGTTCTGCCAGTTATGGGCGCCTCGGAGCGAGCCGATGCCGGCAAGGTCGATGTGCGCCAGCTCGGCGCCACCTTCCATCTCGTGCAGGACGCCATCCTTGGCCCATACGCCCGTCTCCACGGTGCGCCCGACGGCGATGCGCTTGACCGCGAAGGGGCCTGAAAGAGCATCGGCGATGACGCGTGAGGGCTCGTCGTCGATGCCAATCACGGCGGTGGCACCAGGTCCCAACTTCGCAAAGACTTGCGCCTTGATGCGGGCATAGTCGTGAAGCGTGCCGTGACGATCGAGATGGTCGGGGGTGATGTTGAGCAGCGCCGCGGCATCGGGCTTGAGCTGTGGCGAAAGATCGATCTGGAACGACGAAAGCTCGATGACATAGATGAGGTCGGGAGCGAAAGGTTCAAGGTCGAGCACCGCCTTGCCGATATTGCCGCCAAGCGCCACGCGCTTTCCGGACGCTGCGAGAAGATGCGCCGTGAGCGCCGTCGTGGTCGATTTGCCATTGGTGCCGGTGATGACCACTACCTTGCCGGGCGCCGCAGCCCGCGCCCGCTCGCGAAAGAAGAGCTCGATGTCGCCGATCACTTCGACACCTTCAGCTCTCGCGCGCTTGACGCTCCAATGGGGCTCGGGGTGAGTCAAGGGAATGCCGGGGGCAAGCACGAGGGCGGCAAAGCGCGACCAGTCTTCGGTGGCAAGATCGGTCACGGCAAAGCCTTCCGCCGCGGCAGCCTCTTGTCCCTTCGCCTTGTCGTCCCAGGCAAAGACGTTGGCGCCGCCAGCCGCAAGCGAGCGCGCAGCGGCAAGGCCGCTCAATCCCAAGCCTAGAACCGCGACATTGCGGCCGGCGAAGATCGTCACGGGAATCATAATGTCTTGAACTTAGCGCAATTTCAGCGTGGCGAGGCCAGCAAGCGCAAGCACCACGGCAATGATCCAGAACCTGATCACCACCGTCGATTCGGGCCAGCCCTTCTGCTCGAAATGATGGTGCAGCGGCGCCATGCGGAAAACGCGCTTGCCGAACAGCTGGAAGGAGGCGACCTGCACGATCACGGAAGCCGCCTCGAGCACGAACAGGCCCCCGACGATGGCGAGCACAAGTTCGTGCTTGGTGGCGACCGCGATTGAGCCGAGCGCGCCGCCAAGGGCGAGCGACCCCGTGTCGCCCATGAAGATGAGCGCAGGCGGCGCGTTGAACCATAGGAATCCGAGTCCTGCGCCCACCAGCGCGCCACAGATCACGGCGAGCTCGCCGGTGCCTTGCACGAAATGGATCTGCAGATAGTCGGCGAACAGCGCGTTGCCGACGAGGTAAGAGATGAACCCGAAAGTGGCGGCGGCGATCATCACCGGCACGATGGCGAGGCCGTCCAGCCCATCGGTCAGGTTCACGGCGTTGCCGGCGCCGACGATGATGAAGGCGCCGAAGGGGATGAAGAACCAGCCGAGGTCGATCTGCACGTTCTTGAGGAAGGGAATGGCGAGAGAGGTCGCGAGCGGCGGCTCGCCGACATAGGCGATGACCGAGGCGGCGATCACCGCGGCGAGCGACTCGATGATGATCTTGATGCGGCCGCGGAAGCCTTCCGCCGATTGCTTGGTCACCTTGAGATAGTCGTCGTAAAGACCGACGGCACCGTAGACGAGGGTGAGCAGCAGGACCACCCAGACATAAGGGTTGCGCAGATTGCCCCACAGCAAGACGGAGACGGTCAGGCCGGACAGGATCATGAGCCCGCCCATGGTCGGCGTGCCCTGCTTCGAAAGGAGGTGGCGCTCGGGGCCGTCTTTGCGGATCGGCTGCCCCTTGCCCTGGCGGACGCGCAAGGACCTGATCACCCGCGGCCCGAACAGGAACACGAAGAGAAGCGCCGTGATCAAGGCCCCGCCGGTGCGGAAGGTGATGTAACGAAAGATGTTGAGAGCGGCGAGCTCAGGGGTCAACTCGGTCAGCCAATAGAGCATCGCCTGCTTTCCCCCTTGAGGCCCCGGGCTAGACCGGCACGCCTTCGGTGCCGAAACGGCGCTTCAGTGCCTCGACGAGCGGGGCCATGCGGCTGCCCAAGGACCCTTTGACCATGATCGCATCCCCCGGCCCTACTGCTGCCATCAGCATCGGCGCAAGCGCTTCGGCGGTCTTGGCATAGGCGCCCCGGCGGCTTGCCGGCAAAGCCTCATAAAGCGAGCCCATCAGCTCGCCGCAGGCAAAGACAACATCTACCCCCGCCCCGTCAATGAACTCCGCAAGTCCCTGGTGGAGTTTCGGGCCTTCCGGACCAAGCTCGAGCATGTCGCCCAGCACCGCCACGCGACGCTTGAACTCGCTCCGCGGCGTGAGCCCGAGCGTGGCGAGCGCCGCGCGCATCGAGGCGGGATTGGCGTTGTAGGATTCGTCGATGATCGCCACGCGCCCGCCTTTGCCGTCGATGACGGTCCGGCCGCCGCGTCCGGCCTGGGCGCGGAGGCCGTCGAGCGCGCCTGCGGCACGCGCAAGATCGGCGCCGGCAACCTTCACGGCGGCAAGCACGGCAAGCGAATTCTGCACGAGGTGACGGCCGGGCGCCCCGAGGCGGTAGCGCACGGTCTCGCCCAGGATGTCGGCCGTGACGTTCGAGGCGTCGGGCAGAAGCTCGGCGTCGAGCAGACGCGCCTCGGCGTCTTGCGTCTCGCCGAAGCCGACGATCTTCGCCCCGTGAGCGAGCGCAGCCGCCTTCAACCTCTCATAATAGGGACTGTCGCGATTGATGATCGCCGTGCCGCCGGGCTCCAGCCCACGGAAGATCTCCGCCTTGGCGTCGGCGATCTCCTCCACCGAGCGGAAGAAGCCGAGATGCACAGGCGCCACCGTGGTGACGATGGCGATATGCGGCCGGATCAGGCGCGTCAGCGCGTCGATCTCGCCCGCATGGTTCATGCCCGCCTCGAACACGCCGAAGCGGACGGCTTTCGGCATGTTGGCAAGCGACAGCGGCACGCCCCAATGATTGTTGAAGGACTTTACCGAGGCGTGCACGGAGCCGCTTGGTTGAAGCGCAAGCCTGAGCGCCTCCTTGGAGCCGGTCTTGCCCACGCTGCCAGTGACCGCGATCACCACCGTATCTTTGGTCCGCGCGCGAGCCGCCCTGCCGAGATCGTTCAGCGCTGCGAGCGTATCGCCGACGCGGACCAGTCTCTCCTCGTCGCCCTGAGGGAAGCTGCCATCCACGATGGCGCAGGCGGCGCCTTCATCCAACGCCGCGGCGACAAAGGCATGCCCGTCGCGGTTCGGCCCGCGGATGGCGACGAAGCCCTCACCCTTGCCGAGGCTACGGCTGTCGATGGAGAAGCCGGTGACGGGGGTGATGCCTAAGCCCAGGCACGTGCCGCCAGTGGCGCTCAGGATTTCGCCGATTGTCCAAAGCGGCTCAGCCACATCGCGCCTCTTGTTTCAGCGCGGCCGCCACCGCGTCATGATCGGAAAAGGGGATGACGGTCGTCCCCACGGTTTGGCCGGTCTCGTGCCCCTTGCCGGCGACCAGCAGGACATCGCCCCGTTCGAGCCTCCCGATGGCCTCGGCAATCGCCGTGGCGCGGTCGCCCATTTCGATGGCGCCGGGAGAGGCTGCCAGGATCTGGCGGCGAATCTCAGCCGCGTCCTCGCTGCGCGGATTATCGTCGGTGACGATGGCGAGATCGGCCTTTTCCGCCGCGACCCGTCCCATCTCAGGCCGCTTGCCTTTATCGCGGTCGCCGCCGCAGCCGAAGACGACAACGAGCCGGTTCTGCACATAGGGCCGCAGGGCGTCGAGCGCCTTCAGCAGCGCATCGGGGGTGTGGGCGTAATCGATGAAGACGGGGGCGCCACCGCGGGCCATGCCGGCAAGGTCGAGGCGCCCCCGCGCGCCCTGCAACGTCTCGAGCATCGGCAGGACCGTCGCTGCATTTCCACCGGTCGCCATGCATAGGCCTGAAGCGACCAAAGCGTTGGAGGCCTGGAAGGCGCCGACCAGCGGCAGGCGCACTTTGTGCCGCTTGCCGCCGTGCTCGATGACGAGGTTCTGGCCGAACCCATCCATGTCGGACGCGACGAGCCGCAAGGTCTTGCCCGCGCGCCCGACGGTGATGAGGGAGAGCCCCCGCGCCTTGGCTTCGGCTGCCACCTGATCGCCCGCCTCGGTGTCGACATCGACCACGGCTCCGGCGCCGTGCGGCAGGAGCTCACGGAACAGGCGGAGCTTCTGCGCGAAATAGTCCTCGAAGCTTGCGTGATAATCCAAATGATCGCGGGAGACGTTGGTGAAGGCGCCGGCAGCGAGCCTGACGCCATCGACGCGGCGCTGCTGCAGGCCGTGGCTCGAGGCTTCAAGCGCAAGATGGGTGACCCCATCCTTGGCCAGCGCCGCCAGGATCGCGTGCAGCTCGATCGGGTCCGGCGTCGTGTGCTTGAGGATTTGCGTGCCGCGCGGACTCACGACGCCGACCGTGCCGAGACTTGCCGCCTTGAACCCCTGCCCGGCCCAGAGCTGCCGCACGAAGGAGGCGACCGAGGTCTTGCCGTTGGTGCCGGTGACGGCAACGGCCGTCTTCGGCTGGAGGCCGAAGAAGCGCGAAGCGATCAGCGCGAGAAGCCGGCGCGGATCGCCGTCCTCGACGATCGCCGCGGAAGCGGTGATGGGCGACCCGCCTTCCGGCACGATGATGGCTGCTGCGCCGCGCTGAAGCGCGTCGGCGATGAAGCGCGCGCCGTCGGTCTTCACCCCAGGAAGTGCGGCAAACAGATAGCCGGGCTTGACCTCACGGCTGTCGGCCGCAAGGCCAGCAATCGGTACGCGGGCCAAGGAAGCGGAGAGCTTCACCTCAGGCCCGATCAGCTCACCCAAAGTCATCGTCCGGCATGCGCCCCGAAATGCGGTTTCCTTGAGAAACTCAAGGACTTGGCCTGCCCCTCGCTGGGCGGCGTCTTCTAATAGGAGGCGAGCACCTTCGCGTCAAACTTACGCTGGTCCTCCTCGAGCCGCGGCGCCACGCCAAGGATCGGCGCAATCCGCTCGATGATCTTGCCGGCCGTGGGCGCGGCGTTGGTGCCGGCCGTCGCCTGGTTGCTCGACGCGGCGACGCGTTGCGGCTCGTCGAGCATGACCAGCACGACATATTCGGGGGCATCGGTGGGGAACGTGGCAAGGAAGCTCGTGAGCAGCATCGAGGTGCTGTAGTGCCGGCCGACCACCTTCTCGGCCGTGCCGGTCTTGCCGCCGACGCGGTAGCCATCGGCGTTGGCGCGCTTGCCGGTGCCTTTCAGCACATTGAGGCGCATCAGCTTCAGCATCGCGGCACTGGTCTGCGGCTTCAGCACGCGCGTGCCCATGCTCATCCCCTCCTCGCGCGAGCGCGGCAGGAAGGTCGGGGTGACGGCAATCCCGCCATTGACGAGGGGCAAGGTCGCGGCAGCAAGCTGCAGCGGCGTCACCGACATGCCGTGGCCGAAGGCGATAGTCATGGTGTTCAGCTTCTGCCAATGGGCGGGGATGATCGGGGCCGCAGACTCGCCGAGCTCGGTCGAGATACGGCTCGTCAATCCGAGTTTCTTGAGGAAGGCGCGATGCCGGTCGACGCCCATTTGGAGGGCCATCTTGGCGGCGCCTATATTCGACGAGTAGATAAAGACCTCTGGCACGGTCAGGGGGCGCTTCTGGCCGTGGAAGTCTTCGATGGTGAAGGAGGCATAATGGATCGGGCTCGACGCATCGTAGACCGAGCGTAGCGAGGCGAGCCCCTCGTCGAGCACGCCCGCGACGGTGAACACCTTGAACACCGAGCCCATCTCATAGACGCCTGAACTGATGCGGTTCAGCCGATCCTTGTCGAGAGCCTGCTCGCGATGGTTGGGATCGTAATCGGGGAGTGAGGCAAGCGCCATCACCTCTCCCGAATGCACGTCGATGACGATGCCTGCGGCGGCCTTGGCGCGATAGGTGGCCATCGCGCGCCCAAGCTCCTCGCGCAGCACATGCTGCACGCCGAGGTCGAGCGACAGCGACACGCTTGCCTCTCCCGCCGTCGTCTCGGCGTGGGCCATGGCGAGCTGGGGGTTATCGTCGACGAACTTCTCGATGCCGGCGAGCCCCTTGCTGTCGACGTCAACCAGGCCGACCACGTGGCTCGCGGTGGCGCCGACCGGATAGATGCGGCGATATTCCTCGATGAAGGCGAGACCGGGAAGCCCGAGCTCGTGGATTTCTTCCTGCTGCTTCGGGGTCAGCTCGCGCTTGATACGGACGAAGCGGCCCCCGGCCTTGAGCTTGGAGCGGAGCCCGGCGGCGTCGACGTCGGGGAGCACGCTTGTGACCTGCTCGACCAGCTCGTCCTGATCGATCACGCGTTGCGGATCGGCGTAAAGGGTGGCGCCCTTGATGTCGGTGGCGAGCAACTCGCCGTTGCGGTCGAGAATGTCGGGGCGGTGCACCGTGGAGGAGATGTCGTGCAAACCGCCCGCGCTCGTCTCGGTGCCGGCGAAGCCGAGGCTCACGAGGCGGCCGCCGATCAGGACGAAGGCGAGCGCGAAGCCGAGGCAGGCGAGGCGGAAGCGGTAACGGCTCCGCGCCAGATAAGCCCGCTCGGCGCGGGCCGTGGCGGCATCGGATTTGGCGGTGTCGCGCAAGGGTCTTCGGCCTATTGAGCGGCGGCTTGAACCGGAGCCACAATCTTGGCTGGAGGCCATGGCGCGGATGCGTCAGGCGGAGACTCCGGCGTCGATGCAGCGGCGAGCGCTACCGGCGGCTTGTTAGCCGGTTTGCTCGCTTGCGCTGTCACCGCCGGCGCCGGGGCAGGTGCCGCAACCTCTCGGGCGCGATCGAAATCGCGGTCCGTCACCTTGTCGAGGGTGACGAGCTGCCGGGGCTGCGCCGGGGCGAGCTTGAGAAATTTCTCGGCGAGCCGCTCGATGCGCTCAGGTCGGTTGAGCAGGCTCCATTCGGCGCGCAGCACGGCGAGCCCGTCTCGCTCCTCGTCGATTTGCTTGCCGAGAGAGGCGATCTCCTCGTCAAGGGCGCGGGCCTCGTACTTCACCTGATAGATGACATAGGCGAGCGCGACGAGGCCGAGAACGAGGCAGATATTGACGAAACGCAGCATTTTGAACTCGCGAACTGAAAACTGACCCTCTAACTGACCTTCACATGCAAAAGCCGAGCCGCGGCACGCCGAGTGCGGCAAGATCGAGAGGAAAGGCGGGCGCCTCGGTGCGCTCGGCCGCCCGGAGGCGGGCTGAGCGGGCACGGGGGTTCCGCGCAATCTCCTCCTGATTCGGTTCTAACGGATGCCGGTTAAGAAGCCGGAAGCTTGGGGCGAATGAAGCGGCTGAAATCTCAGGCAGATGCCGCGAGGCGCGGGGGCCAGGGGCGCTGCGGCTGGCGAAGAAGCGCTTGGCGATGCGGTCTTCCAGCGAATGGAAGGTGACGACGACAAGCCGGCCACCGGCCTTGAGCAGCCGTTCGGCGGCGGAGAGACCCTTGGCGAGCTCGTCAAGCTCCTCATTGAGGTAGAGGCGGAGCGCCTGGAAGGTCCTGGTCGCGGGATGCTTGGTCTCGTCCCATTTGCGGCCGAGCACGCCCGCGACGATGCCGGCAAGCTCGCCCGTGGTCGCTATGGGCTCCTCGGCGCGCCGCGCCACGATGGCTCGGGCGATCGCGCGGCACCGGCGCTCCTCGCCGAGCTTGCCGATGATCTCGGCTAGATCCCCCTCCGGCAAGGTGTTGACGATGTCGGCGGCGCTTGGGCCATCTTGCCCCATGCGCATGTCGAGGGGGCCGTCCTGCATGAAGGAGAAGCCCCGCGCCGCCTGATCGAGCTGCATGGAGGACACGCCGAGATCGAGCGCTATGCCGTCGACGGTGGTGAGCCCCTGGCTTTCGGTGATCTCGTCCATGGCGCCGAAGCGGCCGCGGACAAGCGCGAGCCGGCCGGGGAAGCGCTTGGCAAGCGCCTCTCCTGCCGTGATCGCTTCAGCATCGCGATCGATGGCGATGACCTTGCAATCCGCCGCTTGGAGAATGGCCTCGGTATAACCGCCGGCCCCGAAAGTCCCGTCGACGATGATCTGACCGGACTTAGGCTCGAGCGCCTGAAGCACCTCGGAGAGCATCACGGGAATGTGGCGGGCCGGTCCGCCAACGGCAGACGAATTTCTGCCGCGACCCGCCATCATTCCCGTGCTCCCTCTGGCCCGCCGCTTCCGCGACGCCCCGCGCCGAGTAGTTTGCGGAGATCGCGCACCTTCTGGCGTGCCTCCGACAGATGGACTTTGAAACGCTCAGGCTCCCACATCTGGAATTTCTCGCCGAGGCCGACAAAGGCGATGTGGGTGGTGATGCCGGCGTGCTCGCGCAGGCGCTCCGGGAGGATGGTGCGCCCGTCTTGATCGATGGAAAGGATTTCGCTCGTGCCGAACAGAGCGGTGGCGAGATGGTCGCGCTCGTCGGAATAGGGTGCCAAGTCCTCGACCAGGGTGTTGATCTTGTCGACGAGGCGCTGGCCTCCGGCGTCGAGCGCCGGCGCGTCGAGCGAGGGATAGCAATAGATGCCGTCGAGACCGTCTTTGGCGAGGACGGTGCGGAAAGAAGCCGGGACCGAGACGCGGCCTTTGGTGTCGATCTTATTGGTGAATGTCGACACAAACTGGTCCATCTCCCCCTCATGCGCGCCCGGACTGACGAGTGACTAACGAGCCTTGGGTGCGAGACCCCCCCGTTGGAAGATCGGTGGGAGAGGCGGCGCGGATCCCCCCGTGGCCTCTAAAGGAGCGCGGCCAGCCTCCCCCACTTACTCACCGAACGGGCATTTGTGGGATAACATGGGAATATATGGGCGTCAATGGAAAGCGCTGGGAACGAAGCGCGAATCCACGGGAAAACCGCGCACCGGCAAGGGCCGATTTCCCTTTACGTTTGGTTAACCAGCCCAATTGCCGCTCGGCCGCGAAGCGGGGTACAAGGGCGAACGAACGGAGTTGAACGGCCTCCACCGCTGATTCGCGGGGGGTCCGCGAGCCTCGAACCGACGTCGGGCGGAGCCGCCCTCGCTTCGGTCAGGAAGGGCCAACGGGTCTAACGGGGAATGGCAAAGAGAGAGCTGAAGGCGACGATCGGCCTTGCAGCGATCGCCCTTGCACTCGGCTCTTGCGGGCTCAGCGCGGGCGACGCGATCGACGGGCCTTACGCCAGGCTCGGGCCGCCCGAGGCGCCGGTCAGGCTTTATGTCGAGGAACAGGGCAAAGGCTCGCCCGTGCTCCTCATCCATGGCTTCGGCGCCAGCACCTATACCTGGCGGCACGTGGCGCCGGAGCTTGCCAAGACCCACCGGGTCATCGCCGTCGATCTCAAAGGCTTCGGCCAGTCGGACAAGCCGTTCGACAGCCGCTATTCGGTGTTCGACCAGGCGGAGCTTCTCGCCCAGCTGATCGAGGACAAGGACCTCCGCAATCTGACGCTGGTCGGCCACTCTTTCGGCGGTGGGATCGCACTGCTGCTTGCGCTCGAGGCCAATGAGCGGCTCAAAGGGCGCATCTCCAAGCTCGTGCTGCTCGACACAATCGCCTACCCGCAGAACATCCCCGTCTTCTTCCGCCTGCTCGACGTGCCGCTCGTCTCCCATCTCGGCGTGAGCATGGTTCCGGCCTCCTTCCAGACCCGGGTTGCGCTCAGAATTGCCTATTTCGACGACAGCAAGATCGATCAGGACGAGGTCGAGACCTATGCCGCGCCGCTCAAGACGGCGGCCGGCAAGCACGCCATCATCTATAGCGCGCGGCAGATCGTTCCCGACGGCCTCGCCGAGATTTCCGAGCGCTACAAGACAATCAAGCTGCCGACGCTGATCCTGTGGTGCGACCACGACCGCATCGTGCCGCTCGAGGTGGGCTTAAAGCTCAGGCGCACGCTACCCAACTCCACCTTGCGGCTCGTCGAGGATTGCGGGCACATGCCCCAGGAAGAGCAGCCCGCATCGACGCTCAAGCTGCTGCAAGGCTTCCTCGGCGGCTGAGGGGCCGAGCCTGCAATCGCCTAATTCCTCGCCGCGCGGATGGTGATCGATAAGTTTACCTTATCACTCCGATAGGCAAATACGACTTGCCATTATTGTGCGCCGCACGCCAAGCTCGCCCCACGCGCCCGCATGTTGCTGGGCTGAGGCGAGGAGCGAGAACACGTTATGTCGAAGAAACCTACCCTGACGACCACGGCCGGCAACCCGGTTGCCGGCAACCAGAATTCGCTGACCGCCGGTCCGCGCGGCCCGATCCTGCTGCAGGACTACCAACTGATCGAAAAGCTGACCCACCAGAACCTGAGCGCATCCCGGAGCGTCTGGTGCACGCCAAGGGCTGGGGCGCTCACGGCACGCTCACCATCACCGGCGACATTTCCAAATACACCAAGGCGAAGATGCTGCAGCCAGGCGCCAAGACCGACATGATCGCGCGCTTCTCGACCGTCGCCGGCGAGCTCGGAGCGGCCGATGCGGAACGCAACGTGCGCGGCTTCGCTCTCAAGTTCTACACCGAGGAGGGCAACTGGGATCTGGTCGGCAACGATTCCCAGAAGTCACAATAGTTCTATACGGAAAAACCCGAAGAAAATTACCGAACACGATCGGACAGAAACATGGACGCAAAGACTGACGAGAGCGCGGGCAAGTGCCCGGTCATGCACAC
>JBGQMX010000059.1:0-18253 GCA_041500805.1 Methyloceanibacter sp.
CCACGGCATCAATCGACGCAACCTATGTGAAGGCTCATCGCTCTGCCCATGGCGGTAAAGGGGGGCGAAGACGCAAGCTATCGGTCTTTCGCGTGGCGGTCAGACCACAAAAATCCATATCCTTACGGATGTGCTGGGGCGCCCCGCGGTCATCCGGCTCACACCCGGCAACGTCAGCGACATCCGCGTTGCCGACGAGCTGATCGAAGCGGCGGGTCCCGTTCGCCGTCTGATCGCTGATCGCGGTTACGATGCCAACAGCCTTCGTCTCACACTCCGATCGGTCGGGACAATACCGGTCATTCCAGGGCGACGGTCACGCAAACGACCGATCCGGCACGACGAGCGGCGCTACCGCGATCGCTGGAGGATCGAAGCTGCCTTCTGTCGCCTCAAGGACTTCCGCCGCGTTGCCACACGCTACGATAAGCTCGCGGTCAACTTCCTGTCTGCCGTCGTCCTCGCTGCCATCGTCGCGTTCTGGGTCTGAATGAGTCCCGACCCTAAAAAGGGGCACGTCAAATGGAACGCGAGACTTGCGACGTTCTGATCCTCGGCGGCGGCAACGGCGCCTTCGGCGTCACCGTGCCGACGCGGGCGGCCGGGCTCAAGGTCGTCATGGTCGAGGCGCGCGATCTCGGCGGGACCTGCCCCAACCGGGGCTGCACGCCGAAAAAGGTTCTCGTCGCCGCCGCCCACGCGCTCCATGAGATCGGCCAGGCGCATATCCACTGCATCAGCGTGGGCAAGCCCTCCCTCGACTGGCCGGTCCTGATCGACCGCGAGAAGGAGATGATCAGCGGGATCCCGGACTCGCTCGCCGAGACGCTCAAGACCCGCGGCGTCGAGCTCATCCGCGAGCACGCGAAATTCGTGAGCGCCAACGAGGTCGAGGCCAGCCCGCGCAGGATCAAAGCGAAGCACATCGTCATCGCCACGGGCTCCAAGCCCCGGAAGCTGCCGATCCAAGGCGCCGAGCTGATGATCACGTCGGACGAGGTGTTGAGCGAGCGGATGCGGCCGCAAAGCGTCCTCTTTATCGGCGGCGGCGTCATTGCGCTCGAGTTCGGCCACGTCTACGCCCGCGCCGGCTCGGAAGTCACCATTCTCGAAGTGCTGCCCCAGCTCCTGCCCGCGCTCGACGCCGACGCTGTCGAAGAGGTGCGGAAAGAGAGCGAGCGCATCGGGATCAAGGTGCATACCGGCGTCAACGTGAAGCGGGTGGAGAAGGCGGGCGCGCGACTCCGCACCGTCTTCGAGTCGGGCGGCAAGCAGCTGACGGTCGAGAGCGACAGGGTGGTGAACGGCGCCGGCCGCATCGCCAATGTCGCGGAGCTCGACCTCGAGGCGGGCAAGGTCGCCCATGACGGCTTCCGCATTGCCGCCGACGACTATCTCCGCTCGCGGTCGAACCCTTCCGTCTATGTGTGCGGCGACGTCACCGCCTCGCCGCAGCTCTCGCCGATCGCCAACTATGAGGGGCGCATCGTCGGGCGCAACATCGTCGAGGGGCCCAAGCACAAGCCCGACTATGCGAGCATCCCGTCCTGCGTCTACACGGTGCCGGCGCTCGCCACTGTCGGCCTTTCGGAGGCCAAGTCTAAGGAGAAGGGGCTCAAGGCGCGCGTCCAGGTCAACGACATGGAATATTGGTTCTCGACCAGGACCTTTGCCGAGACGATCGCCTGGTCGAAGATCATCGTCGAGGAGGACACCGACCGCGTCATCGGCGCCCATTTCGTCGGCCATGCCGGCGAGGAGCTGATCAACGTGTTCGGGCTCGCCATGAAGCATGGCATCACGGCGAGCCAGATCCGCGACTTCGTCTTCGCCTACCCGACCTTCTCCGCCGACATCAAGTCCATGCTGTAGGCCGACGCCCAGCCCCTTGCTCGTCATACCGGCGGAAGCCGGTATCCAGAAACCAAGCCCGTGAGTCTTCCGCTGGATTCCGGCTTTCGCCGGAATGACGGGGATTGTGGAAGTCGACGAGGCTAAGTCGCGGCCTTGTCGGCGATGTGGTCGAGCATGGCCTTGGCGATCTCGTGCTCGCCCATCACCACGAGGCTCGCGCCGTGCTTCTTGAGGTGCTCGATCTCGGCCTCGGAATGGGCCCGCGCGATGATCGGCAGCGTCGGGTTGATGGCGCGCGCCTGCTGCACCACCTGGCCGCCCTCGAAGGCATCGGGGATGGCGACGAGCAGGCACCGCGCCGCGTTCAAGTTCGCCGCCGGGATCACGGCAGGGTCGGCGGCATTGCCGCTCAGCGCCTCGATCCCCCGCTCCTTCAAGGCAGCCACCACATCCTCATCGTTCTCGATGACGAAGAGCGGGGTTTTCTGCTCGCTTAAAACCTTGCTGACGAAGCTGCCGACGCGGCCATGGCCGACCAGCACCACATGGCCGGCGAGGCTCGTCCGACGGATCGGCTCGCGCATCGGCGTTGCTTCCTCCACGGCCACCGGGGCAGCCTCGGCGAGCGCCTTCTCCCGTCGCGCCGCGTAAAAGTCGAGGGCGGCGAAGAGGAGCGGATTGAGGAGGATGGTGATGATGGCGCCGGCGAGGATGAGGTCCCGGCCTTCCTCAGGCAGGAGCCCGAGGAGCAAGCCGAGATTGGCGAGGATGAAGGAGAACTCGCCGATCTGAGCGAGCGAGGCGGAGATCATGAGCGCGGTCGCGCGCGAGTGCCCGAAGAAGCGCACGACGAGATAGGCGGCGATCGATTTGCCGACCAGGATGATGAGCACCGTGGCAAGCAGCGCCAGCGGCGCCTCGACCACGATCTTCGGGTTGAACAGCATGCCGACCGAGACGAAGAACAGCACGGCGAAGGCATCGCGCAAGGGCAGCGATTCCGTCGCCGCCTGCTGGCTCAACCGCGATTCGCTCAGCATCATGCCGGCGAAGAAGGCGCCGAGAGCAAGCGAGACGCCGAACAGCTCGGCTGCGGCATAGGCCACGCCGAGCGCAATCGAGAGAACCGCAAGGCGAAACAGCTCGCGGCTGCCGGTATGGGCGACATAATGCAGGATCGCCGGGATCAGCCTCTTGCCGACCAGCAGCATGACGGCGACGAAGATGCCGAACTTGCCGAGCATGATGGCGACGGTGCGGACGATCTCGGCGGCATCGGGTGCGGTCGCGGCGCCGCTAAAGAGGCCGGCGACCCCGGGCAGGAGCACGAGCACGAGCACCATCCCGATATCCTGCACGATCAGCCAGCCGACGGTGATCCGCCCGCGCTCGGTCTCGATCAGCCGGCGCTCCTGCAAGAGGCGCAGCAGCACCACGGTGCTGGCAACGGACAGCGCCACGCCGAAGATGAGGCCGGCGCCCGGCCTCCAGCCGAGTCCCCACCCAAGCGCCATGCCGAGCGGGGCAGCGACCAGGCCTTGCGCCAGAGCTCCGGGGACGGCGATGCGGCGGACGGAGAGCAAATCCTGCAGCGAGAAATGCAGCCCCACGCCGAACATCAGGAGAATGACGCCGACCTCGGCAAGCTGGTTGGCGATATTCTGGTCGGCGACGAAGCCGGGCGTGAACGGCCCGATGAGAATGCCGGCCACGAGATAACCGGCGAGCGGCGGAAGCTTGAAACGGTGGGCGAGCACGCCGAGGCTGAAGGCGAGCACGAGGCCAATGGCAATGGTGGAAACAAGCGGCGACACATGCATCGAGGGAGCCTTGGGCCAAATGCGTGGGTCACGGGCAGGGCGGCGATGCGCTCGCATGCGCGCCCTGCACGCCCCGCCCATAGCCTGACAACGAATGACGCCGCCGACAATCCTTTTAGCTTGCCGCAACGGGCGGCACCGGCATCGGCCACGAGCGAGCCAAGCCGGCAGGCAGCCCGGGCGAGGCTGGCCTTACCTCCCTCTTGCATGCTTTAATGCCTCTGTGAGTGCGTTCGACTACAGGGCTCCCGCGGAGCTTTACGCAAGCGCGAGCAAGACCGGCAAGCGGCCGATGCGCTATACGCGCTTCAAGAGTGCCGCCGAGGCGATCAAACACGCCGTCGAGGTATTGCCGCCGGAGCTTCTCATCGGCAGCACGCTCGAGGTCAATGAGGAGCGGTTCGACGGCTTCGGCATAAGGGCGCTGTATGAGAGCGCAAAGTATCCTTTGCGCCGGCGCAAGACCGGCTAGCTCGCCTCGCCAAGGCCTTCGCCGTCCTCGCCAATCCTCATTCCCGGTTTACCGAGCGCGCAGTCTCTACTTGACAGGATGGGACGCGGCATCCATGTTCCCCTCGCAATGATTGCTCGCGATCGCGCGTAGCTGCCGCCTAGAACCGCGGCGCCTCATCCCGAGACAATTTCCCAATAAATCGTCTGTCCCCAGTTATGCGCGTGGGGTGAGGCAAAACGCCATCCACGGCCGCGCATGCCATGCGCGCACCCGCGGCCGGCGTACAAGGAACATTTATAAGTGACACTATCTTTCGACGGCCTCGGCCTCGCCGAGCCCTTACGGCTCGCGTTGAAGGCCGAAAACTATCTGCAGCCGACCCCCATCCAGGTGCAGGCCATTCCCCTCCTCAACGAAGGCAGGGACCTGCTCGGCATCGCACAGACGGGGACGGGCAAGACCGCCGCCTTTGCGCTCCCTATCCTGCAACGTCTTTCGCAGCAGCGCTTGCCGCGCATGCCGGGCTCGCCGCACGCCCTGATCCTGGCGCCCACCCGCGAGCTCGCGAGCCAGATCGGCGAGCGCTTCGAGGCCTATGGGCGCGACCTCTCGTTGCGCACGGCCGTCATCTTCGGCGGCGTCAGTCAACATCATCAAGTGAAAAACCTGGTGCGGGGGGTCGACATCCTGATCGCGACCCCTGGGCGCCTGCTCGATCTCTGCACGCAGCGCCATATCAGGCTGGACAAGGTCTCGATCCTGGTGCTCGACGAGGCCGACCGCATGCTCGACATGGGCTTCGTGCGAGACGTGCGGAAGATCGTCGCTCTGTGCCGGACTAAGCGCCAGACGCTTCTGTTCTCCGCGACGATGCCGCCCGATATCTCCAAGCTCGCCCAAGACATTCTAAAGGACCCCATCCGCATCGACGTCTCGCCGGCCACGGTCGCCGTCGATCGCATCGAGCAGCACGTGTTTTTCGTGGGCACATCCGTCAAGCGCACCCTGTTGACGGAGCTGCTCGCCAACCCCGCCATGGACCGCGTGCTCGTCTTCACGCGCACCAAGCACGGCGCCGACAAGGTCTGCCGGTATCTTCAGCAGGCCGGCATCGCCACCGAGGCGCTGCACGGCAACAAGGCACAGAACGCACGGGTGCGTGCGCTCGACGCCTTCCGCGCCGGCAAGGTTCGTATTCTCGTCGCCACCGATATCGCGGCCCGCGGCATCGACGTCCCGGGCATCTCCCACGTCATCAATTTCGAGCTGCCGAACGAGCCGGAGAGCTACGTGCACCGTATCGGGCGCACCGCCCGGGCCGGTGCCGGAGGCGCGGCCTTTTCGTTCTGCGATCAAAGCGAGCGGCCATATCTGAGGTCCATCGAGAACTTGATGCGCCGCAAGGTGGCCATTGCCGAGCATCGCCTCAGCGAGACGGCGTCCGCCTCGCCCGATCAGCAGCAGCAGCGGCCGCAACGCGCAAGGCCCGCCGCACGGGGGCCCAAGCGGCGCAAGCCGTCTCACGACGGCCGGGGCTTCGCCGGCCTGCCGGGTGCGGCGTCCTCGTCTTCCAAACGCCGGGAGGCCTTTCGCCACTAGAGGAGAACCAGGATGAGCAAGCCTCCTTCTTCAGCCGCACGGCGCAACGCCGAGGCGATGCTGAACCAGACCAAGAAGCGGGAATCGAGCTTCAAGCTCGAGCAAGAGCGCGAGCATGAGGCGATGGCGCTGAAGACGGCTAGGCTACGCGAGCTGCGTTTGGCCAAAGAGGCGGCGGACAAGGAAGCCGCCGCGTCGGCTCCTGCTCCGCGTCCGAAGGTCCGGCGGTCGAAGCAGACATGACCCAAGTGGGATGAGGACAGCAGATGGCTTTCAAACCCAATTACAATCAGCAGCGCACGGACCGTAACCGGGCCAAGGCACAAAAGAAGCAGGAAAAGATGAAGCGTCTCGAAGAGGAGACGGCCAAGCGCAAAGCGGCGCGTGGCAGCGATCAGCCGGACCCCAAAGAGGGTCCGAGCGACATTTAGGGTTGGAACGATGGCCAAGAGACAACAAGCTCTGCCGAACGGCTTCGTGCTGTTCGACGTCGTCTATGAGGACGGCACGCAGACCTCCAACCGCAAGGTGCCGGCCGCCGAGCTTGGCGGCCTGGACGGCGACACGCCGGCACGCACCTTCGTCGAGACGCAGGACCGCAAGATCGGCGAGATGTCCGGCAGCCCCCGCGGACGCATCAAGACGATCCGCCGCTCGGGCAAGGTTAAGGCTCGAGCCTCTTAAGGCTGCTGCACGGCGAATTTTCTCGCCCCTGTTGCCGGATTGCCACCCCACAAATTGCGCCTCCACGGTAGGCTCTAGCCGCTCATCGGAGCTCCTCGCGGAGGTGCGGGTGCTCGGCTGAGCGTCGCCGGTCGGCGGCCTACCACCGACGGCGCAAAGATGGGGGGGCGGCCGATGACCTGCTTCAGCAGATTGAGGCTTGCTGCGCCTTGCGCGACCGCCTTCCTGCAGTCTCGGTCTGGGAGCGTAAGTTCATGACGTTTATCGTCGCGGCCGCCAGCGGCGTCCTTGCCATCGCGCTCGCATTCATCGTCATCGACGTCGCCAAAGCCGATCCCGCGACCGAGGTCGCGGCCATGGGCGGCGTGATCACCGCTATCGTCACGGTCGAGGCCATCGACGTGCCGAACCGCCTGCTCACCGTCGTCGGCCATGACGGCAACGTGCTCGTCATCAAGCTTGGGCCTGACGTGCAGCATATCGAGACGATCAAGATCAAAGAGAAGGTCACCATCAGCTACACCGAGGAGGTGGCGACGGGGCTGCAGAAGTTCGCCGGCCCACCCAAAAACAAGGACGAGGCGATCTCGGGCGAGGAAGAGACGGGCATGCATATGAACCCATCCACCGTCGCCGAGCAGGATTGGGTCGAGGTGACGCCCAAGGGCGACACCGACTTTTCTACCGTCGAGGTGTCCGACACCGTCGCCGCCATCAACTACAACAAGCGCATCATCACCTTCGCTGGGACGGGCGGAAAGACACGCACCATCATCGTGGACCCGAGCGTGCCGGGCCTCGATCAGATCCACGTTGGCGACCAGGTGGTGCTGGAAGTGACGCGCGCGGTCGCGGTCGACGTGAAGACGCTCTAGCGCGCCATCGCCTGAGATTGATTCGCGATAGCACTCTAGCTTTTTGTTTGGGGCTCGCGTCTCCGGCCGGCACAAGGCCAGGAACTCCCTTTGACGCTCGACCTTCAATTCTGGCCTGAAACCTCGTAGCCGAATTCGCCCGAAGAGGCGGTGAGCCAGCGCCAGAAGCTTTGCGACAGGCTGCGGAAGATGGCGATGTCGTAGCTCCGCGTGTCGTCCACCTGCCAGAGCTGGACGCCCATATGTCCGATCACGCTCGTGGCGGCGCTCCCCAAAGGAAACGCGCGTGGATCGAGGTCGACGGGCAAGCCCTTGGCGAGCACGTCGCGCGCGTGGGGCCCACTCACTCTGAGCACCGTCCTCCCGCCGCTCTGGTCGGAGATCGAGGCAAGCCCCGCAAGGCGCGTGGAGAGGTCGCGGGCGAGCGCCTCATCAGCGAGGCTCTCCGACACGGCAAGCCATTGGCCCGGCCCGTAGCCGACAAAGATCACGGCGGGTCCTTGAGCGACGCGCGAGCTCTCAGGAAGATCGACCCCGTAGACTTGCAAGACCGCTGCCTTCAGGGCTGCGTCTTGCCCCTTGCGGGACGCGACCGTGGCAAGGCCGAGCCCCTGACGCTCGGCGATGACGACGCCCGGCTCGCCGTCAGGCTTGCCGAAGCGGCCAGGGACGGCGATGCCGGCAAGCGCCGACAATGCATAAAGCGGCCGCCTAGACACGGAGGCGCTCCCCTTCCGGATCGATGAAGCAGGGCGGACAGATTTCTACAGCCACGTCGCCGCCGCGCACCGGATCGTAAGCGCGCACGATCTCGCCGTGGCGCTCGGGGCCGTTCACGAGGAGGCCGAGGCCGAGCCAATGGCCGAGGCTCGGCGAGAAGGCAATCGAGGTGACGTAGCCCTGATCGTTCTTGGCGATGGCCTCTTCATCCTTGGGGAGGAGATGGGCGCCGGCACGCAAGCGGTCGTCGCGATCAACGGGGCTGAGGCCAACGAGCGAGGGGCGCGCCGGATCGGTCAGCGCCGGCCGCGCCGCCATGAAGCGGCCGATGAAGTCCTTCTTTGCCGAGACGAGCTTGCCGAGGCCGAGATCGTGGGCGGTGGTCTGGCCATTCAGCTCGCTGCCGGCCGGGTGCCCCTTCTCGATGCGGAGCACGCCGAGCGCCTCGGTGCCATAGGGCGCGATGCCGTAGGGGGCGCCGGCCTCCAGGATGGCGCGCATCATCGCCTCGCCGAAGCGCGCCGGCACCGCGACCTCGTAAGCGAGCTCGCCGGAGAAGGAGAGGCGGAAGAGGCGCGCCGGCGTGCCGCCGCAGACGGTGACCTCGCCCGCGGCAAGATGGGGAAAGGCCGCGTTGGCGAGATCGTGCGCCGGATCGACGACGCCCTGAAGCACGTCACGCGCGCGCGGGCCGGCGACGGCAAACTGCGCCCATTGCTAGGTCACCGAGACCATCTGCACGTCGAGCTCGGGCCACAGGCATTGCTGGCAGAATTCGAGATGCTGCATCACGCGGACCGCGTTGGCGGTGGTCGTGGTCATGAAATAGTGGTCGTCCTTGAGGCGCGCCG
Organism: Methyloceanibacter sp.; assembly: GCA_041500805.1. GTDB lineage: Bacteria > Pseudomonadota > Alphaproteobacteria > Rhizobiales > Methyloligellaceae > Methyloceanibacter. Next base: position 8,858 of record JBGQMX010000059.1, read on the forward strand.
TGGTGCCGTCGTCGAGCACGAAGCCATCCTCGCGCAGCATCAGCCCATAACGCGCGCGGCCCACGGGAAGCGTGGAGAAGGTGTTGGCATAGACGCGATCGAGGAAGATGCCGGCGTCTTTCCCCTGCACGTCAATCTTGCCGAGGGTGGAGACATCGCAGACGCCGACCCGGTCGCGGACATTCGCCACCTCGCGGTTGACCGTAGCTTGCGGCTCTTCGCCCTCCCACGGGTAATAGAGCGCGCGAAGCCAGGGCCCGGTCTCGACAAAATGGGCGCCCTGCTCTTCCGCCCAGCCATGGGACGGGGCAAGGCGAGCCGGGCGGAAATCCTGCCCGCGGTGATGGCCGGCAAAGGCGGCGATGGCCACCGGCGTGAAGGGCGGCCGGAAGGTCGTGGTGCCGACCGCGCCGACATAGCGCCCGGTGACCCGCGCGAGCACGGCCGCGCCATTGGCATTGGCGGTCTTGCCCTGATCCGTCGCCATGCCGAGCGTCGTGTAGCGCTTGAGATGTTCCGGAATGCGGAAGCCTTCGCGTGCGGCGAGCTTCACGTCGGAGACCGTCACGTCGTTCTGGAAATCGACGAAGGCCTTGCCCTTGCCATCAGCCACCTGCCACAGCGGCGTAGAAGCGGTGGTCTCATCGGAGGCGGCGGAGGCGGCGGGGAGCGCATGGACTGACGGTGCAAAGCCGCAAGCGCGCGCGGCCTCGGCGCCCGCCGACTGACCGGAGGCCAAGCAGGAGGCGAGGCCGAACTGGCCTGAAGCCGCGCCGGCGACGCTCATTCCAGGGGGCAGCGCGCCAGGCACCAAAGCGCCGAGGCTCTCATCCCATTTGGGCTTGCCGTTGAGATGGGTGGTGAGATGCACCGTCGGGCTCCAGCCGCCCGACATGGCGACAAGATCGCAGTCGAGAAGCTCGATCTTGCCGCCCTGGTCTCTGATCTCGACACCCCTAACACTCTGGCCGCCCCGCACGCGCTGGATCACGGCGCCCGTAAGATAACGGGCGTTCGCCTTTTCGGCTGCGTCCCGAGCGCTCGCCGATGATTCCTTTCTCGCATCGACTAGCGCCGCCACCTCGACGCCCGCGGCCAAAAGATCGACGGCGGTGCGGAAGGCATCGTCATTGTCGGCGAAGACGACGGCGCGGCGTCCGGGAGCCACGCCGAAGCGGTTGAGATAAGTCCGCACGGCGCCCGCCAGCATGATGCCGGGACGATCGTTGTCGCCGAACACGATGGGGCGCTCGATGGCGCCGGCGGTGAGCACCGCGCGCTTGGCCACGATGCGCCACAGGCGCTGGCGCGGCTCATGCGCAGGCGGCACGGGGACATGGTCGTTAACCCGCTCGAGCGCGGCATAGGTCCCGCCGTCATAGACGCCGACGACGCTAGTGCGCTCCATGATGCGGCAATTGGGGAGAGCTTCGAGCTCGGCCTCCGCCGCCTTTACCCATTCGATCGCGGGGCGTCCGCCGATCTCGGAGCGCTCAGCAAGCAGACGCCCGCCGAGGCGGAAATCCTCCTCGCAGAGGATCACTCGCGCGCCGGAGCGGGCGGCAGCGAGAGCAGCCGCCAAACCTGAAGCGCCGGCGCCGATGACGAAAACGTCGCAGAAGGCATTGGCCTTCTCGTAATGGTCGGGGTCTGGTTCTGTGGCCGCTCGACCGAGCCCCGCGGCGCGGCGGATGGCCGGCTCATAAACCTTCTCCCAGAAGGAGGCCGGCCACATGAAGGTCTTGTAGTAGAAGCCGGCCCCGAAGATCGGGGCGAAGAGCTGGTTCGCCGCGAGCAGATCGAGCTTCAGCGACGGCCAACGGTTCTGGCTGGCGGCGTCAAGCCCGTCATAAAGCTCGATGGTGGTGGCGCGGGTGTTGGGCTCGCGGTGCGCGCCTGCCCGAAGCTCGACGAGTGCGTTCGGCTCCTCAGAGCCCGCGGTCAGGATCCCGCGCGGGCGATGATATTTGAACGAACGGCCGACGAGCCTCTTGCCATTGGCAAGAAGGGCGGACGCCAGCGTATCGCCGGGATGGCCTGCGAGCGTCTCGCCGTCGAAGGCGAAGGAATGCGTGCGCGTCCGGTCGATGAGACCGCCAGTGGCGAGCCGCCTCGGTTGGAAGGAGGTGCCGGTCATGGTCCCTCCCCCTTCCTGGCAAATTCCACCGCGACGATCTCATGACTGCGCATGTCGCGGGTGACCACCAGCCAAGCGTGGCAACCGGCGCTGTGATGCCAGTGCTCGCGGTGATGCCCGTCGGGGTTGTCGCGGAGATAGACGTAATCGACCCAGGCATCGGCGGCCTGCGGCTCCAGGCTCTTGGGCCGCGTGACCGTGGCGTCGCCGCGATAGGTGAACTCCTCGAGCGCCCGCTCACCGCAATATGGACAGCGTATCCTCATCCCCTCGCCTCAATGCAGATTGGGCTGGGCGCCCATGCCCTTCTCGTCGATGACCCGCCCGGCGGCGAAGCGATCGAGCCGGTAGGCGGCGGCGAGCGGGTGGGGCTCGTTCTTGGCGATGAGATGGGCGAAGCACCAGCCCGAGGCGGGCGTCGCCTTGAAGCCGCCATAGCACCAGCCGGCGTTGAGATAGAGGCCGTCGATGGGCGTCAAGTCGATGATCGGCGAGCCGTCCATGGTCATGTCGAGAAGGCCGCCCCAGGAGCGCAGGATGCGCAAGCGCCCGATCAGCGGCATGAGCGCCATGCCGCCTTCGCAGACGTCCTCGACCACGGGCAGATTGCCGCGCTGGGCGTAGGAATTATAGCCCTCGATGTCGCCGCCGAACACGAGCCCGCCTTTGTCGGACTGGCTGACATAGAAATGGCCGGCGCCGAAGGTCATCACCACGTCGATCAGCGGCTTCACCCCCTCGGTGACGAAGGCCTGCACCGAATGGCTCTCGATGGGGAGCCTTAAGCCCGCAAGAGCGGCGACACGGGAGGAGTTGCCGGCGCAGGCCAACGCCACTTTCTTCGCTCGAATAAAGCCCCTCTCGGTCTCGACGCCGATGATGCGGCCGGCTTTGATGCGAAAGCCGGTCGCCGCGCAATTCTGGATGATGTCCACGCCTCTCGCATCGGCGGCACGGGCATAGCCCCAGGCGACGGCATCATGGCGGACCGTGCCGCCGCGCGGCTGCAAGAGCCCGCCGCGGATAGGAAAGCGCGCATTGTCGAAATCGACGAAGGGGACCAGCTTCTTGACCTCCTCGCGGTCGAGCAGCTCGGCATCGACGCCGTTGAGCCGCATGGCGTTGCCGCGCCGCGCATAGGCGTCGCGCTGGGGGTCGGAGTGGAAGACATTGAGCACCCCGCGCTGGCTCACCATGGTGTTGTAGTTGAGGTCCTGCTCGAGCCCCTCCCAGAGCTTCATCGACCATTCGTAGAAGGGAAGGTTGCCAGGGAGCAGGTAGTTCGAGCGGACGATGGTGGTGTTGCGCCCGACATTGCCGGAGCCGAGATAGGACTTCTCCACCACGGCGACATTGGTGATGCCATGCTCCTTGGCAAGATAGTGGGCCGTGGCCAAGCCATGGCCGCCGCCGCCGACAATCACCACGTCATAGGCGGGCTTAGGCGCGGGCTCGCGCCAAAGCGGCTTCCAGAAGCGGTTTCCCATGACGGCATTGGCTAGCAGGCTTCCAACCGAATAGCGCATGAACCCATCTTGCGCCCGCCCGCGCGGATTGATTGACATTTCGCGACGCTTACTTGACATTTTACGACATGAGCGAAAAGCAAGCCGCCGAACGGCCGCAACAGGGACCGTCGCCGCAGACCGTGGGCTTCCTGCTCGTGCCGGGCTTCGCGCTGATGTCCTACGCCGCGGCGATCGAGCCCTTGCGCGCAGCGAACCTGCTCTCGGGCCAGGAACTCTACCGCTGGTGGCACGCGGCCCCTGGGGGCAAGCCGGTCGTGGCCTCTAACGGCGTCGCCATCATCCCCGATTGCGGCACGGGCGCCGACCGCGCAGCCGACATGATCTTTGTCTGCGCCGGCGGCAACCCGGCGATTTTCGACGACAAGGGCGTGTTCGCCTGGCTCCGGCGGCTTGCCCGCAAGGGCGTCACCATCGGCGGCATTTCCGGAGGGCCCTATATCCTCGCCAAGGCAGGGCTTCTGGGAAAGCGCCGAGCGACGCTCCATTGGGAGCATTTGCCCGCGTTCCGCGAGGCCTTCCCCGACATCGCCGTGATGCCGTCGCTGTTCGAGATCGACGGCAACAGGATCACCTGCTCGGGCGGCATCTCGGCGCTCGACATGATGGTGGCGCTGATCGAGCGCGACCATGGCCGCCAGCTCGCAGCCGCGGTCGGCGATTGGTTCCTGCACACCCATATCCGCGAGGGCATGGGCCCGCAGCGCATGGACCTCCGCTATCGGCTGGGTGTCGCCGACGAGAAGCTGCTCGGCGTGCTGCGCGCCATGGAGACGAGCCTCGAAACCCCGCAGCCCCGCGCCGCGCTCGCGTCCCGCGCCGGCATCTCGCTCCGGCAGCTTGAGCGGCTGTTCCATCGCCATATCGGCCACGGCATCCATCGGCATTACCGTTGGCTCAGGCTAGAGCGGGCGCGCCAGCTGTTGCGCGAAACCACCCTCCCCGTGCTTGACGTGGCGCTGGCGACCGGCTTTGCCTCCTCGAGCCAGTTCGCCCGCGCCTATGCAAGCGCCTTCGGCGAGCCGCCGAGCCTGACCCGCATGAGCGGCTAAAAGGGGCCTTCGTCGCGCCCGGCGGACCGTGCTAGGTCATCGCATCCTCGACCATCGCCGCCCTCCCTCTTGCTTCACCCACAAGAAACATTATTTCATGCAGGTTGACGAGACCCGCAGCGCCGTAGCATGGTGAAGGACGATCCAACCGGAGCATTTCTGCCATGTGCGGCATTGTCGGCCTGTTCCTCAAAGACCCCACGCTTGAACCGGAGCTCGGCCGGCTAACCGCCGCCATGCTCGCCACCCTGTCCGACCGCGGACCGGACAGCGCGGGCTTTGCCGTCTATGGCGAGGGACGGGACGGCGAAACCAAGCTGACGCTGCGCGGGAAATCGCCCGAGGCGATAAAGGAGACGGCCGAGCGGATCGGCCGGGCCTTCAGCGACGCCAACATCATGCTGTACGACACTCATGCCGTGGTCGGGGTGGAAGACCGGTCGGTGCCGCGGCTCGACGAATGGCTCGCCCGCGAGGCGCCCACGACCGAAATCGTAGGCCGCGGCAACCGCATGGCACTGTTCAAGGAAGTGGGCCGGCCGGAGAAGGTAGCCGAGCGCTTCGGGCTTGCCGCCATGCACGGCACCCACGCCATCGGCCACACGCGCATGGCGACGGAATCGGCGGTGACTACCGACGGCGCGCACCCCTATTCCACCGGCTCAGACCAGTGCCTCGTCCATAACGGCTCCCTCTCCAACCACAACAATCTCCGCCGGGTGCTGACGCGCGAGGGGTTCTCGTTCGAGACCGAGAACGACACCGAGGTCGCCGCCGGCTATCTCAGCTGGCGCATGCGCGAGGGGCTGTCGCTCGGCGACGCGCTGAAAGTGGGCCTCGACGATCTCGACGGCTTCTACACCTTCGTGGTCGGCACCGAGAACGGCTTCGGCGTGCTCCGCGACGGCATCGCCTGCAAGCCCGCCATCATGGCGGAGACCGATCGCTATGTCGCTTTCGGCTCGGAATATCGCGCGCTGGCCGGCTTGCCCGGCATCGAGAATGCGCGCGTCTGGGAGCCCGAGCCGGCCACGGTCTATTTCTGGGAACGCTGATCATGCCGGAAGTCGATCTCGGCGCCACGCCGGTTCGCGCGCTCAACGCGGCGCTGCATCGGCTGCGGCCCGATACCAATGAGCGGCACTGGATCGTCGACCACCCCGCCGGCCGCCACGCCATCGCCGCCGGCCTCGACGCGCCGATCACCGTCGAGATCAACGGACCGGTCGGCTATTACTGCGCCGGCATGAACAAGCTCGCCACCGTGCTCATCCATGGCAGCGCCGGCACCGGCGTCGCCGAGAACATGATGTCGGGCTTCGTCCATGTGGCGGGCGACGCCAGCCAATCGGCGGGCGCTACCGGGCGTGGCGGGCTGCTCCGCATCGACGGCAATGCCTCCTCCCGCTGCGGCATCTCGATGAAGGGGATCGACATCGTGGTGCAGGGCTCGGTCGGCCATATGAGCGCCTTCATGGCCCAGGCCGGCAACCTCGTGGTGTTCGGCGATGCGGGCGATGCGCTCGGCGACTCGATCTACGAGGCGCGCCTCTTCGTGCGCGGGAGCGTCAAGAGCCTCGGCGCCGACTGCATCGAGAAGCCGATGCGGGACGAGCACAAGAAGTCCCTGCACGAGGTGCTCGATCGAGCGGGATTCAACGGCGCGATCGACCCCGCCGAATTCAGGCGATACGGCTCGGCCCGGAAGCTCTACAATTTCCACGTCGACAACGCGGGAGCCTATTGATGGACGCGACGCCCGGAACCACCCCGCGCCCTTCGGCGACCTTCGACGAGTTCAGCCTGTCGGAGATCCGCCGCGCTGCCGCGACCGGCATCTACGACATCCGCGGCTTCGGCGCGAAGCGGAAAGTGCCGCATTTCGACGATCTCCTCTTTCTCGGCGCCTCGGTGAGCCGCTATCCGCTCGAAGGCTATCGGGAGAAATGCGGCACCGATGTGTGGCTCGGGACGCGCTTCGCTGAGAAGCCCATCCATCTCAGGATTCCCGTGACCATCGCCGGCATGAGCTTCGGCTCGCTCTCGGCGCAAGCCAAGGAGGCGCTCGGCCGCGGCGCCACCCTGGCCGGAACCTCGACCACCACCGGCGACGGCGGCATGACCGAGGAGGAGCGCCACCACTCGGAGATCCTCGTCTATCAGGTGCTGCCCTCGCGCTACGGCATGAACCCGGACGATCTCCGCCGAGCCGACGCCATCGAGATCGTTATCGGCCAGGGCGCCAAGCCCGGCGGCGGCGGCATGCTGCTCGGCCAGAAGATTTCCGACCGCGTGGCGGAGATGCGGACGCTGCCCAAAGGGATCGATCAGCGCTCCGCCTGCCGCCATCCCGACTGGACCGGTCCCGACGATCTCGAGATCAAGATCCAGGAGCTGCGCGAGATCACCGATTGGCAGAAGCCGATCTACATCAAGATCGGCGCCTCGCGGCCCTATTACGACACGGCGCTTGCCGTGAAGGCCGGAGCCGACGTGGTGGTGCTCGACGGCATGCAGGGCGGCACGGCGGCGACGCAAGAGGTGTTCATCGAGCATGTCGGCCTGCCGATCCTCGGGGCCATCAGGCCGGCCGTTCAGGCGCTGCAGGATCTCGGCATGCACCGCAAGGTGCAGCTGATCGTCTCCGGCGGCATCAGGAGCGGCGCCGACGTGGCCAAGGCGCTGGCGCTCGGCGCCGACGCCGCGTCGATCGGCACGGCGGCACTGATCGCACTCGGCGACAACGACCCGGCCCTCGAAGCGGAATACCGCAAGCTCGGCACCACCGCCGGCTGCTATGACGATTGGCATCTGGGCCTCGATCCCGCCGGCATCACCACGCAGGACCCTGTGCTTGCCGCGCGCCTCGATCCGACGCTTGGCGGCCGCCGACTTGCCAATTATCTTGCGGTGCTGACGCTCGAGACGCAGACCATCGCGCGGGCCTGCGGCAAGAGCCATGTCCACAATCTCGAGCCCGAGGATCTGGTCGCTCTCACGGTCGAGGCTGCGGCTATGGCACAAGTGCCGCTCGCGGGCACCAATTGGATACCAGGCAAAGAAGGCAGTTCGTTCTGAAATCAGGAGGGTACGTCATGGCAACGGACTTGGCGAAGATCGCAAAAGAACGCGGGATCAAATATTTCCTCATCAGCTATGTCGATCTCTTCGGCACCATGCGAGCAAAGCTCGTGCCCGCTGCCGCGATCGAGGGGATGGCCAAGAACGGTGCGGGGTTCGCGGGCTTTGCCAGCTGGCTGGACATGACGCCGGCCGATCCCGACGTACTTGCCATTCCCGACGCCGACAGTCTGATGCAGCTCCCCTGGCGCAAGGAGGTCGGCTGGCTCGCCGCCGACCCCTACATGGACGGCAAGCTCGTCGAGCAAGCCCCGCGCAACGTGTTGAAGCGCGCCATGGCCGAGGCAACCGCCAAAGGCTACGAGCTCAAGACCGGGGTGGAATGCGAGTTCTTTCTCATCAGCCCGGACGGCCAGAGCATTTCCGATGCCGGCGATCACCAGTCGAAGCCCTGCTACGACCAGCAGGCGCTGATGCGACGCTATGACGTGATCACCGAGATCTGCGACTCCATGCTTGAGCTCGGCTGGAGCCCGTATCAGAACGACCACGAGGACGCCAACGGCCAGTTCGAGATGAATTGGCAATTCGACAACGCGCTCAAGACCGCCGACCGGCACGCCTTCTTCAAATATATGGTGAAATCGATCGCCGAGAAACATGGGCTTCGCGCCACCTTCATGCCGAAGCCATTTCCCACGCTCACGGGCAATGGCTGCCACGCCCATGTCTCGTTGTGGTCGACCAAGACCGGCAAGAATTTGTTTGAGGATGCCAACGGTCCTTTGGGACTGTCGCCGACGGCCTACCAGTTCATCGCCGGCGTCATGAACTCGGCCGAGGCCCTCACCGCCATCACCAATCCGACCGTGAACTCCTATAAGCGCATCAACGCGCCACGCACGCTGTCGGGTGCGAGCTGGTCGCCGAACTCCATCACCTATACCGGCAACAACCGCACCCACATGATCCGCATCCCCGAGCCCGGCCGCTTCGAGTTCAGGCTCGCCGACGGAGCGGCGAACCCCTATGTGCTGCAGGCCGCACTGCTCGTCGCCGGCCTCGACGGCATCGAAAAGAAGCGCGATCCCGGCGCCCGCCTCGACATCGACATGTATGCCAATCCTCAGCTGGCTAAGGACGCCAAGCGCCTGCCGCTCAATCTGCTCGATGCGCTGCGCGCCTTCGAGCGGTCCGACATCCTGCGCTCCGGTCTCGGCGAGCCTTTCACCTCGGCCTATCTAAAGCTGAGGCACGCCGATTGGAACGAATATGCCGGGCACCTGACCGAGTGGGAGCGGCGCACCACGCTCGATTGCTAGAGCGCGTCAGCTGCGCGGATAGATGATGATGGAGAGGTAGGTCATCGGCAGCTTGGTCAGCTCTTCCGGCCCATGCAGCGCGGCGGAGTCGAAGAACAGCGCATCGCCCGGCGCCAAGGGATAGGCCTTGTCGGCGTGGCGATAGATCACCCTGCCGGTCAGCATGTAGATGAACTCGACGCCCGCATGCTGGAACATGGTGTAGGGCTTCGCCTCCTCGGTCAGCGTGATGAGATAGGGCTCGACCACGACCTCGCCGGAGATGGAATGGCCGAGCA
>JBGQMX010000060.1:0-17809 GCA_041500805.1 Methyloceanibacter sp.
CCATGTCCGTCCTCCTCCGCTGCAACAGCGTAGGTCTCGCACTGTTCGCGAAAAATCGGAATCCCTACGAATCGGAAAACGACAAACCCGCTCTAGAGGCGGGCGAGGAGCTCGTTTCAATCCGCGCCCTAACCCGCCTCACTCCGCCGCCGTGGCCACGGCTTTCGGGTCGTAACTGAGGATGGGCGCGAGCCAGCGCTCGGCCTCCCCAGGGCTCCAGCCTTTACGGCTCGCGTAGTCGAGGACTTGGTCGCGCCCGATCTTGCCCACGCCGAAATAGCGGCTTTCGGGGTGCGCGAAATAGACGCCCGAGACGGCGGCCGCGGGCCACATGGCGTAGCTCTCGGTGAGCTTCAGCCCTGTCGCCTTCTCGGCATCGAGGAGCGCGAACACCGTTTGCTTCTCGGTGTGGTCGGGTTGGGCCGGGTAACCAGGGGCAGGCCTGATGCCGCTATAGGCTTCGGCGATCATCTCGTCATTGGAGAGCCGCTCGCCGGGCGCATAGGCCCAAAGCTCCCGGCGCACCTTCTCGTGCAGCGCCTCGGCGAAGGCCTCGGCCAGCCGGTCGGCGAGCGCCTTGGCCATGATCTTGGAGTAGTCGTCGTTGGCCCGCTCGAAGCGCCGCGCCACGTCCTCCTCGCCGATGCCCGCGGTCACGGCGAACGCGCCGACATAATCGGGGATCCCACTGTCCTTGGGCGCCACGAAATCGGAAAGCGCGAGATTGGCGCGGGCTCCGTCCCGCGCCATCTGCTGCCGCAGCGTATGCAGCGTGGCGAGGCGCTTGGTGCGCGTGTCGTCGGTGTAGAGCTCGATATCGTCACCCACGCTGTTCGCCGGCCAGAAGCCCACGACGCCATTGGCGGTGAGCCACTTCTCCCCGATGAGCTGCTTCAGCGTGGCTTGCGCGTCGTCGAAGAGGTGCCGCGCGGCCTCGCCGTATTTGTCGTCCTTGAGGATGCGGGGATAGGCGCCCTTTAACTCCCAAGCCTGGAAGAAGGGCGTCCAGTCGATATAGCGGGCAAGCTCGGCGAGGTCGTAAGCCTTGAAGGCGCGCGTGCCGAGGAAGCTTGGTCGAGGCGGCGTGTAGCCCGCCCAGTCGAGCTTGAGGCGGTTGGCTCTGGCATCGGCGAGCGAGGTGCGGCTCTTCTCGGCCTGGCCCCGAGCGTAGGATTCTGCCATCCGCGTATATTCCTCGCGCACGCGGGCGATCGCCTTCGGCCGCTCCTCGGGCGACATCAGGCCTGACACGACGCCAACGGCGCGGCTCGCATCGGTGACGTAGATCGCCTGGCCGCGGCGATAGTTCGGGCTGATCTTAACCGCGGTGTGCACACGGCTCGTGGTGGCGCCGCCGATCAGAAGCGGCAGGTCGAAGCCTTCGCGCTCCATCTCGGCCGCGACGTGGCACATCTCGTCGAGCGACGGCGTGATCAGGCCCGACAGCCCGATGATGTCCACCTTCCGCTCGCGCGCGGTGTCGAGGATCTTCTGCGCCGGCACCATGACGCCGAGATCGTACACCTCGTAATTGTTGCACTGGAGCACGACGCCGACGATGTTCTTGCCGATGTCGTGGACGTCGCCCTTGACGGTGGCGAGCAGGATCCTGCCGGCCGGCTCCCCTTGCGCGAGCCCAAGCTCCTCCTTCTCCTTCTCCATGAAGGGCATGAGGTAAGCGACGGCCTGCTTCATCACCCGCGCCGACTTCACCACTTGCGGCAGGAACATCTTGCCCGACCCGAACAGGTCGCCGACGACGTTCATGCCGGTCATCAGCGGGCCTTCGATGACGTGCAGCGGCCGCGCGGCTTTGAGCCTCGCCTCCTCGGTGTCCTGCTCGACAAAGTTGCCGATGCCGTGGACCAGCGCATGGGTCAGGCGCTCGTCGACCGGCTTCTCGCGCCAGGAGAGATCGAGCTCCTTCTTCTGTGCTCCCCCGCCCTTGTAGCGCTCGGCCGCCTCGAGCAGCCGATCGGTCGCGTCGGGCCGGCGGTTGAGGATCACATCCTCGACGAGCTCGCGGAGCTCAGGGTCGATGTCGTCATAAAGCGCAAGCTGTCCGGCATTGACGATGCCCATATCCATGCCGGCCTGAATGGCGTGATAGAGGAACACCGAATGCATCGCCTCGCGCACCCGCTCGTTGCCGCGGAAGGCGAAAGAGAGGTTCGAGACGCCGCCCGACACATGCACATAAGGCAGCTCCGCCTTGATGCGGCGCGTGGCGTCGATATAGGCGCGGGCGTAGTCGTTATGCTCCTCGATGCCGGTGGCGACCGCGAAGATATTGGGGTCGAAGATGATGTCCTCGGGCGGGAAGCCGACCGTCTCCGTCAAGAGGTCGTAGGCGCGCTTGCAGATGGCGAACTTCCGTTCCGCGGTTTCGGCCTGGCCCTTCTCGTCGAAGGCCATCACCACCACGGCGGCGCCGTAGCGGCGCACTTTACGGGCGTGGTCGAGGAACGGCCCCTCCCCTTCCTTCATGCTGATCGAGTTGACCACCGACTTGCCTTGCACGCATTTCAGCCCGGCCTCGATCACCGTCCATTTCGATGAGTCGATCATGATCGGCACGCGCGAGATGTCGGGCTCGGCGGCGACGAGGTTGAGGAAGGTCACCATGGCCTTCTCGGAGTCGAGCATGCCCTCGTCCATGTTGACGTCGAGCATGTTGGCGCCGTTCGCCACCTGGTCGCGCGCGACCTCGAGGGCTGAGGCGTAATCGTTCGCCTCGATCAGCTTGCGGAAGCGCGCGGATCCGGTGACGTTGGTCCGCTCGCCCACCATGACGAAGTTTTGCGCCGCGTTAGTCATGCTGACTCAACCATGGACGAAAGGCTCGAGGCCCGAGAGGCGCATCTTGTGTGCGACCGCAGGCACATGGCGGGGCGGATACTTGGAGACCGCGGCGGCGATGGCGCGGATGTGGTCCGGCGTCGTGCCGCAGCAGCCACCAACGATATTGATGAGCCCGTCCTTGGCCCATTCTTCGAGCAGGCCCGCCATGAATTCAGGGCTCTCGTCATACTCGCCCATCTCGTTGGGAAGGCCGGCATTGGGATAGACGCTGACCAGCGTGTCGGCCACGGCTGCCACATCGGCGACCGAAGGACGGAGCTGCTCGGCGCCGAAGGAGCAGTTGAGGCCGATGGAGAAGGGCTCAAGATGCTGCATCGAGTACCAGAAGGCCTCGGGGGTCTGGCCTGAGAGATTGCGCCCTGAAAGATCGGTGATGGTGCCCGAGATCATGATGGGAAGCTCGACGCCCATCTCGTCGAACACCTGCTCGACGGCAAAGCCCGCCGCCTTGGCGTTCAACGTATCGAACACCGTCTCGATGAGGATGGTGTCGGCGCCACCCTCGATCAGCCCGCGCGTCTGGGTGGTGTAAGCGTCAACCAGAGCATCGAAGCTCACGTTGCGAAAGCCCGGATTGTTCACGTCGGGGGAGATCGACGCGGTGCGGTTGGTGGGGCCGATGGCGCCCGCCACGAAGCGAGGTCTATCGGGCGTCTTCTTGGTCCAGGCGTCGGCCGCCTCGCGAGCGAGCCTGGCGGCCGCGACGTTCATCTCATAGGCCAAGTCCTCAAGCCCGTAGTCGGCCTGGCTGATGGCTTGGGAGTTGAACGTGTTGGTCTCGATGATGTCGGCACCGGCCTCCAGATAGGCGTTGTGGATCTCGCTGATGATCTTGGGCTGGCTGAGCACCAAGAGATCGTTGTTACCCTTGAGATCGTGACCATGGTCCTTGAAGCGCGCGCCGCGATAGCCGGCCTCGTCCAGCCTGTAGCGCTGGATCATGGTGCCCATGGCGCCGTCGAGAATGAGGATGCGCTGCTTGGCTTCGCGCTTCAGGGCCGCGATGCGTTCTTCCCGGGTCACTGCGCGGCCTCCACCTTTGCGGTGGCTGCAACCGGGCGCAGCCCGAGCAGATGGCAGATGGCATAGACGAGGTCGGCGCGGTTCAGCGTGTAGAAGTGAAACTCCTTGATGCCCTGGTCGACGAGACCCATCACCTGCTCGGCGGCGACGGCGGCGGCGACCAGGTAGCGCGTCTCCTGATCGTCATCGAGGCCTTTGAATCTGCGGCCGACCCAGTCGGGCATGCTCGCGCCCGACTTGGCAGCGAAGCCCGAGACCTGCTTGAAATTATGGATGGGAATGATGCCGGGCACGATGGGGATGGTGATGCCGCGGTCGCGGACGCGGTCCAAGTAGCGGAAGAACACCTCGTTGTCGAAGAAGAACTGGGTGATGGCGCTGACGGCGCCTGCATCGATCTTGGCCCACAGCATGTCGATCTCGGCATCGACGGAGGACGACTCGGGGTGCTTCTCGGGATAGCAGGCGACGGAGATGTCGAAGGGCGCGATCGCCTTGATGCCTTTGACGAGATCGGCAGCGTTGATATAGCCGCCGGGGGTAGGCACGTAGCGCTCGCCGACCCCTCCCGGAGGATCGCCGCGGAGCGCCACGATGTGGCGGACGCCGAGATCCCAATAGTCACGGATGACCTCGTCGACCTCGCCCCTTGTCGCGGCAACGCAGGTCAAGTGCGCAGCGGGCTTGAGCTTCGTCTCGCGCAGGATGCGCGCTACGGTCGCGTGGGTGCGCTCACGCGTCGAGCCGCCGGCGCCATAGGTGACGGAGACATAGCGCGGATGGAGCGGCTCAAGCCGCCTTATCGAGCGCCACAGCGTCTCCTCCATCGCCGGCGTCTTAGGCGGGAAGAACTCGAACGACACCTCGATGTCGCCGCCGCCGAGAAAGCGGCTCTTGCGTTCAGGGGCTGCAAGCATCACGCGGCGACCTCCACATTGGCATTGGCTCTCTTCTTCTTGCTTGCGGCTGGCTTCAGGCCAAGCCAGAGCGAGACGGTGAGCTTGCCGCCTAAAGGATCGGGGCTCAGCTCGCGGAAGCGCTCGACCTTAAGCCCAGCGCCTTCAAGCAGACGGCCGAGCTGATCGCGCGCAAAGCCGAGCCGCCGATGGGCGGACTGCTCGCGCAGGAACTCAAGCTCATGCGGGGCGAAATCGACCACCAGCAGCTTGCCGCCGGGCGCCAGCAGCCGCGCGCCCTCGGCGACCGCCGCGGCGGGGTCGTCGAGGAAATGCAGGACCTGATGCAGCACGACGACATCGGCTGCCCCGTCAGGCAGCGGCACATTATGGAGATCGCCATGGCGGACCTGGGCGTGGCCGAGCCCGGCCCGCTCGAGCTTCATGCGCGCATAAGCGAGCATGGCGTGATTGAGGTCGAAGCCGAGCGCGCGTCGCGCACGGGGGCCGAACAGCTCGAGGATGCGTCCCGTGCCGGTGCCGAGATCGACCAGGAGCGACACAGGCTCGTCCCCAAGCGCCTCTTCCATGGCGGCCTCGACCTCGTTCTCGGCGACGTGAAGCGCACGGATCGAGTCCCATTCGCTGGCATGCGCCTTGAAATAAGCTTGCGCCGCCTCGGCACGCGCCTTCTGCACCGCCTCGGCGCGCGCGCGGTCGCGGGCAAGGGTGAGGTCGGCCGGATCGAGGCTCTCGACGATGGCGCTGGCGAGCACGGCTTCGGCCCCGCTTTCGGCGAGGCGGAAGAACACCCAAGACCCCTCGCGGAAGCGTTTGATGAGCCCGGCTTCGGCCATGAGTTTCAGATGCCGGCTGATGCGCGGCTGGCTTTGCCCCAGGATCTGGGTCAGGTCTTTGACATTCAGCTCGCCCGTGGCCAGCAGCGCCAGGATGCGCAAGCGGGTGGCCTCGCCAGCGGCACGCAGCGCCGCGAGGGAGTGGGCGCGGGACAGGCCTTGTGGCACCTCAAGGATGGCGCGGGGGGCCACGATTTCGCCGACGCCCAGGTCTTTGTGACTTCCCGACATAAAGATATGTTTATGCCTTTTCCAAGGGCCAAGCAAGTGCTCACCTGTCGCGATTTGGTTGCTTAAATTCATACTTCCTCTTACGGTTGTCGTCGCAAATCTGGAGACATTGGCGGGAGGGGTGGCGTGATCAATCGCAAATTCTTATTCGACCAGCTGCGCTCGCAACTCTTCGGAGGCAAGTTTTCCAAGTCGCAGGTCGATGGTCTCAACGCTCTGCTCGATGTCTGGGAGCAGTCATACGCAAAGAAGGACGATCGCTGGCTCGCCTATGCCCTCGGCACCGCGTATCACGAGGTGGCCTTCACGATGCGGCCAATTCACGAGCTGGGCGGCTCGAAATATTTCTTCTCAATGTATGACAAGGATGGAGACCGGCCCAGGGTCGCGGCAGCGCTCGGCAACACCCAAAAAGGCGACGGCGTTCGCTTCCATGGCCGCGGCTACGTTCAGCTCACCGGCCGCACCAACTATGCGAAAGCGAAAACGCTTGTTGGGGCGGATCTCGTGAGCAACCCAGACCTTGCAATGGATCCCGCCATCGCCAGCAAGATCCTCTTCACCGGAATGGAGACGGGGCTTTTCACCGGCAAGAAGCTCGGCGACTACTTCAACAAGACGACGGAGGACTGGCTCAACGCCCGCAGGATCATAAACAAGCTGGATAAGGCGCCGCAGATCGCCGCCTATGCCAAGCGCTTTTATGGCGCGATCAGCTACACGACATAGTCGCTCGCGCCTACCCCCGCGCGAATTTCTTGTATTTGATGCGCTTCGGCAGCACGGCGTCCTCGCCGAGGCGGCGCTTCTTGTCTTCCTCGTAATCCTGGAAATTGCCCTCGAACCACTCGACATGGCTGTCGCCTTCGAAGGAGAGGATGTGGGTGGCGATGCGGTCGAGGAAGAAGCGGTCGTGGCTGATGATGACGGCGCAGCCGGGGAAGTCCTCGAGTGCGGCTTCGAGCGAGGACAGCGTCTCCACATCGAGGTCGTTGGTGGGCTCATCGAGCAGGATGAGGTTCGCGCCCGATTTCAGCATCTTGGCGAGGTGCACGCGGTTCCGCTCGCCGCCCGAGAGCTGGCCGACCTTCTTCTGCTGATCGGAGCCCTTGAAGTTGAACCAGCCGACATAGGCGCGGCTCGGCACCTCTCGGGTCCCCAGCTTGATCACGTCGTTGCCGCCGGAGATCTCCTCGAACACCGTCTTCTTGCCGTCGAGCGTGTCGCGCGACTGATCGACATAGCCGAGCTTCACCGTGTCGCCGATGCGGATCGCGCCCTTGTCGGGCTTGTCCTGGCCGACGATCATGCGGAAGAGCGTCGTCTTGCCGGCGCCATTCGGCCCGATGACGCCGACAATGCCGCCCGGTGGCAACTTGAAGGAGAGGTCGTCGACGAGGAGCGTATCGCCGAAGGCCTTGGCGAGATGCTCCGCCTCGATCACCACATCGCCGAGCCTGGGGCCCGGCGGGATGGTGATCTCGGCCTTGCCGTCCTTGTCGCGTCCGGCCTTAGCCACGAGCTCGTCATAGGCGCGGATGCGCGCTTTGGACTTCGCCTGGCGCGCCTTGGGGCTCGCCCTGATCCAATCGAGCTCGCGGGCAAGCGACCGCTCCCGCGCCTCGTCCTGCTTGCCCTCGACTTGCGCCCGCTTTTGCTTCTGCTCGAGCCAGGAGGAGTAGCTTCCCTTGTAGGGGACGCCGGCCCCGCGATCGAGCTCGAGCGTCCATTCGGTGATGTCTTCGAGGAAATAGCGGTCGTGGGTCACCATGATCACGGTGCCGGGATAGTCGCGCAAATGATGCTCGAGCCAGGCGACGCTCTCGGCGTCGAGATGGTTGGTCGGCTCGTCGAGCAGCAAGATGTCGGGCTTCGCGAGCAGGAGACTGCAGAGCGCAACGCGCCGCTTCTCGCCGCCCGACAGCGACTTCACCGACGCCTCGCCGGGCGGGCAACGGAGCGCGTCCATGGCCTGCTCCACCTGCGCATCGAGGTCCCACAGGCCTTGGGCGTCGATCTCGTCCTGGAGCTTCGCCATCTCGTCGGCGGTCTCGTCGGAATAGTTCATGGCGAGCTCGTTGTAGCGCTCGAGCTTCGCCTTCTTCTCCGCCACGCCTTCCATGACGTTGCCGGTCACGTCCTTGGTCTCGTCGAGGCGCGGCTCTTGCGGCAGATAGCCGACGCTGACGCCATCGGCAGCCCAGGCCTCGCCAAGGAATTCCGTCTCCTCGCCGGCCATGATGCGGAGCAGCGTCGACTTGCCCGCGCCGTTGACGCCGACCACGCCGATCTTGGCGCCGGGCAGGAAGGCGAGCGTCACGTCCTTCAAGACCTGCTTGCCGCCCGGATAGGTCTTGGACAGCTTGTTCATGACATAGACATATTGGGGCGTGGCCATTGGGCGTCCCGAAGCTCCTGGATTTTCGTTCGCGGGAAGAGATTAAGTCCGCTTCTAGCCAATCGGCGCGTGGGACTCAACCGTCAGAACAGCTGAGGCAGGCGCTCTTTCAGCTTGGCGGCGAGCGCATCGAGCGGATTCTCCTTGATCGGCTCGATCGCGGAGAGCGCGCTGGCGAACGCATCCGGCGTCAACGCCGCGATCGGCAGCACCCGGCACCAGCTATTATCGATGAGGAAGCTCCGATAGTCCTGCTCCTCGTCGGTGAAGCGATGGGCGGCGGGCGCCACGCCCACCACCGGCAGCCGGGCGGAGACCGCTTCGGAGATCATGGTGCTCGAATCCTCAGTGCAGACGATCACCTCAGCCTTGGCGAAGATTTCCGGCAGCATGCCGGGTCCGGCTGTGCGGTAGTCGATGAAGCGGGCGATGACGCTATCGTCCTTGGCGAGATCGGCGATGCGGTCGGCCACCGCGGGAGGCGTCCGCCGCGAGGTGGACACGAGCCAGCGCGTCCCCCAGGCCTTGGCCATTTCGGCGATGAAACCAAGCAGGCGCTCCCATTCCTCGCGCCGATAGCGGAAGGGACCGGCATTGCCGCCGACGAGAAGGCCGGCGAGGCGCGGGTGAAGTTCGGGCCCATAGCGCGGCACGACGGCGGGGCGGCCGAGCGCATCGGGATCGATGGCGGACGGCTTGAGCACGACCATGTGCCGGTCGCTGCCGGCATCCTTGTCGTAGGACGAGATGACGAGATTGAAATTCTCAGGCCCGAGCCCGCGCAGCAGCGAGCCGCAGAAGATGCTGGGGATACCGAGGAAGCGCGTCACGCAGATATTCGGCATCAGGGTCTCGCCGCCGGCCGAGACCACGAGATCGGCCTTCGGCAGAGCGTCGGCATCGATGCGATAGGCCATGCGCAGCATGCGCGGCGGAAAGAACCCCTGAGAGTTGATGCGCAGCCGCAACCACCGCGTCGGCACGATCCATTTGCGGATCACTTCGATCCGGGTGACCTCGACGGGGCGGAGACGCGCAAGCGCCGCGATCACCCCTTGCGCGAGGTGGTAGTGGCCGGGCCTCGTATCGGCGAGGAAAATGACTTTGAGGGGCGTCAATGGAATACCGTCCGGCCTTCCCGCCTGGCTCGATGAAGCGCGCCCCGCGTCATAGCGCACCCTTGGCGCCCCCTTCAAAGGCTCGTTTTCTGGCCGCTTGGCAAACCGGCCGCGTCCCACCACAATCGGCGCGGGAAAGCAGTCTAGGAGGCAAAATTGGCGGACAGACCGGCGAATGCGGATGCCGATTGGATCCTGAAGGCCATGATCGCGGTCGCCGCGGCTGACGGCCGGCTCGATGCACCGGAGATCGGCCTCATCCAGCAAGTCTATAAGGACCAGTCGGGCCGGACGCTGACGGCTGACGAGATCGCGAGAGCCGCCGAGACCAAGGGCGACGTGCTCGCCGAGTTCGCCGCGGCAGGGAAGGCACTCGACCAGGGGACCAAGGAGGAGATGATCAGGGCCGCCTATCTCGTGCTGCTCGCCGACGAGCGGATCGCCGGAGAGGAGCGCAAGAAGCTCAAGGACATCGCCGCCGCGCTGCAAGTGTCCGAGATCCATTTCGGCGCGATCCTCGAGGACCTTGCCATCTGGCTCGCGCAGCAGAAGAGCTAGCCTGAAAGGGCGTCCGCCAGTTCGAGGCTCTTGAGCGCCTCCTGGCTTGCGGGCCGCACTGGCTCGGCGGTGACCAGCAAACGCTGAACTTCCCGATGGTACGCGGCACTTTCGGCGATCACCTGCACATGGTGAAAGCCGCAGCGTTCCAGGAGCTCCCTGACAAAGGCTTCCTGCCCCTGGCCGAGCTCGGGCAGAAATTCGGTCCATGAGCTTTCGTCCGCCGTGCCGATCTCGAAGACGAGCACCTTGTTCACGCGCGAGGCGAGCGCCCTCAGGAATTGCTCGGCCGCGGCAATGCCGAAGGCGCGGATGACGTGATGCAGCACCGACAGGCAGAGCACGGCGTCGAACTGAGGGAGCGCGCGGATCGCCTCGGGGGTCATGAAGGCCCTGATGGTCGCCATGCGCGGGACGCGGTCATGGAGCCGGGCCAATTCCCCGACGAGACCCACGTCGGTCGCCTCGATGCCGATGGCAAAGCAGTTCAAGTCAGCGGCGGCGCGGCGGACGAACCAGCCCTCGGCGCAGCCGACATCGAGGACGTTTCGCACCCCGTAGGCGCTGAGCACGCCCGAAACCGCCTGCCAACGCGCATCGGTGTCTCTGACATTGTCGAAGCGCTTCCCGCCGATCTCGACCGGCTCGTAGGGCCTTCCGCCCGCCTTCGCGACATGGAAGGCGGCCTTGATAAGGCCGAGAGCGAAGCACCAGCGAAGCCCGCGCAACACTTTCCTGATCCGGCTGCCAAGCGACCGCCGCCGTCGACGTCGCTCTGGATATGACGTAAGGGTTTCGGGTTGGGCCACAGTCATGATTGCGCCTCGGATCGATCGGGTCAAAAGCGCCGCAACAGGCGGAAGCGCGGATAATCGTCCTGCGAAGGCTCAGGCGTCACATAGATGAGATGGACGTCGTTTCGGCCGCGGCGCACGCCATCAAGGAAATTCTCCCAGCGTGACGTCCACTGGCGAAGTCCCCCGTCAGACCCATAGACGCCGAGCAGGACGAGGTGGCCCTCCCTCAAGAGCCTCGGGCTCTTGCCGACAAGCCGGTAATACGCTTCGCGCAGCTTCCACTTCAACGGCCGGAGCAACCGCTTCCTGTCCCACCACTCCTCATATCTATTATTGCGGGCCCGCGTGATGAATTGCTCGAACAGGGCCTCGCGGCTCGGCAGAATGGTCATGACCGTGAGCGCGGCGCTTGCCCCGGTCACCGCCTGCATGGCCGGGTCGTTGGCGTAGTGCTCGTAGCCTCTGGTGTGGGCGCGCATGATGTCATAATGGACCACGAGGCCTGGGCAGCTTCCTTTGGCACGCAGGATGCGGGACAGGCTTTTTCTTGTCAGCTCGTTGCCGCTCGTGCGCGCCCAGGTCTTGGCTTGCTTCGGAAGATAGTCCGAGATGTTGTTGGGAAGCCTGCCCTCCACGAATTCCCGCATGAAAGTGCTCTTGCCCGAGCCAGAGGGGCCAGCGATGACGAAGATGTGCTGCAAATCGCTGGCGACCGCGCTCTCTGCATCGCTCCGGCTCCCGGGAAGCGCGCGCGGACGCAGAAACGACAGGCCCGAACGAACGGCTATGCTATCTGTCATCTCCCCCTCCCCCGGCCAAAGCCGGCCATGAAAGTGTCATACTATATTAAGTCCGTAGGGAAAGTCGTGAAACTGTCATCCAATTATCACGGGCTTCGTCGAATAAAATTCCTCGTGGCGGCGTGAGCGGTCCGGTGCGCCATGATCGTTTCCCACGAGCACAAATTCATATTCCTCAAGACCAAGAAGACGGCGGGAACGAGCGTCGAGATCGCCTTGAGCGCGCTATGCGGGCCTGACGACATCATCACGCCGCTGACCAAGATCGACGAGGGCTTACGCGAAGGACGGCGAGGCGCGCAGAACTGGCGCCGCCATGGCTGGTGGAACAGTCCGCGGCCTCTATGGAAGCGCCGCTTCCTGAAATTCACCGCCGAGGATTACGGCTTCTACAATCACATGAAGGCGGTCGAGGCCCGCGCACTTATCAACGACGACAAAGTCTGGCGGAGCTATTTCAAATTTGCCTTCGACCGCAATCCCTGGGACCGGCAGGTCTCGTTCTATCACCACCGCTATCGCCACGCGGCTGAGCCGCCGCCCTTCGCGAGCTTCATCCATAAGGACCGGCGCGCGCGCATCAACAACTACGAGATCTATTCCATCGACGGCGACGTGGCGGTCGATTTCGTCGGCCGCTTCGAGACCCTCGAGCAAGACGTAAAGCACGCCCTTGAGCAGGTGGGGCTCACTCTCGACGCTGCACTGCCCCGCGCCAAGACCACCTTCCGCAAGGATGCAAGGCCCTATCGCGATTATTACGACGACGACACAAGTGCTATCGTCGGCGGCTGGTACGCGCGGGAAATCGAGCTCCTCGACTACGCGTTCTGAGAGGCTGAGAGAAGGAGTTTGTCATACCGGCGAAAGCCGGTATCCAGAGCAAGCAGCGTGAACATATATCGCTGGATTCCGGCTTGCGCCGGAATGACGTGTAAGCTGTTCCGCACAAGCCCCACGACCCTCCGCGCATGATCATCTCCCACGAGCACAAATTCATCTTCCTGAAGACGAAGAAGACCGCCGGCACGGCAATAGAGGCCGCGCTCTCGGCGCTGTGCGGGCCTTTGGACGTGATCACGCCCTATCGGGAGGAGAGCGAGCAGGACCGCAAAGGACCGCCGCCGCAGAACTATCGCATCGAGCATAAGCTCAAACCGAAGCGGCCGCTTCTGCGGCGGCTGCTGATGCGGCCCGAGCGCTATTACCATCCGAGCGTCGGCTTTTACGAGCATATGCCGGCATCGCTTGTGCGCGCCTATGTCGGCGAGGAGGTGTGGGGCAGCTATTTCAAATTCGCCTTCGACCGCAATCCTTGGGACCGGCAGGTGTCCTGGTATCTCTACAAGACCAAGACCAAGCGCTTCCGGCCGAGCTTCGAGCGCTTCATGGGGAATCGCCGGCGCGCCTACGTCACCAATTATGCGCAATACACGATCGACAGCGCACTCGCGGTCGATTTCGTCGGCCGCTACGAGAGCCTGGAAGCGGACCTCAACAAGGCGCTTCAGATGGCCGGCGTGGACCGCCGCTTGGAGGTGCCGCGCACCAACGTCACCGCAACCCGTGACGGGACGCTCGGCTATCGCAGCTATTATTCAGATCGCACGCGGGAGCTGGTCGCCGACTGGTATGCGCCCGAGATCGCCCTGCTCGGCTACGGGTTTTAGGGGCGCGCTGATCAGGTTAGCTAACTAGCCCAGAGCCCGCGACCACTCCCCCGCGCGGCGGCCAACTGGATATCCCCCAGAGTGTGCATCTGATATAGTATGGGTTGCCGAATCGAGTCTCTCGAAGCAGGTTCTTTGCCGCATCCAAGTTATCCCAACCCTACTATTCAAGAAGCGATCTGCGAAATTCATTTTCCGGTCGCGAGTGATGTGGCGTGGTCTCCGGCCAAGCCAACTCCCTTGCTTGAGCGATTGCGAGATCAGTACCCGGAGCTAGAAACGGTAACGGAACAGGGTTTGGCTTTTGCTATCGGCCCGACAGGACCTGTTCCCCAATTTTCCTCGCCCCAGCTCAAACTCAAATTCCAGCACCGAACCGCTCCACTCGCGATCCAGATTTGGCAGAACAAATTTACGATAAACGCGGTTCGGCCATACATGGGTTGGACGCAGCTCAAAGCAGAGCTGCTTCGTGTTTGGCCTCTTGTTTCGGAAGTTATCGCTCCCACTTCAATTACTCGATTGGGAATGCGCTACATCAACCGAATTAATCGCTTGAGCGCCACGGAAAGCCCCGGTCACTGGATTCTAGAGAACGACGTAGTTCCCAAAGCAGTCCTGACGTCAGGTCCTAGCTTCCTCAGCCGACTAGAGAAGCGTTTAGATCGGCACAATCGCCTAATTGTCACTCTGGCTCACGATACCAGTGTCGCAGCTGAGCCCTTCGGCAGCTTAATCTTCGACATCGATCGTATTCGAGAGCAGGAAATTGCAGCAGCCGACGTAGGCAGCAAGGTGGAAGAAATGCACGAGGACATCTGGACGATATTTGCGAACGCAAAAAGCCCAGCCCTAGAGAGGCTTCTCAACCGATGAACGCTCTGATGTTGTATGTTTCTGATGCGACGTCTGGCACCGCTACGGCGCCCGGTGTCTGGGGCATGCCGCCGGTGGACCGCTTCAGACCAGTTGTCGAGCTGCCAGAGCCAGTCAGCCTGTCTCAGGCTGGCAACGCATCCTATCTTGCAGCGGCCCGCGCGGCTGCGCAGCTCCTGGGCCAAATCATGATCTCGGTGAAATACCCTGAGCCGCCATCGCACTCGTTCGCGCGGCCCAAGCGCGTCTACACCGGCAGGGCGCGGATCAAATACATGGGGCGTGGGAAAATCCTCAGCTAGGTACCGGTGATCAAAACGATGGTCGCTAAGAGCTGGTACAAGCTGGTACGCGGCGGGGGCCTTGAGCAAGGCGACATTCTTCGCGACTGCCCGATATTCTTTTTCGACAAGGTGCCGCTATCCGAAGACGTCAGTGTTGGAGAGGAGCCGGAGGTCGAATGGCAGGCAAACGACTACGACGTCATCGTGCTCACTCAAAGCTGTGACCTGCAAATCGGTCAGGGAGCTCAGAAAGTGCAGCAAGTCGTGCTGTGCCCGCTTCAGACTTTGACCGAGGTGAGAAAAGACCCTGATCACACGATAAAAAATAATGGACTTCTTAAAGAAGCGGCCGCGATGAAACTACCGGCCTTCTTCGTTCTTGACGGCTTCAACAGTAGCAAGCACCCCGCTCTGAATCGTGAAGTCAGCGTCGTCCGCTTTCAACAGGTTTATACGCTGCCAATCGAGGTGGCCCGACGAGTAGCGCAACGGAGAGGGTGGCGTCTGCGCCTGAAGTCTCCCTACAAAGAAGCGCTGTCCAGCCGGTTCGGAACGTTCTTCGCACGCCTTGGCTTGGATCTGCCAATTCCACCTGACTCCCTGAAGCTCCCAACACTGCCACAACCAGCGCCCGCAGGCAGCTAACAAGCCATCATCTGTGACTGACAGCACCGCGCCAAATCGGCAACGTTTCGCTAAGTCACTGGGGGAATTGGTGGGCCCGGGAGGGCTCGAACCTCCAACCAGACGGTTATGAGCCGCTCGATATACCCTAACTTAGGGCAACCTAGCGGTCGCTAGGCAAACCTTTTTCCTCCCTGAACCCTTTACGTAGCATTGTGTCTAGCCTATATAGACACTCGTAGGCAATCTTACGGGGCTACGAGCCAGCCCTACCAATTCGTAGCCCGGAACGTAGCCCCGAGAGGGCGAGGTGGAGGTCTAGGATGAACAAGAAATGCCGCGTAACCGACGTGACTATCCGAGGGCTCAAGGCTGCCCCGGCAGGCAAGCGCGTCGAGGTCTGGGATGAGCTTGTTTCCGGTTTCGGCGTCAGGGTGACCGACACCGGGAAAAAGAGCTTCGTCCTCTATACCCGCTTCAACGGCGAGCCCTCCCGGCGAAAGATCGGGGATGTCGGCAAGATTAGCCTCGCCGAAGCCCGGAGGAAGGCCAAGGAGTGGCTTGAGCTAGCGGGCCAGGGCCGCGACCCCAAGGCAGAGGCACAGGCCGCCCGGCTGGCGGAGGAGGGCCGGGCCACTTTCGGCGCGGCTATGGAGAAGTACATCGCCCGACACGTCAGGAAGACCCGCAAGGCGAAGGCCGTTGAGCGCGAGATACGCAAGGAGTTGATGCCCCGCTTCGGTCGCGTCGCCCTTGTAGATGTAACTCGCCGCGACATCGCTAAGATGGTCGGCGAGATACGTGACCGGGGGGCGCTATTTCAGGCGCATCACATTCTCGGGCACGCCAGGACCTTCTACAACTGGGCCATAGCCCAAGAAGAGTTCGGCGTTGAGATTTCGCCTTGCGACCGGCTAAAGCCCAACAAGCTAATCGGGCCGAAACACCATCGCACCCGAGTGCTCGCCGATGACGAATTAAGAGCAATATGGAAGGCGACCGGGACGCTTGGCTACCCCCTCGGCTCGCTCTACAGGCTTTTGCTCCTGACCGGCGCTCGCCTTTCTGAGGCGAGCGGTGCACGCTGGTCTGAGTTCGACTTACCATCGCGGTTGTGGACCGTCCCGCCCGAAAGGTTCAAGTCAAACGCCACGCATCTCGTCCCGCTAGCGCCAGACGCTGTTGAATTACTCGAAGGGCTGCCGCGTTGGACCGAAGGCGACTTTGTCTTCTCGACGCGCTACGGCCGCATCCCCATCAACGGTTTTAGCAAGGCGAAGTCGGGATTGGACGCACTTGTTGCCGAGGAGCTTGGGCGCGATCCCGAGCCCTATGTCACGCACGACCTCCGGCGAACAGTCAGAACGCGGTTGTCGCAGCTTCGCGTGCCGACCGAGATTGCCGAACTCGTGATCGGACACGGTCGCAAAGGACTGGCTGCCGTTTACGACAGGCACGAGGCGCTCGATGAACGGCGCGAGGCTTTAGAGCTTTGGGGCACACGGCTGCGCTCGATAGTCGAGCCGCCGCCGCCCAACGTGGTCGCAATCGAAAGGGCGCGGGCGTGAGCAAGCTGCCCTCGCTCGACGAGGTTCGCGCTGCCCTGCTCGACAAGACGAAATGCGAAAGGCTGTTTGGGCCGCTTAGGCGCGACGACATTGTCGCGACCTTCAAGCAGGCGGTCGTGATAGCGGTTGGTGATGAGGAGGGAATTACCGGCGTACCGACCTGGATGGTAGCGCAGGCTGCCGTCCTCCTTGAAGCGGGCCAGCCGGGACGCAAGCCGTTTAAGTCGCGGAGAGAGATGCGGCTGAGAAAGATATTCGCCAGAAGCCTTTACAAGCGCAAGAAGCAAGAACTCGGGTCCGCCAAGAAAGCTGCCGAGCACGTCAGACGCTGGCTCCACGATCACGGTGTAGAACTCTCCGCGGAGTCGATCCTTAAAGGCAAGCTGTAAGTCTCGACCAAGCTAGAAGTTCATCTGTACACGTCCCCCTTTTACGTGGGGGTAGATAGAGAGGTAACGGCGCAGCCCTAGGCACCCTTAAAAACGCTCTTGAGTCCTAACTAGGAGCGTTTCCCGTGTCCCCAATCCAGAGTTCGAAGTCGGAGCACGTTGGTGCGTTATGGCCCGACGATCTGCCGCGCCCTAAGCCCGCGCCTAAGCGTCCGCCGGGGCGGCTTTTCACGTTAGACACCCTCGCTTTGAAGGGCATCACGTACAGTCGAAATTATCTCCGCCGCCTGTGGCAGGCCGGAAAGTTCCCGAGGCCCCTCTATTTGTCGGAGAGGCGGCCCGCTTGGACCGAAGCCCAGTTGGACGAGTGGATCGCCGAGCGCGAGGCCGAGCGCGACGGCGGGAGGGTGCGATGACCTTCCGCCTGAATCCCAAGTTCGAGGCCGAGTTCGAGGCTGAGCTTAGCGAGATGTCGGCAGACAAGCTTCGTTGGCTCGTTGACTTCTTTCTGTGTGCCAACGCGATGATCCTTAGTGAGCTTGACCGGCGAGGGGAGCCGCTTGAGACGCTCGGCGATTGGGACCGAAAGCGGCGACGCCGGTTGCGGGAGTCCGAGGAGTGAACGCCGCCGAGATCGCCACAGCCCTCGGTAAAGCCAAGCAGGGCAGTAATGGTTGGTGGACGTGTCGTTGCCCCTGCCACGACGACAAGGACCCGAGCCTCGGCCTTAAGGATGGCGATAAGTCGATCCTCGTGAAGTGCCACGCTGGTTGCCCTAGGGAGTCGGTTATCGCCGCCCTCAGAGGTTTAGGGCTATGGCCCGAGAAGGCAGCCAGACCGGCTGAGATTGTACCGAAC
>JBGQMX010000061.1:0-17590 GCA_041500805.1 Methyloceanibacter sp.
ATCGAGATTCAGACCAAGGAAAGCCCGGCCAATCTCTCCGACATTCGTAGCAAGATGAGCGGGCTCGGCCTTGGCGAGGTGCAGATCCAGGAATTCGGAGCGCCGAACGCGATCCTCATTCGCATCGCTGCCCAGCCGACGGAGCAACAGCAGCAGGCCTCGATCGCCAAGGTGAAGCAGGCGCTCGGCGACACGGTCGAATACCGCCGCGTCGAGATCGTGGGCCCCACCGTGTCCTCCGAGCTGATCGCGAGCGGCACCATCGCCGTCGTCGTGGCCATGCTCGGCATTCTGATCTATGTGTGGTTCCGCTTCGAATGGCAGTTTGCCGTGGCGGCAATCGCGTCCCTGATCCACGACGTCACCGGCACCATCGGGCTCTATTCCGCGCTCCAGCTCGAATTCAACCTGTCGAGCATCGCGGCCATTCTCACCATCATCGGCTATTCGCTCAACGACAAGGTGGTGATCTTCGACCGGGTGCGAGAGAATTTGCGCAAATATAAGCGCATGCCGCTGGTCGAGCTGCTCGATCTCTCCATCAACGAGACGCTCTCGCGCACGGTGCTGACCCACGTCACCACCTTCCTCGCCATGATGCCCTTCCTCATTGTCGGCGGCGAGGCGATCTTCGGCTTCGCCCTGGCCATGTGCTGGGGCATCGTCATCGGCGCTTACTCGTCGATCTTCGTCGCATCGCCGCTGCAATTGATCCTGGGGGTCAAGCGCGAGGCGTTCAGCGCGGCTGCGGCGCCCGCCAAGGGCAGGGGAGCGGCCCCGGCGCGCATTTGAGCCTGACGGTTGAGGTGAGCGGACCTTGCATGAGGCCGAGCAGGGCGACACCGTAAGACGCATCGCGCGGGAAGGCGATCCCGACCGCAGCCTCGCCGCCCTGTTCGCCCCGCCTGAGGCGCGCGCCGCCCTCTTTGCCCTTTACGCCTTCAACGTCGAGCTCGCCCGCATCGCCGAGCAGGTGAGCGAGCCCGATCTCGGCGCCATCCGCCTGCAATGGTGGCGCGAGGCGCTGGAGCGTTCGGCAAAGGGCTGGATCACCGGTCATCCCGTCGGCGACGCCTTTGGCGCCATAATGCGCCGTCGCGGCCTCTCGCCTCGTCACATCGCCGCGCTCATCGATGCCCGCAACTTCGACATCGCCGAAAGGATCATGCTGGATTGGCCGGCGCTTGAGGCTTATCTCCGCGATACCGCCACTGCCCTCTTTTTCCTGGCCGCGGAGATCGTCGGTGCACAGGGCAAAACTCTGGAACGCGCTTCGCAGTCTGCCGGCCTAGCTTACGGTCTCGTCGGGCTGATGCGGGCGTTGCCGATCCACGCCGCGCAAGGCCGCGTCTACCTTCCGGTCGATGCGCTCGTACGCCACGGGACCTCGCCAGAGGACATTCTTGCGGGCAAGACGAGCGAAGGTCTCCTTAACCTGCTCGCGGAGTTGCGAGAAAAGGCGCGCATGGCCTTGGACGGGGCTAAGGCTCCTATTGCCGAGCTGGGCGCCTCTGGGCGGAAGGCCTTCCTGCCGCTTTGCCTGGTTGACCCTTATCTTGCGGCGTTGGAGAAGAGCGGACGCGATCCCTTAGGAGAGATCGCCGGTATCAACCCCCTCTACCGGTTTTGGCGCATGGCGCGCTTCCGGTAGCGCGAGGGACGCGGGAGGCCGAAATGGGCGAGCGAGCATTCAGGTCTTGGTGGCGAAGCCGGCTCCCCGATGTGAGCGCCGCAGCTGCGCGCTTCCCGCTCGCGATCCTCATCGCCGGGCTGCTCACCCTCTACAAGCTCTTTCACGACAACGGCGATGTCGAGCAGAGAGTCATGGGCGCTCTCGCCGCCTCGTTTCTGTGGGTGGTCGCCGTCGATCTCTACGTCGAGTCCCAGAGGCGGGCCCTCTTCACGCGCGTCTTGTTGTGGGTGCTCGGGATCGTCGTGATTGCATGTCTGTTCTGGCTTCAATGGGACATCTGGTTCAGTCCGTCGCTTATCCTCGGAGCGCTTGTCCTTCTCGTCGGCCTTTCGGGCCATCTTGGCCGCAAAGAGAGCAACGCCACTTTCTGGCTGTTCAATCACCGGCTCTGGCTCGGCGCCCTGCTCGCGCTGGTCGGCGCGGCCCTGTTGGGCGCAGGCCTCTACATCATTCATGAGACGCTGCAGCTGCTCTTCGGCATCACCCTGTCCTCGGAGACCGACGAATATATCTGGACCGTGTGCCTCAGTTTCGTGGCGCCGGTGAGCTTCCTCGCTTTCGCGCCACGAAGCTTCACCGACCCCATCACCGAACGCGAGGAAGGGGACTTCACCATGCGCGCGGTGGCCGCGCTCGTGAAGTTCGTGCTCGTCCCGCTCCTCCTCGTCTACACCGCCATCCTCTACGCCTACGCCATCAAGATCGTGCTCGCCTGGGAGCTGCCCAAGGGCACGCTTGGCAGCATGGTCGTGGGCTATCTCCTCGTGGGCGCCGCGACGCTCCTCCTCGGCTATCCGGTCCGCGAGACGGGCGGCCCGCTCGTTCGCCTGTTCTGGCGCTATTGGGTGTGGCTCGCCGCCTTGCCGGTGGTGCTGCTCTTCATCGCCGTCTCCCGGCGCATCGGCGACTACGGCCTCACCGAGGACCGCTATTTGATGGTGCTCGTGGGCGTCTGGGCGCTGATCCTCGCGGTCATCCGCGTCCTGCGCGGTGGCGACTTCGACTTGAGGCTCGTGCCGGGCGTGCTGGCGCTCCTCCTACTTGCGGCCTCTTTCGGGCCAGGCGGCATGGTCGGCTTCTCGATCATGAGCCAAAAGGCCGAGCTTGCCTCGATCCTCACCGCCAAGGGGATGCTCGCGGACGGGAAGATCGTGGCGCGGTCAGAGGGCGGCGCGGAGAATCCACTCGGCACCGATGCCGGGCGGGTGCGGACCATCGAATGGTATCTCAACACCCACCGCGCGCTCGGCGTGCTGACGCCATGGTTCGAGGGCCTGCCCAACGATCCTTTCGCTCCCAGCAAGACGCCGGAAGAGACCGCGCGCGACGTGCTCGTGGCGCTTGGACTTCGCCCCGATGTGGGAAACACGCCGGGCGTCGCCTATTTCACCCATTATTCCGATGTGCCCGCGGTGGTCGCGCTGCCCAAGGACGCCCACGTCATCGGCCCGGTCGTGTTCCAGTCGGGCGGCCCAGTGCTCGCGCCCATTCCACCGCAGACCGTCACCGTCAAAGGTCTCGGCACCGTGCATCTCGAGCTTGCCGACAACCTGCTCACGGCGCGTCTGGAGAATGGGGACGAGGTCAAATTCGACATCAGGGACGCGGTGAAGGAGATCTACCGGAGAGGGTGGCCGCTGACCGAGGATCACCGGCCTCTCGAGATCAAGGGCTCAGGCACCGCTCTGACCGGCACCGTCCTGATCGACAATCTGAACGGCAGTTACAAGGAGCCGGATTTTGAGCTGTCGCTCTTGCGCATGTGGCTGGTTCTCGGCCGCACCGAGTGAGGGGCGCTACTCCGCGGCGACCGAAGCGGGACGGGCGAGCCAGAAGTCGAGATCGGCCAGCGCGCGGAACGCAAGCGCGCGCTTCTTCTCGAAGGCCTTGCTGCTGCGCGGGCCTTTCCCACGTGGATGAGACGGTGCCGCGATCGGCGGAAACAGGCCGAAATTGACGTTCATCGGCTGGAAGCTCCGCGCACTTCCTTCGCCGCCCACGCTGAGATGCCCGCCGGTGATGTGGTGCAGAAGCGCCCCAAGTGCCGTGGTCGGCGGGGGCGGCGACAACCTAAGCCCGAGCCGCTCCGCCGCGGCGAAGCGCCCGGCGATGAGCCCGATCGCCGCAGACTCGACATAGCCCTCCACCCCGGTGATCTGTCCGGCGAAGCGCAAGCGCGGATCGGCCTTGAGGCGAAGCTGGTCGTCCAACAGTTTTGGGCTGTTGAGGAAGGTGTTGCGATGCAGCCCGCCGAGCCTTGCGAACTCGGCGCGCTCAAGCCCGGGGATGGTGCGGAACACGCGCGCCTGCTCCCCATGTTTGAGCTTGGTCTGGAAGCCCACCATGTTCCACAGCGTGCCGAGCGCATTGTCCTGGCGAAGCTGCACCACGGCGTGGGGCTTCACGTCGGGCTGGCGCGGGTTGGTGAGACCGACCGGCTTCATGGGACCGTAGCGGAGCGTGTCGGGGCCTCTTTCCGCCATCACCTCGATGGGCAGACAGCCCTCGAAATAGGGCGTCGCCGCCTCGAAATCTTTGAACGCGGTCTTCTCCGCTTCGAGCAGGGCCGCGATAAATGCATCGTATTGGCTCTTGTCGAGCGGGCAGTTGATGTAGTCGGCGACGCCCCCGCCGGGCCCCGCTTTGTCGTAGCGGGACTGGAGCCAGCAGACCTCCATGTCGATCGTCTCACCATGGACGATGGGGGCGATGGCGTCGAAGAAGGCAAGCTCGGCTTCGCCGGTCAGCGCCTGGATCGCTGTGGCGAGCGCAGGTGAGGTGAGGGGCCCCGTCGCCACGACGACGCTGTCCCACTGAGTGGGCGGCAGCCCGCCGATCTCCTCGCGGGCGATCTCGATCAGGGCATGGGCCTCGAGGGCCCGCGTGACTTCCGCGGCAAAGCCGTCGCGGTCGACCGCCAGCGCCCCGCCGGCCGGCAGCTTGTGGGCGTCGGCTGCCGCCATGATCAGAGAGCCCAAGCGGCGCATCTCCTCGTGCAGCAGGCCTACGGCGTTGGTTTCCCATTCGTCGGAGCGAAAGGAATTCGAGCAGACGAGCTCGGCAAGCGCCCCGGTCTGGTGCGCCTCGGTCTGGCGCACCGGGCGCATCTCGTGGAGCACGACGGGCACGCGGGCCTGCGCCAGCTGCCAGGCCGCCTCGCTTCCCGCAAGCCCCCCACCAATCACATGGACTTCGTCTGCCATGGTCGCAACCTAGGCACGCACCACTTGCCCTTTCAATTCAGGAAGCGCCGCTTTCCGGCCTGGGCTATTACCTGAAATGGCTATCGATTGGGCATAGTGGTGAATTGGTGTTCAAATTGCGGCCATTTTCGACTGGGCGGAGGCCCGAATCGGCTTGGTAAAAAAATAGGCTTCCGATCATTGGGCCGGTGGACCGCCGGCAATTCGGCGCATCCGCCCGCTCTTCCACCACAAAGGGGGGTGAGATGTCCGCGAATACAGCTCTTGCAATCAGCGTAGGTGTGCTTGGCGGCATCGCCGCATGGCTCTTCCTCGGGCCGCTCGGCGGCGCGCTTGCGATCTGGGCCGCCTTTATCGCCTGGGGGTGCTTCTTCCATTGCGGTGGCAAGGAACACGGCCTGCAATCAGCGATTCTCGGCAACGCCGCCGGGGCCATTATCGGCGGGATTACCCTTTACGTCGCCCTGCGGACGGGTGTCGGCGACAAGCTTGGCGTGCCGATTTGGGCGGGGATTTGCGTCGGCATCGGCGTGGCAGCCATGGTGCTGCTTGCCAATATCCCGCTCTTCGCCGCCATCCCGGCGCAGGTCTATGGCTTTGCCTCCGTCGTCGCACTGACCCTGATGACCGCCGACGGGCCTGCCAACCTGACGGCGGCCTCCATGGCCAACCCGGTCGTCGTCATCATCCTGTCGATGATCGTCGGCGCCGTGTTCGGCTATGTGTCGGAGAAGGTGGCTGGCATGCTGGCCGGAGCAGGATCGCCCCGCGCCCACGCCAAGGCCTGATCGGCGGAGACATTCTTGGTAACAAGCGGGCAGCGCAGCCCGCTTGTCTGCATGGTCTGGGAACGGCGTGGTCGCTCTGAGCCGCCACGCCGTTAGCCCTTCTCGCGTTTGCGGCTAGACTCTGCTCTCGCGACAATTTCACCTATGGCGGCCCGCGATGGCGAGCGTGACCGTCCAGCTGTTGCGGAGCGCGGTGACGAGGAGCAGCACGACAGCGACGGCGCCGGTCATATTGGCGAAGGGGGCCTCAAGCGCCCATGAAGCCGCTGCGACCGCAACCAGCACATAGCTCGCGATTGGCAGCAGCACGTCCCACAAGAGCTCGCGATCCTCGGAGCCGGTTCGCCGTTGCGACATGAGCGCGAGATTGGTCACGTAAGCGAGCCCCGCGCAACCGATCGCCCCCAGCGCCAACGCCCGCGTCATGGCGGAGGTCGGCGCCACCATCACGAGCGCAATGATGAGCAGGCACGCGAAATGGACGAGGATCGGGGTGACGAAAAGGCGCGTGCGCACCTCGTCGCCCGCCTTGCTGTGCTCCATGCCGAGCGTGATGACGATGAAGATGAGGCCGATCAGCGTTCCTGCGGTACCCCCGGCAAGCATGTAGAAATTGTCCCAGTCCGCCATGGGCGCCCCCCCGATCTCTCCTGTCACTATAGCGTGCCGCCACGCCAAGGCGCGAGGCGGGCGTCCTTGCAAGGGGCGTCGGTGAATTTCGAAGCAACCCTTTTCAGGGACATGGCTTGCGCCCATCCCTTGAGAGGGGCAATCTGCCGCTTCCCCTTGGCTTCCAACGCCTGCACGGAGGACGATCAGCCTATGGCCTCCGTTGCCGTCGCCTGGAAAGGCAAATGCCAGGATCCCGAGACCCGCTACCGGATGCTCGGCCATCTGCATCGCCTTGCCGCGCGTAGCGACGCATATCTCCGCCTGAGCCAGCCAGAGCGGCCCTTCGTCTTGAATGCGTTGAGCGAGCAACGCGGGGAGGCCGCGCGCGCCCGCGCCAATATCGAGAGCATTGACCGGCCGATCTCCGGCTCGATCCTGGTGTCAAGCTGGGTCGGCCCGGACCCTGAGGCGATCGCCGCGAGGGCGAGCGAAGAGGGGCTCACCCTCATCGACGACCCCAAGGCCAAGGGCCCTCCGCTGATCGCGATCAACAACGCGCGTCTGCGCGGGCTCGACTTCAAGCTGTTCGATCCGCGCGGACTCTATCCCGGCGCCGACCGCATGAGCTTCGTCTTCCTCGAATGCCCGGACTATCCGGTTCTCGACGGCAGGCTCGTCGAGGTCGCAACCCGTGAGGATTGCGCGGCAAGCGGAGCCGAGATCCTTCGCGGCGCCGATGTCTATCTCTGCGGCCCGAGCATTCACCTCCGCTATTATCTCGAGGACTGGACCGACTGCCTCTTCTCCTGGATCAGGTTCTTCTTCATCGGCGATTTCTGGTGGCATCGCTGGGAGGAGATGCAGGGCTATGCCGACTACCGGCAAGTCTTCGAGGATCTGCAGACCGACCGCGGCATTGAAGAAGCCGCAACGGCCGCCTTCGATGCCGTGCTCGGCACATTTTGCCAGCACGCCGAGCATTGGATCGGCGAGGTCGAGGGCTGGGCCAAGAGCGAGCAGGGCTAGGGCAAGCGGTCTTCTCTCTCAGGAGACGCTGCCCATTACGTTCCCCACCAGGACTTTAGTTTCGCTTCGTCACCGCTGAACTTGTCCCGGTCGCAATTGCCGATGCCTGGGACGTTGTGGGGCTCCGGACCGACGCCGCCATCGGTGTATTGCCACAAGGTCCAGCCCGACCAGCACGGAGGAACGACCGGCGTCGGTCCGTATTGAGCAAGCCAAAGCGCACAATTCTTC
Organism: Methyloceanibacter sp.; assembly: GCA_041500805.1. GTDB lineage: Bacteria > Pseudomonadota > Alphaproteobacteria > Rhizobiales > Methyloligellaceae > Methyloceanibacter. Next base: position 7,554 of record JBGQMX010000061.1, read on the forward strand.
AAAACAGGGTCCACCGCCGTACCAAGGACACGCTTGATAGTGTGCCCGCTGTAAAACACTGGCCACCGTTTCAGCTCGCTGTGGATATGGGTGACGAAGGCGCGCGCCTCCTCGAGCGGCATGGTCGTCCCCACCGAATTGTCCTCGAAATCCAGCACGACGACGGTCTTCGCATCCGGCTCGACCGTATCCAGGAAATGCTGTGCCTGACTCACGCCGCTGGCGCCGGTACCGAAATGATAGGCGCCGAACAGCAGACCGGCATCCAGAGCCGCCTTTCGATTGGTCTTGAAGGTCCCGTCGACATAGGCCTCTCCTTGGGTTGCCTTTTGAATGACACCGATCAGGCCCGCGTCCTCGGCGCGCTTGAAATTCACTCGTCCATTGTGGTGAGAGGTGTCCGCGACAGCGTTCGCGATCATTTGAGCCCCCCTTTGCGTGTGAAGCAATGAGCTCCCTGCCTCCGCAGGGGCACTACACTATAGATTGTGATATCAAGAAACACAACTCTGGATAGAGGCGGTGGCCGCCATGGTATCGCGCCCGCCTTTCTGCCAAGGCTTTAAGGGCAGCGTTCAAAGACGTGAGCGGCATTCTCATCGCGGAGAGTGAGGCGGCTGCCCTTCACCGAAAGCTTGACGTCATGGGTTTGCTTGTCGCCTTCGACCGAGCACTCGGCTTTGGCGCGCCAGCTTCCGGTCTTGGTGGCCTTGGGCTGCGACTTGAAACTGCAGTGGCCCTCATGCTGATCGTAGCCGCTCGTCGTGACGAAAAGAGGAGCGATCTCCATCTCCTGGCCGTTCTTGCAGAGCGCAAGCGTTGCCGCCCACTTGCCGACATAGGGTGGGTCGGCGGCCGCAGCGCCGGCAGAGCTGATAGTCCCGGCCGCCAACATGGCCAGCATCATGAAGTTGCCCAACTTCAGCGAGAATTTGCGTGGCTTGATCATCTGCCGTGCCTATGGTTCTGCCCCGATGGGCGCCTCTAAAATCATGCTTCGATCATGCCTGCGTCTTCACAATCAAGCCACAGCGATCGTCTAGCCAAGCATGCCGGTCGCGGAACCTGGGGAGAATCGAAATGGCCAAGCTCACGCTCTATCATGCTGCGCCGTCGCGCTCGTCGATCGTCCGCTGGATGCTGGAAGAACTTGGCGAGCCCTATGACATTCATCTTTTGAGTCTCGCCAAGGGCGAGCAGCTTGCGCCCGATTATCTCGCCGTCAATCCCATGGGCAAAGTGCCGGCGCTCAAGCATGGCGATGCGGTGATCACCGAGGCGGCCGCCATCTGCACCTATCTCGCCGACGAGTTTCCGCACGCGCGGCTGAACATTCCCGTCGGCGACCCGCGGCGCGGGCCTTATCTCAAATGGCTGTTCTTCAGCCCGAGCTGCATCGAGGCCGCGGTCATGGATCGCGCGGCCCCGCGCAAAGAGGAGCCGCGCCGCGGCATGATCGGCTATGGCGACTTCGATACCGTCATGGGCGTGGTGGCGAAGGCCGTCGCCAAAGGCCCGTACCTCTTGGGCGAGCAGTTCACTGCCGCCGACGTGGTGGTCGGTTCCATGTTGCGCTGGGGCATGATGTTCAATCTGGTCCCCGAGCGCCCGGAGTTTAAGGCGTATGTCGGGCGCCTCGAGCAGCGGCCCGCGCTGCAACGTGCGACCGCCTTGGATCAGGAGCTCGCCGCGGCGTGAGCCGACCCGGGCAGCTACGCAGCGCAGTGCTTTGCAGGATAGTAAGGCTTGCATTTGCTTACGACCTTGCAGTTGTGGTCCTCCCGGTTGTCGCAATGAAACAAGTCGTGGCCCATGCACTTGCTTGAAATCCAGTGCTTGATCTCGCAATAGACCATGGCCGTGCGCATGGAGCCATCGGACTGAGCGGCGTCTGCTTGATGCGATCTGGGCGTGAGCTGCTGCGTGCCCGAGACGGCCGCCGCCGCCGCCAAGCTGCCCAACATGAGACATGCGACTGCAAGACACCAGAACCTGATCATTTTTTCCCTCCCTTGGACTGCTCACGCGCCAAATGAATTTCGATGATCCTGCACCTCCGGGTTTAATCCAAAGGCTGTCCAGATAATAGGTGGCAGTCTGTGAAGGCGTGCTTTCGCGGCAGCGAGATCGGCGCATTTCGACTCGAATGCGAGATTGTGCCGACACTCCCGCCTAACCGGGACTGCGCAGCTTCGTTCGCCGCAGCACGAGCCAGGGCTACGCTCCTTCCTGCACCAGCATGGAGGACCGAGAGATGCTTCCAGCAGCGACAGCTTCGGCCAAGCCAAGGCCGGCAACGCCCAAACCGACCCCGGGCAAGGTTCAAGTGGTCGCATCCGACAGGCTTGCGCGCACCAAGGTTTGGGGAGAGACCGACCCGGCCGTCCGCTGGTCGGGCGCCTTCGCCGTCTATGGCGGACACGGGGCGACCGCGTCCTCGACCATCGTCTATGAGATCGAGCCCGGCGGCCGCCTCGGCTGGCACACCGACGCCACCGAGGAGACGCAATACATCATCGCCGGGCACGGTAAGCTCTATCTCGAAGACGGCTCCACCCATCAAGTCGGGCCGGAACGTCTTCGTCCTGCCGACGCCGATGCGGCACGACCTCGAGAACACCGGCCCGGGGACGCTGCGCGCCGTCGCCTTCTTCGCCGCGGCGATGTTCACGCAAGACTTCGACCAGGTGATGCTGCCGCCGAAGAGCCACATCCTCGGCACGCCCAATCGCGAGGGGTGAGGTCGCGGCTATTTTGACGCCTTCTTGCCGAAGGCCTTGCGCAGCTCGTCCTTGGCCTTATCCAAACGGGCGAGGTCGGCATCCGACAGGTTCTTGCCCGCGCGGTTGATATAGAAGGTCAGCATCGACATCGCCGAACGGTAGGGATCGGACTTGCGCCGCTCGCTTTGCTCCGCCGAGCGCTTGAGCGAGGCCGCGATTTTCTTCGGGTCCTTGAGCGCGAACACGCCCTTTTGCAGGTCGAGCGCGTTGGAGTGCTCCGTCACACCTTGCGACCAGAGCTTGGGTGGCCTCTTGGCGGTCTTGCTCGCCCACCTTGGTTTCTGAGCCTGTTTCGGCATCGCGAATTCCTCGTGTGGATATCTGCTTCTCTTCCAACTGGTAACGCCGCTATGCTTGGCAAGAAAGAGGGAGGTTCGTCATGCGCATGATGCTGAAAATTCTGATCCCGACCGAAGACGGCAACCGCACCATCAAGGACGGTTCGTTGGCCAAGCTGCTTGAAGCGACCATCCGCAAGCTGAACGCAGAGGCGAGCTATTTCTTCGCCGAAGGCGGCTTCCGCAGCGCGATGATTTTTTTCGACATGAAGGACGCCTCCGATATTCCCGGTATCGTCGAGCCCTTGTTCATGGGGTGCAACGCGGAAGTCGAGCTCCTGCCGGTCATGAATGCCGACGACCTCAAGAAGGGACTCGGCACCGTGATGCAGGCGCTGTGAGAGGGCTGCCGTTGACAAGGCATGCGCCTCCGTTGCCGCGGCGCGGGACGCGGGCCTCGTAATGGGCACGGGCGGAGCCCCGGCCCGTCGCCCGAAGGCTATGGGCCGCAGGGCGCCGCCGCCCGGGTGCTTCGCAGCGAACGAAGCCCGCAGGGCACCTCATCCCGCTGGATACCCCATCCTCGCCTGGTCCATCGCGAGGCCGAATCAGATAAAGCCTTGTGAGCCGACGCGTTGTCTGTGGTTCGGCGAGCACCCCGATGAACATGGAGTGTACGCCAGCTCTTTTCCAAGTTTCACCTTGTTGACGGCCGAAAGGTCGTAGCCGCGTTCGATGGGGGAGCTTACGCGATGCCTACAAGGAGAGCTTTCACGACGAAGCAATTGGGTGCCTTAACGGCTCTTTGTCTGCTCGCCTTTTCCACTTCGACATTGGCGCAAGGAGCGGGCTTATCGCCGGGATCGAGCATACCGAAAACCGGTTTCTTCGTGGGATTGGGCGGAAGTTTCAATTGATTCGACCAAGCCCTCAAAGGCGTCTCGGGCGTCTCCGACGTCTTTATCGGTCCGGACCTCGTCGCCGATGGACAGGCGGGAGGCGCCTTCTTCGATTACAACCGCGACGATTCCACCTTGGCGCCCGACGCCCAACTGGGCTATTTTGAGAAATTCGGCGACGGCACCTGGCTGGCAGGCCTTAAATTCTCGTACAAGTACCCCAACCTGACATCGAGCGATAACCACATCAGCATCCCGCAGGCCGGGTCGTTCACCACCACCGTCGGCACGCCGATGACCATTCCCTTCACGGGCTTCGTGCCGATCCGCTCCTCGCAAATTGAGATCAAGCATCAGCTCGCCTTGATGCCCTATCTCGGCCGCTCGTTCGGCAATTTCTCTGTGTACGCAGGGGGCGGTCCCGCGCTGTTCGGGACCAAATCCAAAATCATCGATGCGGTCGGCTATGCCGTCATCGGCGGCAACACCGTCGACGTGACCGGCGCGCCCGTCAGTTTTTCGAGCAACGACTGGGTGTGGGGCGGGGCCGCGCAGATCGGTGTGGACTACTATTTGAACCCGACCTGGTTCTTGGACCTGAACTACACCTTCGCCAGGTCGGCCGAATATAAGATCAAATATTCCTCGAGCTTCTCCAATACGAACGGCCCCCTCACCAGCGAGGGAACGGCGAACATCTTCGCGCACCAGCAGCTCACGTCGCAATCCGTCGGGATTTCATTGAACAGGACGTTCTGAGCTGCCGCCCGCTTCCATCTGCCGAGCGGGCCGGTCCAGGCATGCTGAGCCGCCTCGCCGCCGATGAGCGCGAGGTCATGTCAAAGCGTGACCTCCGTCGGAGGAGGACTGCGGGGCACCGAGCGGCCGCATCCGTTTTTTGGTGGGCAGCCTCTCGGCGCCCCGCTTATGCGGCGATATTTTAGCCCCGGCGCCACCCTTACCGCTGGTGCCGCCCCGCCCGAGTGAGGCGAGGCAGATTCGACCTGGCATGTTCCAGTCCAGGCGGTCGGCGAATGTAGGACCCCTGAGGCTGGTCCGTTGTCCTGCCGGCGCCACGGACCGCGTCATAACGCTAGAGCCCGTGCTTGTCCGCCGGCACCTCAGGCGCCGCGTCCCTCATCCCGAGAAGCAGACGGTCTGCGAGCTCGCGTCCTCATGGACGAGGGATGGGGGGAGTGTACCGCCGCGCCGAGGGGCGGGGATAAGTTTCGCGACGTCGGCAAAGTCTCCGCTCTCCCCTTGTGGGAGAGCACGCGCGCCCTTTGGCGCGCGGTGAGGGGTAAGCGGCGTAGCCGCGTCGGAAATGAATCGCCCCTCACCCTTCCCGCCATGCGACTTGCGAACGCGCCGCTCAAAAGCGTCGCGCGCAAGATCGCGGCAGGAAGCCCTCTCCCTCAAGGGGCGAGGGGACCGAAGCCCTTGCAATTGGCGTTGCCGGCCATATCTCTATGGAGCTGGTTCGGATCACCGGACGATCACGGGGATAGCAATGTCGAAAAGGCTCCTGATCCTGTTGCTGCCGGTCGCGCTTGCAGGCTGCGCGGTGGGTCATCTAACGCTTCCGATGACGCTTGGCCCGAGCGATACCCCTAAGGCGTCCTGCCTGACCTATGCCGACGCGCCCGCGTTCGGCGATTGCAAGGGGCCAGGGACGGTCTCAATCCCCCGAGAGACGAAATAGACCACAGCCCTGCTGGTTTAGTCCCGCTCTCCCCTTGTGGGAGAGCACGCGCGCCTTCTGGCGCGCGGTGAGGGGTAAGCGGCCAAGCCACGTCAAGAATGAATCACCCCTCACCCTTCCCGCCATGCGACTTGCGAACGCGCCGCTCGAAAGCGCCGCGCGCAAGATCGCGGCAGGAAGCCCTCTCCCACAAGGGGCGAGGGGCTTCGAAGGCGGGATGGGTCTAACCCATCACTGCGGCAGGTAAATGCCGTCGTCTCGGCAGTATTGTTTGACGGCCTCCTCCTCCTGCTCGTCGATGCCGACCCCGATCGGGAGGAACTGCTGAGCGCCGCGCGCCGGCTTGGCAAACACGCCTGCGAACCTCTTGCCATTGACGTAGCCGCAAACCACGATCTGTCTGTCCGCGTTGATCCCGGCGCGGTAGCTACGGCCGAAGCTCGGAGGGCCCGAGTCTTTCAGACCTTCGGCGATGCCCTTCTGGACCAGCTTGATCTGCGCTGAGGATAAAGTCAGGGGGCGGGCCGGGCCCTTAAAGGACAAGTCCGGAGCGTCGCGCTGGGCCAAATATTCTTCGCGTTGTGCCGCGCAACCACTCAGAGCCAGCACGGCAGCAACGACCGTGATCCGTAGCCACATCACAGTGTCTCAGCCCCCAAAAATGAGGTTCAGATTTTACCCCCAAGCCGGCAGATCAGGCTGTGCTCTTTCGGTAACGATTGCGCTGACGATTTGACCTTGGCAAAACACTTTCGTCCAGGCCGTTAAACCAGGGGAGGGGTTATGCGTCGGTCGATCAGGGTCTTGGTCCTTGGAGCGGCAGGCCTGTTCCAGGCAAGCCTGCTCGCGCTTCTTGTCGGGCCCGCTTTCGCGGGTTGCCAGGTAATTTCGGCAACCCATGGCGGTCACTGGCAGGGAGAAGCCTTGAGCATGTCTCAGGCCCTTGCGGCGCGGAGCGCAAACGAGCTCAAGGTGCAGAAGCGTTGGCGCTCGATCTCGATGAAACCCTACAAGGTCAAGCCCGACCCGTTCTTCAAGACGGTGCGGCGCGAGGTCTCGAACAACGCCATCGTCGGGTCGTTCGTGACGGCGCGCACCTACACCACCTGCTTTACCGGCATCACCGTGCCCTTCGTCTGCACCTCCGGCTCCCAGGTCTGCGGAAACTAGCTCGTCCGTGTGGTGTGTCGCTGATGCCGTGGTGGGAGGACCGGGGATAAAAGTGCGAAGCGGTCGCAATTCTCCCGCTCCCCCCTTGTGGGGGAGCACGCTCGCGCGCGAGCGGTGAGGGGTAAGCGGCGAAGCCGCGTCAAGACTGAATCACCCCTCGCCCTTCCCGCCATGCGACTTGCGAGCGCGCCGCTTGCGCGTCGCACGCAAGATCGCGGTGGGAAGCCCTCTCCCACAGGGGGAGAGGGGGAACTGCGGAGGGCTTTCTTGGAGGGCAGACGGTCTGCGAGCTCGCGTTCTCATGGACGAGGGATGGGCAGAGTGGAACGTCGCGGCGAGAGGCGGGGATAAGTACTTGCTTGCAATGCTTGCTGTTAACCGTTTCGCGTAGTACGCTGTTGCCATGATCCGGTCCTGGCGCAATGCCGCCACCCGCAAAGTGTGGGACGGCGAGCAGCCGAACCAGTTCCGGGGTCTCGATTTCGACAAGGCGGTGGATTTGCTGCTGGCCCTCAATGCCGCCGCCAGCTTGCAAGACCTCAGCCCGCTGAAGAGTGTCGGCCTGCACAAACTGAAGGGCGACCGGAAAGGGCAGTGGGCCATGACCGTGAATGCGCGCTGGCGCATCGGCTTCGAGTTTCGCAAGGGTGACGCTTACGAGGTCGAGATTGTCGATTATCACAAAGGATAGAGCCATGCCGCCTGTCGCACATCCCGGCCGTTTGTTGAAGCGCGAGCTTGCAGCGCGGAGCTTGAGCGCCAACCGCCTCTCGCTCGATCTCGGCGTGCCCTCTGGACGCATCACCGACATTCTCAACGGACGGCGTTCGATCACCGCCGACACCGCACTCCGGCTCGGCCGCTATTTCGGCAACCGCCCGCAATTCTGGCTCGACCTGCAAAGCCAATACGACATCGCGCTGATCGAGCGCGAGCGTGGGCCAGAAATAGCGCGGCGCGTTCGGCCCGCCGACGCCGCGTGAGTATCCTCGTCATGCCCGGCCTTGTGCCGGGCATCCACGCTCTTTCAATCCGACCGAGAGCAGTCAAAATCGTAGATGGCTGGGGCAAGGCCGGCCATGACGAGACTCGAGGACCCTCAGGGCTTAATCTGGCAGCCGGCAGGTAATCACAGATTGGGACCAAACCAAGAGCATGACGTGGCAAATCGATCTTGTCGGCGACGAATTTGACATTGGCGTATTGAAAGAAGTTTCCCCACTCTGCGAATGCACGATCGAGATGGGCCTGGACGGTCGGCAGGTCCTTGGCGGTGCGAAATTTGATGACTTTTCTGACTCAGAGGAAGTGCGAGCTGAAGCCGAGAGCGTCTTGATGCTCCTGAACGGCTTCGCTCGATTAAGGTACGGCAATCATCGTCCTGTCCAACTTGGAAGCGCTGTCTCGCGCCTGCAAACCGGAGGTCGAAGAGATGTGGCCGTTGCGATCGTCGTCGGTGTCGAGGCACGTGGTCGTGTCGGCTCGTTGGTCGTGCGAACGGATGGTACCACCGAGGCGGTCGTTTCGATCGACAAGGACATGGAGCGCGCAAAGCGTATCGTTGCCGATCCAAAACTCATTGAGATTGCCGAGGCAGTCGCGGGTGATATTTCGTGGCAGAGGCTTCGGGTTGCCTTCGAGAAGGTCAATGTACTGGTCGGCAAGGGTGACAATGCGCTTGTGAGGCATGGATACGCGACCCAGCACGAGCTCAACCAATTCAAAGCGAATGTTGAGGACCCGCGACATAGCGGTCTGGATGCAGTGCATGGCGTTCCGCAAGGCCGCTTGAAAGGAGTCCCGATGACGGCGCGAGAGGGGCTGGAATTCGTGATCCGCCTATTCACCACTTACTTGGATCGAGCTTCGCCGACAAAGAACTCCTGACTACTCCGCCGCGGCGGGGCGTTTGGTCTTGCGGCGCCGATCCAGCACCTGCCGCAGATATTGGCCCGTGTAGCTCTCGCGCGTGACGGCGATCTCCTCTGGCGTGCCGATGGCCACCACATGGCCGCCGGCGTCGCCGCCTTCGGGGCCGAGGTCGACGATCCAGTCGGCGGTCTTGATCACTTCCAGATTGTGCTCGATGACGACGACCGTGTTGCCCTGGTCGACCAGCTCATGCAGCACCTCCAAAAGCTTGGCCACGTCGTGGAAGTGAAGCCCGGTGGTGGGCTCATCGAGAATATAGAGCGTGCGCCCGGTGGCGCGCTTCGACAGCTCCTTGGACAGCTTGATGCGTTGCGCCTCTCCGCCTGACAGCGTGGTCGCCTGCTGGCCGACATGGATATAGCCGAGGCCCACGCGCTTCAAGGTTTCCATCTTGTCGCGCACGCTCGGCACCGCCTTGAACAGATCGGCGGCCTCCTCGACCGTCATGTCGAGAATGTCGGCGATCGACTTGCCCTTGAACTTGATCTCCAGCGTCTCGCGGTCGTAGCGCTTGCCCTTGCACACGTCGCAGGTGACGTAGATATCCGGCAAAAAGTGCATCTCGATCTTGATCACGCCGTCGCCCTGGCAGGCCTCGCAGCGCCCGCCTTTGACATTGAAGGAGAAGCGCCCCGGCTTGTAGCCGCGCGTCTTGGCCTCGGGTAGCTCGGCGAACCATTCGCGGATGGGGGTGAAGGCGCCGGTATAGGTCGCGGGGTTCGAGCGCGGCGTGCGCCCGATCGGGCTCTGGTCGATGTCGATCACCTTGTCGAGCTGCTCGAGCCCTTCGATCGCGTCGTGCTCGCCGGCCATCTCGCGCGCGCCGTTCAGCTTGCGGGCGACGGCGCGGTAGAGCGTCTCGATGAGGAAAGTCGACTTGCCCCCGCCCGACACGCCGGTCACCGCGGTGAACAGGCCGAGCGGAATATCGACGGTGATGTTCTTGAGGTTGTTGGCGCGCGCGCCCTTGACCGTGAGCCTGCGGCCGCGAGTGGGCTTGCGCCGCTCCTTGGGCGAGGCGATCTGCCTGAAGCCGGTGAGATATTGCCCGGTCAGGCTGTTAGGGTTGGCCATCACCTCTTCGGGCGTGCCTTCCGCCACCACCTCGCCGCCATGCACGCCCGCGCCAGGTCCCATGTCGACGACGTGGTCTGCCGTCAGGATCGCCTCCTCGTCATGCTCCACCACGAGCACGGAGTTGCCCATGTCGCGCAGTGACTTCAGCGTGTCGAGCAGCCGCGCATTGTCGCGCTGGTGCAGCCCGATCGACGGC
>JBGQMX010000062.1:0-17291 GCA_041500805.1 Methyloceanibacter sp.
GGACGACGGAGCAGCTCAAGGCCATCGCCGCCCAAGGCGTGCGCGGCCATCTCGTCGAGGTGCTCGATCCCGCCGAGGAAACGCTTCCTTACACCGGCCGCACCGAGTTCGCCGCACGCGAAGGCAGGGAGCGAGTGATCGCCGGCCGCGCCGAAGCGTTGCGCGAGCGCTATCAGGAACGGATGAAGCAGCATCGCAAGGATCTTGCGGAAGCCGCGCGGCGGCTCGGCTGGTCCTTCCTCGTGCATCACACCGACCGCCCGGCTGAGGAGGTGGTGCTCGCCATCCACAATCGGCTGGCAGGCCTTGAGCGGGACTATCGCTATCGCCCGCCCAAGCCGGTCGCGGCCAGCGGGACGGAGGCGGGACGGTAGCCATGATGACGCTTGGCAGCATCGGCTTCCTCCAGCCTTGGATCTTGGTGGCGCTGGCTGCGCTTCCTGCGATCTGGTGGCTGTTGCGGCTCACCCCGCCAAGCCCGCAAGTCGTGGTGTTCCCGCCAACCCGGCTCCTGAAGGACCTGAAATCCACCGAGGAGACGCCGGCCCACAGCCCGTGGTGGCTGACGGCGCTGCGCATGCTGCTCGCGGCCGTGATCATCCTGGCTCTGGCGCGGCCCGTGCTCAACCCCGACCGGCAGAGCCTCACCGGCGCCGGCCCCCTCCTCCTCGTCATCGACAATGGCTGGGCGTCGGCTTCCCATTGGCCTGACCGGCGCGAGGCGATCGAGGCGGCCATCGACCGGGCCGGACGCGACGGCCGCACCGTCGTGCTGGCGCCGACCGCTCCCGGCCAGCCGGTCAGCGACCCGCTCAGCCCCGATCAGGCCCGCGAACGCGTGGGAGGATTGGCGCCCGAGCCCTATGCGCCCGACCGCGCCGCCCTTGCTGCAACGCTTGCGCGCGATCTCGGCGGCAAGACGGATTACAGCGTGCTCTGGCTTTCCGACGGCCTCGACTATGGCGAGGGCGGCGACTTCGCGGCGAGCCTCGCCAAGCTTGCCGGCGCGACCGGCAGCTTCGTCGTGTTCCGCCCCGGGAAGGACGACGCGGCACTTGGCCTTGGTCAAGCCTCGGGCGACGCGGGCGAGCTTGCGGCGCACGTCTTGAGCGGCACCGACGGCCCGCGCTCAGGCGTGGTCAAGGCGCTCACCGGCCGTGGCGAGCCTCTCGGCGAAGCTTCGTTCTCCCTCCCGCAAGGCGCCCGCGAGGCCACCGCCCGCTTCGACCTGCCGCTCGAGATCCGCAATCAGGTGGCCCGCATCGAGATCGCGGGCGAGCGGTCGGCAGGCGCCGTTCACCTCCTCGACGCCCGCTCGCAATGGCACCGGGTCGGCATCGTCTCGGGCGAATCGCGGGAGGCGGCCCAGCCGCTGCTCTCGCCCCTCTATTATGTCCAGCGCGCACTCTCCCCTTACGCCGACGTCATCACGCCGGGCGAGGGCAATGTCGCGACCGCCGTGCATGAGCTCATCGCCCAGAAAGTCTCGACCATCGTGCTCGCCGATATCGGCAAGCTCGTCGCCGGCACGCAAGAGGAGCTCGACGCCTGGCTCAAATCGGGCGGCGTGCTCATCCGTTTCGCCGGGCCAAGGCTCGAGCAGGGCGGCGATGAGCTGCTGCCCACCGCGTTGCGCCGCGGCGGCCGCTCGCTTGGCGGGTCGCTGTCCTGGAGCACGCCGCAGTCGCTTGCACCGTTCGAGGAGAAAAGCCCGTTCCGGGGTCTTGCCGTGCCTGACGACGTCAAGGTCAACCGGCAGGTGCTCGCCGATCCGACCGCGGCCACGGAAGCCGAGGTCTGGGCGACGCTCGCCGACGGCACACCCCTCGTCACCGCCGCGAAAGAGGGGCACGGTTTTATCGTGCTGTTCCACGTGACGGCAAATTCCGACTGGTCGAACCTTCCGCTCTCAGGTCTCTTCGTGGAGATGCTCCGCCGCATCGTCACCCTCGGCCCAAGCCAGGTCGGAATCGAGTCGGGCGACCAAGCCGCGTCGCTTGAGGCCTCGCCGGCCGCTCCTGGCGCTTCGGCCTCGTCGAGCGCGCTGCCGCCGATCCAGACCCTCGACGGCTACGGCCAGCTCACCTCGCCCCCCCTCCGCGCGGCACCGCTTGCGCCCGACAAGCTCGACACCACGGCGCCTGGTCCAGATCATCCGCCGGGCTATTACGGTCCGTCCGGCGCCGCCCGGGCCTTCAACCTCATCGCCGCCAAGACCGTGCTCAAGCCGATGCGCACAATCGAAGGGTCAAGCGAAGTGAGCGGCTACACGCTGCGCAAGCCCATGGCACTCGAGCCCTGGCTCTATTTCGCGGCGCTCGCCCTGTTCGCCGCCGACGTCCTCGCCATGCTGGTGCTGAGCTCGGGCTGGAGATGGCGCCGTGACGCCACCGCTTCAGGCGCGGCCATCCTGCTTGCGCTGGCGATTCTGGCCACCGCCCCAGCCTCGCTCAGGGCAGAGGAGCAAACCACCCAAACGGCGCCGGCCACCGCCGCGGCGCCCACCTCTGCCGAAGACTTTGCGCTGAAGGCCTCTCTGCAGACCCATCTCGCTTACGTCATCACCGGTGACCCCGAGATCGATCGCACCAGCGAGGAAGGATTGTCGGGATTGAGCAAGGTCTTGCGCGCCCGCACCGCGCTCGAGCCCGCCGACCCCATGGGCGTCGACATCGACAAGGACGAGCTCGCCTTCTTCCCCATCCTCTATTGGCCGGTGCGCGAGGACGCGAGCCCGCTCTCCGACGCCACTCTGGCCAAGATCGATGCCTTCATGAAGCAGGGCGGCCTCATCATCTTCGATACGCGCGACCATGAAACGGCGATCTCCGACGCTGGCGCCCCCGGCAAGGCGCTCGGCCGTCTGATCGGCCAGCTCGACATTCCCCCGCTTGAGCCGGTCCCCGAAAACCACGTCCTCACCAAGTCGTTCTATCTGATGCGGAGCTTCCCCGGCCGCTTCGACGGCGGCTCGCTATGGGTCGAGGCCGAACCCGCCGACGATGCCGAGCGCAGCGAACGCTCGCGCCGCACCGATGGGGTGAGCTCGATCGTGATCACCTCCAACGACCTTGCCGGCGCCTGGGCGCTCGATGAGTCGAACCGTCCGATCTATCCCGCCGTCCCCGGCGGCGAAGTGCAGCGCGAGATGGCATTCCGCACCGGCGTGAACATCGTGATGTACGCGCTCACCGGCAACTACAAGGCCGACCAGGTGCACGTCCCTGCCCTGCTCGAGCGTCTGGGACAATGATCCCATGAGCTGGTCGGTCGAGTTCCTCCCCTTCGTGCCCTGGCCCGTGCTGTGGGGCCTTGCCGCTGCCGGCGCCGTGCTGCTCCTGGCCCTGTTCTGGCGCTCCCGCCGCGGGGCCATCTTGCGCGTCCTGAGCTACGCGCTCCTTCTGCTCGCCATCGCCAACCCACATCTGAAGCGGGAGGACCGTGAGCCGCTCAACGACATCCTCGCCGTGGTGGTCGACGACAGCCAGAGCCAGGTGATCGCCGACCGCACCAAGCGCACCGAGGCCGTGCGCAAGAGCCTCGAGGAGAAGCTGAAGGCCTTTCCCAATCTCGACGTGCGCTGGGTCCATTCCGTTTCGACCTCCGCCGACAGCGAGCGCGACGGCACCATGCTCTTCACCGATTTAGGGCAAGCGCTTGCCGACGTGCCGCCCGACCGGCTGGCCGGCGTGATCATGATCACCGACGGCGAGGTGCATGACGTGCCCGGCTCTGCCGCGGCGCTCGGCTTCGATGCGCCGGTGCATGCGCTTCTGACCGGCAAGCCCGGCGAGTTCGACCGGCGGCTTCAGGTCTTGACCGCGCCCCGCTTCGGCATCGTCGGCAGCGCGCAAGAGATCGAGGTCAAGGTCACCGAGACGACGCCGGGGAACGCCGGGTCCGTAAAGCTCACCATCACCCATCAAGGCCAAGCGCCCACGACGCGCAGTGTCCACCTCGGCGAGAAGGTCGAGATTCCCGTCAACATCGATCATGCCGGTCCCAATATCGTCGAGATCGAGGCCGAGCCCGCGACCGGCGAGCTCACCACGGTCAACAATCGCGCCGTGCTGACGGTCGAGGGCGTGCGCGAGAATTTGCGCGTGCTGCTGGTCTCGGGCGAGCCGCATGCGGGCGAGCGCACCTGGCGCAACATGCTCAAGTCCGACGCCTCGGTGGACCTCGTGCACTTCACCATTCTCCGGCCCCCCGAGAAGCAGGACGGCACCCCCATCAATCAGCTGTCGCTGATCGCCTTCCCCACCCGCGAGCTGTTCCAGGAGAAGCTCGACCAGTTCGACCTGATCATCTTCGACCGCTATCAGCGGCGCGGCGTGCTGCCGCTCCTCTATCTCGAGAATGTGGCCCACTACGTGGAGAAGGGCGGCGCCGTGCTCGTCTCCGCCGGGGACGACTACGCCTCCCCGCTCAGCCTATACCGGTCCCCGCTCGGTCAGATCCTGCCGGCGGTGCCTACCGGCCGCGTGGTCGAGGAGGCGTTCAAGCCGAAGCTCACCGAGCTTGGGCAGAAACATCCCGTCACCAGCGATCTGCCGGGCGCGGGCGGCGAGGAGCCCTCCTGGGGACGCTGGTTCCGCGTCGTCGAGGCCGAGCCGCGTGATGCCGAGGTGCTGATGCAGGGCGCTCAAGGCAAGCCACTGCTCGTGATCGGACAGCGCGGCGATGGCCGCGTGGCGCTCCTCCTCTCGGACCACGCCTGGCTCTGGGCGCGCGGCTATGAGGGCGGCGGCCCCTATACCGACCTGCTGCGCCGGCTCGCCCATTGGCTGATGAAAGAGCCCGACCTCGAAGAGGAGACGCTGAAGGCGACGAGCCGGGGCCAGACGCTGACCATCGAGCGGCGGTCGATCAAGGACGACATCGATCAAGTGACCGTGACGGCGCCCTCTGGCAAGGAGGAGACCGTGACCCTCGACAAGGGCGAGCGGGGCTCGTGGCGGAAAGCCATGACGGTGAGCGAGCAGGGCGTCTACCGCGTCGGCTCAGGCAAGCTCGCCAGCGTGGTCACCGTGGGCAACGCCAATGCGCGGGAACTCGCCGCCGTGACCGCGACCGACCAGGCGCTCGCCCCTCTGCTCGACCAGACCGGCGGCGGCAGCTTCTGGCTTGGCCGCAACGAGGCCGACGCGGCCGCGCTGCCGCGCCTCGTGATGCTCCGCGGCGGCCACATGATGCACGGGGACGATTGGCTCGGGCTGCACAAGCGCGACGCCTATCACGTCAAGGGCGTGCGCCTGTTCCCGCTCTTCACCGGCTTCCTTGCCCTTGGCCTTCTGCTCGGGCTTCTAGCCGCAACCTGGTTCCGCGAGGGGCATTAGAGCGCGTAGCCCTTCACCCCTCCAACCGAGCGGGAGAGGGCACCGGGGATGAGCTCGAGCGCCAGCAGCCGCGCGGGATCGACCGGACCGGGCAGCGTGATCTGTCCAAACGGGACCGGCGTGAAGCCGAACCGCCCGTAATAAGGCAGGTCGCCCACAAGCAGCACCAGGCCGAAACCTTCCGCTCTCGCCCGCGCCAGTCCTTCCTCCATCAGCGCCCGGCCAAGGCCCTTGCCATTCTCTGCCGGGTCGACCACGAGTGGTCCGAGCAAGGCCGCGCTTGCCTCCTCGCCGATCCTGATGGCGGTGAAGCGGATGCCTCCCACCAGCCTGTCGTCGAGCCAGGCGGCGAGGCAAAGGGCAGCAACCGGTGCTATGCCCTCGCGCACCCGATAGGCGGTGCGGGCGAAGCGGCCAGGACCGAAAGCATCGGCCGCAAGCTGCGCCAACGTGTGGCCGTCGCCGTCGGTCTCGAGGCGGATCTGAAGGCTTGAGGAAGACATGAATTGAGGTCCCAAAGGCTGATCGAGAGGAAATCCCTCAACCGCGAGATGGGCACCTGAGCCAAATTGAGCAAGACGGGGCGAGGTGTCGGCGGCGAGGAGTTAGGCGCTCTGCGCACGAAGCGCGCGCCCTCGTCGTCGGGGAAGCGTCAGCCGTTCGATCCTCGTCCACATGGCGGCGCTGCCATAACATGGCGAGGAGCACGGGTCCAGCGCTTCGGGACAGTTGCGCCGGGAAGATTGCCAAGTTTCACGAAATCGCCCAAGTTCACCAACTGTTATCGCCTCTCGTCACATCTTTGAATCTGCTACACTTAAAGCACGCTAGGAGGGGCAGCGAGGCCACGCCCCTTTGGGTCAAGCGGGGGCAATATCGATGGCTGACACAGCGCGACTGCTTGTACTTTATCACTCAGCCTATGGGCACACCGAGACACTGGCCTATGCCGTCGCCCATGGCGTGCGCGCCGTCGAGGGCGTGCATGTCAGCGTCAAACGCGTGCCCGAGTTAATGCCGGAGGAGGTCATGCGCGACGCCGGCATGAAGGTGGATCAGGCCGCGCCCTTTGCCGATCCGCAGGAGCTTGCCAATTACGACGGCATCATTTTCGGCACGCCGACCCGCTTCGGCAATATGAGCTCGCAGATGCGGAACTTCCTCGACCAGACCGGGCCGCTATGGGTCGGCGGGGCGCTGATCGGCAAGGTCGGCAGCGTCTTCACCTCAACCTCGACCGGCGGCGGCAACGAGACGACGATCGTCTCCTTCCATTTCACCTTGCTGCATCACGGCATGATCGTGGTCGGGCTGCCTTATTCGGCGCCCGACCTTCCCGACATCAGCGAGGTCAGGGGCGGCTCGCCCTATGGCGCCGGGACCATTTCCGCACCTGACGGCTCGCGTCTGCCGTCGCAAAAGGAGCTGAACCTCGCAAGCTTCCAGGGCCACCACGTGGCGAAGATCGCCAAGCGCCTCGCAACCTCGGAGTAGCGTAGGGTGGGCAAAGGCACGGGACGTGCCGTGCCCACCATCGCGCCCTGACGTGGGCAACGGAGAAAGCCGTTGCCCACCCTACACGTCTCACCACAACGCGCTCAACGGAGCTTCGTCGAAAATCTCGGCGAGGCGCTTGCGGGTGCCGGGATCGGTGAGCGCCGGCAAGTCCCCCCGCTCGAACATGCCCGCTTCCGCGATCTCTCCCAGTTTCCGGTAGTCTGCGCGCCGTTCCCAATGCCGGACGACGAACACGGCGATATGGTCGCCCGGGAAGCTCGCGTCATTGGAGAACACGCCATGCAGCTCCACCGGACCGGTGAGGCTCACGCCGACCTCCTCCTCGAGCTCGCGGGCCATCGCCGTCTCGACCGTCTCGCCCCATTCGACGCCGCCCCCCGGGAACCACCAGCCCGGCCGGTAGCCATGGCGCACGAGCAGCACGCGGCCATCGCCGTCGATGACGGCCCCTTGGGCGCCGAGCGTCATCCCCCGGCGCATGCGCCAGATCGGCCGGAACAGCGCCGTCAGAACGCGATTGGGCCGCAGGCGTTGTAGGAAGGTCGGCTTCAGTCTTGCCTCCTCGCTTCCGTACACGTTAAGGGAGCGGTCGTGTTCACCCTCGCCCATCTCTCCGACATCCATCTGAGCCCTATGCCGCGGGCCAAGCGCGGCGATCTCATGGGCAAGCGTATGCTCGGATACGTCAATTGGCATCGCGGGCGCAAGCTCGTGCATCGGCGCGACATCCTCGACGTGCTCACCCGCGACCTCATCGAGCGGAAGCCCGACCACATCGCCGTCACCGGGGACCTCGTCAATCTCGGCCTGCCCGACGAATTCGTCCGCGCCGCGGAATGGCTGCATCATCTCGGTCCGCCAGACCGCGTCACGGCAATCCCTGGCAACCACGATGCTTATGTCAGACTACACCCCGAGAGCGGAACGGCGCTCTGGCAGCCCTATATGCAGTCGAACGCGGCGGGAGAGCTGCTGGTGCCGACGCCGCCCACCCGCTTCCCCTTCGTGCGGCGCTTCGGCGACGTCGCCATCGTGGCTCTGTCCTCAGCCATCCCGACCATGCCGTTCGTCGCCGCGGGAAAGATCGGCTCGGCTCAGCGTGCGCTCCTCGCCGAAGCCTTGGCGCGGCTCGGACGCGAAGGGCTGTTTCGCGTGGTGCTCATTCACCACCCTCCCCTTCCCGGCCAAGCAAGCTGGCGGCGGGGGCTTCGCGATGCCGGAAGGTTCAGCACCGTTCTGAAGCAGAACGGCGCCGAGCTCGTGCTGCACGGCCATGACCATGCGCAATCGGTGCGAGAGCTTCCGACGGTGAGCGGGCCGGCCATCGTCGTCGGCGTGCCGTCCGCCTCGGAGGCTGTAGAGGGCCGCATTCCCGCTGCCCGCTACAACGAATATTACATCGCGCGGACCGATGGCGGGTGGCGTTGCGAGATGGTCGGGCGCTCGGTTGCGGCGGCGCCGGAGCATGTCTGGGAAAGCGAGCGCCGCGTGCTCAGGGAACGGTAAGCCAAACGACTGCGAACAAGCCGGCCGCGCCGGTGAGAAGGCCGATGGCGAAGGCCGCGATGACCACGCCCATTCCGGCGCTCAAGGGAGGCCCCTCGCCCCCGATCATGCCTGCGCGCGAAGGCTCGAGCAGCGCCGCCTCGATACGCTCCCGGCGCACGATCTCGCGTGCCATGTAGCGCGTGATGCGGTCGGACATGTCGGCGACGCTGGTCGAGCTGAACAGCGTCCGCCTTCCGTTCTCGCTGTTGCGCACGAAGAGATAGGTGCCGCTGGCGTCGTCGACCGCCGCATAGGTGAAGAGGTCGATCCACAGCCGCGCCGGGCGGCTCGGCACGAGAGCGAGGTTGAACCGGTCGTCATGGGGCGGGATGTCGGCAAACACGGCCTCGAGCTCGGCCTTGAGCAGCTCGAGCCGCGCGATCTCGCCGTCGCGGAGGTCGGCGGTACGATCGAGATGCTCGGCCTCTTCGAGGCGCGCCTTGCGGATCGCCTCGCGCAAGGAGCGACTCGCGGCGGGCCGCGCTATGGTCTTGACGCTTTCTTCCATCCCCTTAGCCTTTTGGCTTTGGAGCGCAGCATATCGCTCCAAGGGGCGGAATGGCCACGGAAATCAGCCTGGCAACTCCCGGATTGCGTCACTGCCGGGCTTGGCCCGGCAATCCATGCCATTAGCGCTTCAACCTGCTGGGGCAAAACGGCATAAATGCCCGGATCAAGTCCGGGCATGACGAGGGACCGGCGAAGGGGATGGCCTACTTCGCGGCGAGCACGACGGATGCGCGGGCATCGTCGAACCATTTGTCGATGGCTGTATCGATATTGGCCTCGAGGCTCGACTTCCAGGTGGCGATGGTAGCGTCGAGCGCGTCCTCGTTGGCGGCAACGAAGCTCTCGCGGTTGAACGCCTCGTTCGCCGAATTGCTGAGATAATCCACAGCAGCCCCGATCACCACGCCGAGCGCGGCGCCGACCACTTGGCCGCCCATGGGCTGGACGACGGTGCCGGCGATGGCCCCCTGCTCAGCGAGCGCAAGCCGCGTGGCGAGAGAGGTGGCGACGCGCCGCGACAGCTGGCCGAAGCTCTGCGCCAGCACGCCGTTGATGGCCGGCCCAAGCGCGAGCGCGCCGACCGTGCCGCCGGCGGCCGCGGCGCCGATGCCGGCAATACCGTCGAAGGCGCGGTCCTCCATGAGATAGACCGGCGCCTTCCATTTCTGCGCGTCCCAATCGAGCTTCACATTGGTCATCGGGGTCGCAAGGGGAATGTCCTCGAGATGGTCGGTATGCTTGGCGAGGAACAGCTGCAGCCGCATGTCGCCATTGGCGATCACCCGCCGGTAGCTGTCATGGGCATGGCGCACCGCCTGCTCGACGCCCTTGGTGATGGTCTGATCGCGAAGCTCGGGCTTCAGCACCTGCTCCTTGTAGTTCTTCAGGAAGTAGTCCTTGACGTCGGCCTCGATGGCCTCGTTCAGCGACTCGTATTTGCCCGCCTCGAAGAAGCGGGTGACGGCCGAGCTGATGGTCTCTTTCAGCACCACATAGGAGCGCTTCCACTCGAAGAACCAATCGGCATAGGCCGAGATCGCCGGCTCGCGATCCTGGAAGGCAAGCGCGAAGGTGCGATCGAGATCCTCATGGGCCGACTTCTTGATGCGCGCCCGCTCCTCGTCGAGCATCAGGATGGTGTCGTTGACGAACTTGTCGGCCTCCGACTTGCTCGCCACCACCTTGTGCAAGCTGCCGTCGACGTCCTTGATGACGAGATCGACGGCGTCGGGCGGCAGGCTCTGATCGCCGAAAAAGATGTCGAGAACGCTGTTGTCGGCGTGCACCGGGGCGGCGTGATCGAGATGCCGCTGATAGCTCCGGTAGAAGGTGGTGCCGAGGGAAAGCAGCGCGTAAGTCGAGAGCACGATGGCGATCGCCACGCCGATGGGCCTGAGCAGCATGCCGAGCGCGCTTGGGCGGACCACCGTCTCGCGGGCGCGCCCGGACCGACGCTCGACCTTGGAACCTTTGGCGGGCGGATCGATGATCTCGGCTACCGCGTCCCCGGGATGGGCGATAAGGGCGGCGCCCTGGCGTTTGGGCATAGCGTGCAGCATGTTTCTCGACACCTCGGAGCCTGATCCTAACAGGTGTTAACCCAGCCCGCTCCCATATAGGGTTTTCCGGCGGAGCTTGTAAGCCTCGGGCGGATTGCCTTTGCCTTACATTTTGGAAAACAGTTAGCTCGGGGCGTCCGCTCGACGGGAACGCCTCGCCAGGCAGGACGCTTCTGTCCTTGAGGTGTGCTCATGGCAAGATGGCCGGAGGCTGATCTCCCCCTCTTCAGACAAGAGAGGGTCAACGACCCCGAAGCTGCTCTCAAGCTGCTCGCGGCGGAGGCCAGAGGCTGCACCCGTTGCGACCTTTGCAGGAACGCGACTCAGACCGTGTTCGGAGAAGGCCCGGCGGACGCGTCCTTGGTGCTTGTGGGCGAGCAGCCTGGCGACCAGGAGGACCTCGTAGGGCGCCCCTTCATCGGTCCCGCCGGCAAGGTGCTCGACAAGGCGCTCGAAGTGGCAGGCATCGAGCGCACGGACGTCTACGTCACCAACGCCGTGAAGCACTTCAAGAACGAGCCGCGCGGCAAGCGGCGCATCCATAAGAAGCCCGACACGAGCGAGATCGAGGCCTGCCGCTTCTGGCTCGGCAACGAGCTCGACATCGTTCAGCCCCGCGTGGTGGTGGCGCTCGGGGCGACCGCCGCGCGCGCGCTGATGCACAAGGCGCTGTCCATTAATGCCAATCGCGGACGCCTGATCGCCCTTGAGGGTGAGATGAAGGCGGTCATCACCGTCCATCCCTCCTACCTGCTCCGCTTGCGCGAGGAGCGCGACAAGCGGCGCGAGTTCGACCTCCTCGTCAAGGACTTGCGCCTTGCCGCCGACGCGGCGAGCCGATCCTAGTTTCGCTCAGACCTGGGCATGGGAGATCTCGGCCACGATGACGGACGCGGCGCGGTTGATGACGAGAAATAGCAGGGCGCTGATGGCGAGATTGAAGGCAATGTCGAGCCAGTAAGCGAGCCGCTTGTTCTCCAGGAAGCCGAACAGATTGATGTACCACTGATCGGCATAGGAGAGGCAGTAGAAGAAGATCACGATGAGCGCGAACTCATGGAGATAGAACAGGATCGCGCTGCCCGACTTCTCGGCGAAATATTTCAAGCCTCCAACCAGAACGAAATTGCGCAACAGGTCGAAGAACCATTTCGCGAAATTGCGCACCAACTGCAGCAGGGCAAGCTCGCCCTCGGGCTGCTCGAAGAGCTGTTGCCGGTAGCTGCCAAAATCCACGGGAACCTCTCCATGCGGCTCGTGAGCGCCGCGGCCCGTACGAATACGCGTTGGCAACCGATCAGAGGTTAAAGCGCGTCGGCGCCCATCTCGCCGGTGCGCACGCGCATGACGCCTTCGAGATCGAGCACAAACACCTTGCCGTCGCCGATCCGGCCAGTCCTTGCGGCATTGCCGAGCGTCTCGACCACCCTGTCGGCGATCGAGGCGTCGACGGCGATCTCGAGCTTGACCTTGGGGACGTACTGCATGGTGTATTCGGCGCCGCGATAGATCTCGGTCTGGCCCTTCTGCCGCCCGAAGCCGCGCACCTCGCTCACCGTCAGGCCTTGCACGCCGATGCCCGAAAGGGCCTCGCGCACCGCCTCGAGCTGGTGCGGCTGAATCACTGCAATGATGTATTTCATGGCGCTCGTCCCCGATCACATATTGTAGCCGCGCTCGCCGCGAATCCTGAGGGCGGGGCCCTGCTCCCCGGTCGTCGTGCTGACGCGCAATCCTGTGACCGCATGGACGACCTTGGCGATGGCGAAGCTTACCGCCGCCGACCATAGCAAAGTGGCGGCGATCCTTGTGAGTTGAATTAAAGTCTGTCCACCACGCTTCTCTCCTTTGCGCCCCTTGCCTCGCCGAGAGCGAGCTCGGGCGACATGCGCCACAATCCAGAGGCGAGGCGTGGTATAGTCTGCACATGAGCAAGGCCTTTACCAAAGAGGCCGAAGGCGGGGAGGTCTATGACGACCTGCCCGACCGGCCGGTCTCCCCCTACAACCTCGTCACCCCGAGGGGGCTTGAGATGATCGAGGCCGAGCTCGCGCGCCTGCACGTGGACCACGCTCAGGCGCAAGAGGCCGACGACCGCCCGCGGCTTGCCAAGATCAATCGGGATTTGCGCTATTGGACCTCGCGCCGGGCCACCGCCCAAGTGGCGGAGCCGCCGAGCGACGCGGCTGAGGTGCATTTCGGCTCGACGGTGACGATCGAGCGCGAGGACGGCCGCCGCCAGACCTACCGCATCGTCGGAGAGGACGAGGCAGACCCGTCCCTCGGCACGCTCTCTTACGTATCGCCGGTGGCGCAGGCGCTGATGGGGAAGCAAGTGGGCGATAGTGTGCAAGCCGGCACCGCCGAAGCCGCGATCCTCGAGATCGCTTAGCGGGCTCGTCAGCTGCGCGTCGTGGGCTTGGCCGGCTTCTCCAGCATGAGCTTGCCCTGTCTCTGCACCAGCGCCTTCGCCCTGTTGGCGAGAAGCGAGAGCATCCAGGGAAGCTGCACTTCGAGCCGCACGTGATCGTCGGCCACGTCCGCGGTGCCGGTGGTGGACTGCCCGAGCAGGCTTGCGCGGAAATCGAGGTGGTCCCCCGCCCACTCGTCCTTGAGCACAACGAACTTCTCGCCGAAGGTGGAGCGCACGTTGCCGAAGCCGGCTTTCAAGCGCCTGACGGCCTCCGCCTTGCCGAGCCTATGGGGGATGGTGACGACGACAGGTTGGGACATCTTTTCGGGAACCTCTCGCGTGACGGGCGCCAAATTCCTTCCTCATGTGGGGGAAGAGGCGCCTCGGCGCAAGGCGGTCGAACGGCAAAGACAAACGGGCGCAAGGACTTGCCGCCCTTGCGCCCTCTTGACCGGAGGTCGAATGCGCTTGGCCTCGAGCCTAGCTCACCGGATGGCCGAAGGTGAGCGGGTCGCCGATCTCGGCGAAGGCCCAGACCTTGGCGTCGGCGGTGGCGTCGCAAAGATAGGTGCCCGCGCCCGTCTCGATGAAGACGAAATAGCCGGGAACCCAATCTCCCTCGAGCCCGTCGGCGCCGCTCCCGACCACTTTGCCGGGTCCGTCGGTGAGGGAGGCCTGGCAAGCGCGCTCGGCCACGTCGAGCGGATTGCTATCCGGCGTGGGCACGGTGCCGTCATCCGTGGCTTGGGCGATATTGACGAGGTTCGCGCCCGCCCCATCCAAGAGGTCGCCGGCGATCATCGGGTAGGCATAGATATGGCCGCCGGTATCGGTGCTGCAGAGCCAAAGATTGGCGTCGGCGTCGGTGAGCCAGACGAGGCTCCCGCCGCGACCGTCGTCGATGGCGGTGACGACGGCGGCCGGCTGATGCGCGCTGGCGCTTGAGCAGGCCTTGATCGCCGACGCATGGGTGTCGGTAGCAGCGCCGGCCGGGACCGACATGGCCGCTGCAAGCGCAAGCGCGGCAAGCCCCGCGCCCAAGGGCAAATGCTTGAGGTTCATGATGTGTGCTTCCTTTCGTGCTCCCGAAGGCCGGATTGCCCTCGCATTGGCACTCAGGTGGCGCGAAGCGGCGTCAGCCTTTGTGACCCTCCTCACAAAGGCCGGCGGCGGAAGCTATGGCTTCGGCTCTTTGCTATCGACATGGCCGAGGTCGCGATCGGGCGCGACCTGATCCCGCACCATCTGCTTCAACTCCTTGATCTCGGGAAAGCGTCCCTGATCTTTGCGCGACCAGATCAGCTTGCCGTCGATCCGCACCTCGAAGACGCCGCCCGTGTCGTCGGGAATGAGGGTGACCGAGCCGAGCTCCTCGGCGAAGGTCGAAAGCAGCTCCTGCCCCATCCAGGCGGCCCTGAGCAGCCAGTTGCAGAGCCGGCAATAGGTGATCGCGACGTTTGGGCCAGGCGCCATGGCAGAAGTCCTATTTCGTTAAGCGCGGAGCAAACCTACGCGGTTAGAAGGCGAATTCGGACCCCAAAAGCCCGGCCTGCTTGTTTGAGGCTAATCAAGGCGCCCCCGCTATCGCGGGAGTAGTCTACGCTAAATGGCGGCGTGATGTTCGTCAGACGGAGGCGATGATGCAAGACCCCATTCGTGAAGACGATGCGAGGCACTCTCGTCTGTCCAATCCCCTCCTCGACTTTGTCATTATCGGTGCGGAAGCCCAGCTGAAGGCCTGGCAGGCCTATCAGGTGGAAGGGACGCAATTCGTCGCCAAGCGGATGCGCGCCGATCTTGAGTTCCTGCGGTCGCTCGGCCATTGCTCCGAGGTCCAGTCTATGGGCGATTGCCGGCAGGCCTGGCTCCGCGACATGCAAGCGGATTATGGCGAGGAATGGGGGCGGATCGTCGCCACGACGTTGGCGCTTGATTTTACCGACTTCTCCGCCATGGGATGGCTCTTCGGCAAGCGCGCGGCGCAAACTTGGCCCGGGACCGAGCCGCAGCCGCAACCCCAGCCCCAATCCCCGCCGAAGCTTCATGCGGCTGCCTGAGCGGCGCTGCCTGATTCATTGCGGAACGCTGCCCGCCGCTGAAAAGGCGCGATTGAGTGTTTCTAGCTTGTCGCCCGCATGGTTGACCGCAGGTCATCAGCCTGTAACAGCATCCTGGCTTGTTCGGGGACGCAAATTGCGGGAAAGAGAGACCCATGCGAGTGATTCTCCACGCCCCCTCCCGCAAGCTCCTGGCTGCCCTCGCCGTCACGGCGCTGCTCGTGCTTGCCCAAGGGCACGCCACCCAGGCCGACAGCAATCCCTTCGACACCCTTCTCGGCTCGTGGCGGGGAAGCGGGAAAATCGAGCTCGAGGGCGGCCGGATGGAGCGTCTCAAATGCAATGCCTACTATACCGGCGGCGGGTCGCAGCTCGGTATGGCCATCCTCTGCCAAAGCGAGACGTCCAACGTTCAGATCAGGAGCAAGCTCAGCCAAAGCGGCGGCCGCATCACCGGGACGTGGGAAGAGCGCACCTACAATGCGGAAGGAAGCGCCACCGGACAGGCCATCAGCGACAAGATCAGCCTGCAGATCAGCGGCGGCGTAACGGGCACCATGCTGGTGTCCTATAGCGGCTCGCGCCAAAGCGTTGCGATCGCGACGCAAGGCATTGCCCTGAAAAGCGTGACGATCGACCTGACGCGAAGCTAGAGCATGATCCGGAAAAGTAGGAACCGGTTTTCCGAAATGATCATGCTCAATCAAAAAGCTAGAGCGCTATGGCGGTTCAATCTCAGTCAATAGCGCTCTGGTCCGCCATTCTTAGGCCTCTTGGCTGAGCCTGTAATGAGGCCGGAGGAGCCATGCCATGGGCGAGATTTTGCTGACCAGTGAGTTGAAGGGCGAGCGGCTTCTGCTTGCCGCCGGCGGCTCATGGACCGCCACCCATGCAAGCGAGCTGGAGGCGCTCGTCGACGGCGTGGCCGGCGAGGCCGCCAAGGCGCGCAACGTATCGATCGACATGGCAGGCGTGCGCGAGTTCGACACCTTCGGTGCCTGGCTCCTGGAGCGCCTCACCCGCGAGTGGACATCGTCCGGACGCGAGACGGTCATTGTCGGGCTGCCAGCGCATGACCGCGGCCTGCTCGAAGAAATGCACGGCGTCAACCGCGAGCCCGCCACCACGCCAGCGCGAGAGAACAAGATCGTCTCCAGCCTTGCGGCGATCGGCCAGGCCGGCGCCGGGGTCGGCCGCGGTCTCATGGTCTTTGCCGACATGCTCGGCGCCCTTGGCGTGGCGACGGCGCGGATGCTCGTGCGTCCGCGCGAGTTCAGGTTCACCTCGACCGTCCATCAGCTCGACCGCGTCGCCTGGCAGGCCGTGCCCATCATCCTGCTCATCACCTTTCTGATCGGGGGGATCATCGCGCAGCAAGGGATCTTTCATTTCCGCAAGTTCGGCGCGGAGCTTTACGCCGTCGACCTTGTCGGCATCCTGATCTTGCGCGAGATCGGCGTGCTGATCGTCGCCATCATGGTCGCCGGCCGCTCGGGCAGCTCCTACACGGCCGAGCTCGGCTCGATGAAGATGCGCGAGGAGATCGACGCTCTGCGCACCATGGGGTTCGATCCTATCGAGGTGCTCATCCTCCCGCGCATCATCGTCCTCGTCATCGCCCTCCCCGTGCTCACCTTCTTGGGCTCCTTGGCGGCGCTTTATGGCGGCGGCTTGGTGGCCTGGCTCTATGGCGGCATGAGCCCCGACATTTATATCGCGCGCCTGACCGAGGCGATCTCGCTGACCCATTTCAAAGTGGGGATAATCAAGGCGCCATTCATGGGGCTGGTCATCGGGGTGGTGGCGTGCTCCGAGGGGCTGCGGGTCAAGGGCAGCGCCGAGTCGCTCGGCCTGCAGACCACGAAATCGGTGGTGGAATCGATCTTCCTCGTGATCGTGCTCGACGGCCTGTTCGCCATCTTCTTCGCATCGATCGGGATGTGACGCTCATGGCTGACGATGCCGTGATCAAGGTGCGCGACCTCGTCGTCGGCTTCGGCGACCAGATCGTGCTCGACCATCTGTCCCTCGACGTGCGCGGCGGCGAGATCCTCGGGCTGGTGGGCGGCTCGGGCAGCGGCAAATCGGTGCTCTTGCGCACTCTCATCGGGTTGCTGCTGAAGCGCCATGGCTCGATCGAGGTGCTTGGCGTCGATCTTGAC
Organism: Methyloceanibacter sp.; assembly: GCA_041500805.1. Lineage (GTDB taxonomy): Bacteria > Pseudomonadota > Alphaproteobacteria > Rhizobiales > Methyloligellaceae > Methyloceanibacter. The sequence continues at coordinate 17,107 of JBGQMX010000062.1, forward strand.
AAGGCGAATGAACTAGAGCGGCGCGCGCTCGAACGCCGCTGGGGCGTCTTGTTCCAGCAGGGCGCGCTGTTCTCCTCGCTCACCGTCCGCCAAAATGTGCAATTCCCCATGCGGGAAAATCTCGGCCTGTCGCCAAGGCTGCTTGACGAAATGGCGTTGGCAAAGCTGGAAATGGTCGGGCTCAC
>JBGQMX010000063.1:0-17006 GCA_041500805.1 Methyloceanibacter sp.
CCCGACGAGGTCGAGGGCTCAGGCGACGTGAAATACCATCTCGGCGCCTCCTCCGACCGCGAGTTCGACGAGAACCGGGTGCATCTGTCGCTGACCGCCAACCCCTCGCATCTTGAGATCGTCGATCCCGTCGTGCTCGGCAAGGTCAGGGCAAAGCAGGACCAGCGCCATGACAAGGAGCGGAAAGAGGTGCTGCCGCTTCTGCTGCATGGCGATGCGGCCTTCGCCGGACAGGGCGTGATCGCCGAATGTTTCGGCCTGTCGGGCTTACGCGGGCACCGCATCGGCGGCTCGCTGCACTTCATCGTCAACAATCAGATCGGCTTCACCACGGCGCCGCGCTTTGCCCGCTCATCGCCCTACCCCTCGGACGTGGCCAAGATGATCGATGCCCCGATCTTCCACGTGAACGGCGACGACCCCGAGGCGGTGGTGCATGTGACCAAGATCGCCATCGAGTTCCGCCAGCGTTACGGCAAGCCCGTGGTCATCGACATGTTCTGCTACCGGCGCCACGGCCATAACGAGGCTGACGAGCCGGCCTTCACCCAGCCCCTGATGTATCGCCGCATCGCCGAGCATCCGAGCGTGGTCGAGGTCTATTCCAAGCGTCTCGTCGAGGAGGGTCTTTTCACCCGCGCCGAGATCGACCGCATGCAGGCCGACTTCCGCGCCTATCTCGAAGAGGAGTTCGCGGCGAGCGATGCCTATCGCCCCAACCGCGCCGACTGGCTCGACGGCAAATGGTCGGGCATCGGCCATGCCGAGGAAGGCGCCCGCCGCGGGGTGACCGGCGTCGACCTCGAGCTCCTCAAGGAGGTCGGGCGCAAGCTCACCACCATCCCCAAGAGCTTCACGCCGCACAAGACCATCGCCCGCATCATGGCCAATCACCGCAAGATAATCGAGGACGGTCAAGGCATCGACTGGTCGACCGCGGAGTCGCTCGCTTACGGCACCCTCCTCATCGAGGGCTTCCGCGTCAGGCTCTCGGGCCAGGATTCCGAGCGCGGCACCTTCTCCCAGCGCCACTCGGTACTGATGGATCAGGAGAACGAGAAGAAATACACCCCGCTCAAGCACATCTCAAAGGAGCAGGCCGAGTTCGAGGTAATCAACTCCATGCTCTCCGAGGAGGCCGTGCTCGGCTTCGAGTATGGCTATAGCCTCGCCGAGCCGAACGCGCTCGTGCTGTGGGAGGCGCAGTTCGGCGATTTCGCCAACGGCGCGCAAGTCGTCATCGACCAGTTCATCTCCTCCGGCGAGCGGAAATGGCTCCGCATGTCGGGGCTCGTGCTGCTCTTGCCGCATGGCTATGAAGGCCAAGGGCCCGAGCATTCCTCGGCGCGGCTCGAGCGCTACCTTCAGCTTTGCGCCGAGGACAATTGGCAGATCGCCAACTGCACGACGCCGGCCAACTATTTCCACGTGCTAAGGCGCCAGCTGCACCGGCAATTCCGCAAGCCTCTGGTGCTGATGACGCCGAAGTCGCTTCTCCGTCACAAGCGCGTGGTATCGGCCTTATCGCAATTCGGCCCGGACTCGAGCTTCCATCGTCTCTTGTGGGACGATGCGCAGTTCCTCCCCGATCAGGCGATCAAGCTCGTCCCCGATGCCGAGATGAGGCGTGTGGTGCTCTGCTCCGGCAAGGTCTATTACGATCTTTATGAGGAGCGCGAGAAGCGGGGCGTCAACGATGTCTACCTGCTGCGGCTCGAGCAGCTCTATCCCTTCCCGGCGCGCGCGCTGATCCAGGAGCTGTCGCGCTTTGCGCAGGCCGAGATCGTGTGGTGCCAGGAGGAGCCGAAGAACATGGGCGCTTGGAGCTTCATCGAGCCCAACCTCTCCTGGGTGCTCGAGCATATCGATGCCAAGCACAAGCGGCCGCGTTATGCTGGCAGGCCCTCGTCCGCGGCGACTGCGACCGGGCTGATGAGCAAGCATACGCGCGAGCTTAAGTCGTTCCTCGACGAGGCATTGGGCTAGACTGCGGGGAGACAGGACAGCTGCCATGGCGACAGAGATCCGGGTGCCGAGCTTGGGTGAATCCATCGTCGAGGCGACGGTCGGCCAATGGTACAAACAGGCGGGCGACGAAGTGACCGCCGCGGAGCCCCTCGTCGAGCTCGAGACCGACAAGGTGACCGTCGAGGTGCCGGCCCCCACTTCCGGCGTGCTCGCGGAAATTGCGGCGAAATCCGGCGAGACCGTCGCCATCGGCGCCCTTCTCGGCGCTATCAGCGAGGGTGACGGCAAGGCCAAGCCGGCAAAGGCCAAGGCTGAAGCCGTGACATCCGACCTCGCCATGGCCGAAGCGGCCGCCATCGTCGAAGAACCCGCTTTGCGCACCCCCAAAGCAGCGGTGGCTGAGGTGAAGGAGCTCGAGCGCGAGCCCATGCGCCGCGAAGAGGTGAGCGGCGACGAGATGCCGCCCTCGCCTGCCGCGCGCAAGCTGCTCGCCGAGGGAGGCCTTGGGCCAAGCGACGTGAAGGGCTCAGGCCGCCGCGGCCAAGTTTTGAAGCAGGACGTGCTGAAAGAGGACGTGCTGGCGGGCGGGCATGCGCCCTCGACTGCAGCAGGAGACGTCGAGCACGCCGCCAAGGCGCTGCTCCAACGGGAACGTAAGCCTAAGCCGCCCGCCTCCCCTCATGCTCCCGTAGCGCCCGATGACGCCGCCCGCGAGGAGCGGGTGCGCATGACGCGGCTCCGCCAGACCATCGCCAAACGTCTGAAGGAGGCGCAAGACATTGCCGCCATGCTCACCACGTTCAACGACGTGGACATGAGCGCAGTGATGCAGCTCCGCGCCGAGTATCGCGAGCCCTTCGAAAAGAAGCACGGCGTGAAGCTCGGCCTGATGGGCTTCTTCGTCAAAGCGGCCGTGCAGGCGCTGAAGGACATCCCCGCGGTCAACGCCGAGATCGACGGCGAGGACATCGTCTACAAGAACTATTATCACATCGGCGTTGCCGTCGGCACCGAGCGCGGGCTCGTCGTGCCGGTGCTGCGCAATGCCGACCGCATGAGCCTCGCCGAGATCGAAACGGCAATCGCCGATTGCGGCGCGCGCGCGAGGAGCGGCAAGCTCGCGCTGGAGGAGATGCAAGGCGGCACCTTCACCATCTCCAATGGCGGCATCTACGGCTCGCTGCTCTCCACGCCAATCCTCAATGCGCCGCAGTCCGGCATTCTCGGCATGCATCGCACCGAGCAGCGCGCGGTGGTGCGCGACGGCCAAATCGTGGCGCGGCCGATGATGTATCTCGCGCTCTCCTACGATCACCGCCTGGTCGACGGCAAGGATGCCGTCACCTTCCTCGTGCACATCAAGGACTCCATCGAGGACCCGAAGCGGCTGGTGCTCGATCTTTGATCGAAGGAGGGATGATTTGCCGGCATACGACCTGATCGTCATCGGCACCGGCCCCGGCGGCTATGTCGCCGCCATCCGCGCGAGCCAGCTCGGCATGAAGGTGGCCGTGGTGGAGAAGCGCGCCACCCATGGCGGCACCTGCCTCAATGTCGGTTGCATCCCGTCAAAGGCACTGCTGCATGCCAGCGAGCGTTACGCCGAAGCCGCCGACGGCTTCGCCGCCATGGGCATCAAGGTCGCGCCCGAGCTCGATCTCCCCGCCATGCTCGCCTTCAAGGACGCCGGCGTTAAGGGCAATGTCGACGGCGTCGAGTTCCTGCTCAAGAAGAACAAGATCGAGCCATTTCATGGCGCGGGCCGGATCATCGCCCCGGGCAAGGTCGAGGTGACCGGCCCCGACGGCAAGAAGGAGACGCTTGAGACGAAGGCCATCGTCATCGCCACGGGGTCCGAGGTGGCCGCCCTCCCCGGCATCGCCATCGACGAGAAGACGGTCGTCTCGTCGACCGGCGCGCTATCCTTGGCAAGCGTGCCGAAGCGGCTCGTGGTCATCGGCGGGGGCTATATCGGGCTCGAGCTCGGCTCGGTCTGGTCGCGGTTAGGCTCGGACGTGACCGTGGTCGAGATGCTCGACCGCCTGGCGCCCGGCCTCGACGGCGAGGTGGCGAAGCAGCTGCAACGCATCCTGACCAAGCAAGGCCTCACCTTCAAGCTCGGCACCAAGGTGCTCGGCGTGGAGACCAAAGGCAAGAGCGTGAAGCTCACGCTCGAGCCGGCAGGCGGCGGCAAGTCGGAGACGCTCGACTGCCAAATCGTGCTGGTGGCTGTGGGGCGCGTGCCCAACACCCAAGGCCTCGGGCTCGCCGAGCTTCAAGTCAAGACCGACAATCGCGGGCGGATCGTGGTCGATGAGAAATTCGCAGCCAGCGTCCCCGGCATCTATGCCATCGGCGACGTGATCAAGGGCCCCATGCTGGCCCACAAGGCGGAGGACGAAGGCATCGCCGTGGCCGAGATCCTGGCCGGCCAGGCGGGCCATGTGAATTACGACGTGATCCCGAGCGTAATCTACACCGCGCCCGAGGTGGCGTCGGTGGGCCGCACCGAGGAGGAGCTGAAGGCGGCCGGCATCGATTACAAGGTCGGCAAGTTCCCCTTCACCGCCAACGGCCGCGCCAAGGTGAACCGCACCACGGAAGGCTTCGTCAAGATTCTCGCCGAGGAGACAACCGACCGCGTACTCGGCGTGCATATCATCGGCGCCGATGCCGGCACCATGATCGCGGAGGCCGCGGTGCTGATGGAGTTCGGCGGCTCAGCCGAGGATTTGGCGCGCACCTGCCACGCCCACCCGACGCTTAACGAGGCTGTGAAAGAGGCGGCGCTCGCCGTTGACAAGCGCGCCATCCACATGTGAGTGCAGCGCGCACCGCGATGGCTAGGCTTGGCAAGGAGCTGGCGAACTTTGCCGCGAGCCGTTCGGCAACCGGCCCTCCGGCTGATCCGAACCTGAATAGCCGAGCTCCTGCAGCGCGTCCGGAACATACGAGGACAGCATGCGCGCGTTGACGCCCTGCTCCCGCAGATACTGCTCGATCGCCCGGAACAACGGTTGCGCCGTCATGCAGCGGCGCTGGCTTGCGCCGCCGTCATTCACCATGAACATCTCCTTCGCGCCACACGCTCCGAAATACTCGCACGGTTCGCACACGGCACGTCTGATCTCATCGTCCCGCTCCAGGCTTCGGTCATAGCGGGCGGAGGCGAAAATTTCGTCGATGCTCTGACTGCTAAGATTTCCCAAAGCAAATTCATCGGAATAGTCAGTGCAGGGCTGGTAGACCCGACCGTCCAAATTGACCACGAGAATCTTATCGCCGATCATGCGCCGGTCGTAGCGAAATCCCCGCGCCAAGCCCAGCATCTTGAGCACAACGACCGTGAGATATTCATCGAACAAGCGAATCGGAAAGGGACAATCGTCCTCGAACCAGCGCCGAAACATGTGCATCAGCGCCAAATTGATCGTTGCGCGGTCGGCTGCCACACCGTCGAGCGGGCGTTCCGCTGGCCCGTCGAACAGAGGCAGCAAGCGGCACGGCTGACCATGTTCGCGCAGGAACTCGTAAACGTGATCGATCGATTGCGCCGTATGAGCGGCAATGACGACGAGAAACTTGGGCGTGATGCCATCCGCTTCCAGCCGTCGGACATTGGCGAGGACCCGTTCTTCGGTGGGGGCTCCGCGCGTATCCAAGCGCGCGCCAGGCACCACATCGAATGACACGCCGATGCCGAAATCGTTGCGTTTCAGGAATTCCAGCTTGTCATCGGACAAGGCGTAGAGATTGGTCTGGATGCGGTTCTTGATCCGTCCACTCTCAAACCAAGCTTGCGGAAACTTTTCGCGCTGCAGTCGGACCACGTCTTCAAGATAGGATTTTGGAAGCGCGGTCGGTTCGCCGCCGTGCCAGACAATGGCATCGGTCGGCGCCAGGCCCGTCGCCCGCTCCGTGCGTTCGCTCAATTCCCGGATGGTGTCGAGGATTTTCGCCCACAGCGATAGGCTCATCCGCTCGCGTTCGCCGAGCTCGGTCCACTCGTAGCAGTACTTGCATCGGAGGTTGCAAAACTTCGAGGCTTTGATCACCCACTCGCGGGCGAGATCAACCTGAAAGCCCCCGCGCTGCGGCAAATATTCGACGAGACTGCTCACTGGCGCCGTCGCCGCAGCTCAAAGGAGATAGCAGAGGTGAGCATTCCTTTCAGACGCCAAATGTCATTGCCAAAATGCCAAGAACGCATCGGACCGAGCCCCGGTCTTCGAGGTGATGCTTTTGACTTTTCCCTGGTCCAAGACAATCACCTGGCCCTTCTTGCCCGTGAACGAACCGGTCGGCTTTTCATCGACGACTTTGTCGCCTTCCTCGCGCGTCGCCGTATATTGTTTGTCGCCAACCTTCGTGATTATCAGGCGCGAGCCGTCAGTTAAGGCGATGGCAGAAGGCACACCGCCATTGGTCGCCGCCTCGAGGACTGAAATTGGCGCGGCGGAAAGGAGAGCCGATAGCACGACAGTTTGTAAGACGTCGCGGCGCGACGAAGTCTTCTTCGATTTCATGATCTTAACTCCTGGGCGTGAGCCAGTATCATCGCGCGGCGGTTACTCAAGAGCAGGTGGGGTTGGGATGTTCTGAGGACTTACGCCCCTTATTCGGGGCGGATCACCCTTTGTTTGCGGGCGGAGAACGATCAAATACTGCGGCTTGTTCTCATGAGCAACAGAGCGGCTTGCTACTTCCACTCTATTGGAACGCTGCTTTGTGGACCCGAATTAAGGCGCGATGGGGGCAATCCGGATCGGGCTGCGCCGCTCCTCAGGACGAGGAACCGCGCGAGGTATCCGCAAGCACGGACCAAACCAGCGCGGCGAAGCCTGCGAGCTCCAGAAGCGAAATAGCTGCGTGCCCCCACTCCCAGCGCGAGCGATAGTCGGTCCAGTCGGCAGGCACCGGGCCGTTGACCCACTTCGTAAGCTCGACATTGACGGGATAGACGAGCACCCACCACAGCACGAGCGCGGCAGCAAACAGTAAGGCGGCTAGCAGTGCGAGCCGAAACCCGGGGCGTCCGTGCTCGCGCACGAAATAGGCAAGGAGGGCGAGCGCGATTACCGTCGCCACGTCGATGACTGCGCCGACCGAGCCGAACAGGCCGTAGAGGCCGCCCTGCACCGTCGAGCCGACCCACAGATACTGGTCCCAGCCCATGCGCGCGGGCAGCTGCATCAGATGGCAGAAGCCCATGCCGAACGTGAGCGCCGCAAGCATGACGGCGATGAAGCGGGTCCCCTTGAGCAGCATGTTTGATTGCCCTCTCGACTCTTGTCCCTAACCATACTCTTCGTCATGGCCGGGCTTGTCGAGCACGGCACGCTCCCTCTCCCCAACAGCTTCCGTCATTGCCGGGCTTGACCCGGCAATCCATTCCACTGGCGCTTCAACTCACTGCGAGCTAACGGCATGGATGCCCGGATCAAGTCCGGGCATGACGAGTGCTTTCGAGAGGGTACCCGCTAATCCAGTGTTTTGCGGAAGCGGAGCAGCGCCAGCCCCATGGCCACGATCATGAAGATGAACAGCGCCGCCGCGTCGATCTGCATATCGGCAAAACCGTTCCCCTTCAGCATGATGCCGCGCACGATGCGGATGAAATGAGTGAGCGGCAGGACCTCGCCGATCACTTGTGCCCATTGCGGCATGCCGCGGAAGGGGAAAGCAAAGCCAGAGAGCAGGAAGTTGGGCAGGAAGAAGAAGAACGTCATCTGCACCGCTTGCAGCTGGTTCTGGGCGACGGTGGAGAAGGTGTAGCCGACAGCGAGGTTCGAGGCGGCGAACAGCATCGATAGCGCGACGAGGAGCGCGACGCTGCCGAGGATCGGCACGCCGAAAATAAAATGTGCGGCACTGATGATGATGGTCATCTGCACGAAGCCGATCAGCACGAAGGGGGCGATCTTGCCGAGCATGATCTCAATCGGCTTGATGGGCATGGAGAGCAGGCTCTCCATGGTGCCGCGCTCGATCTCCCGCGTCACGGCGAGCGCCGTGAACATCATCATGGTCATGGTCAGCACCACGCCGAGCAGGCCGGGCACGATGTTGTATTGGGTGATGCCTTCGGGGTTGTAGCGGCGCTGCAACGTAACCTCGAAGGGCGCCGGTGCGCTCTTCACCTCGGCGTCCGGTCCGCGCAGCTCCCGCCTGAGCGCGGTGTCGATCACCCCTTGCACGGCTGAGATCGCGGTCCCCGTCGCCACCGGATCTGTCGCGTCGGCAATCACCAGGATGGAGGGGTGGTCGCCGCGTCTCACGTCGCGCTCGAAGCTTGCCGGGATTTCGATACCGAATTGCACTTTGCCCGAGCGGATCAGCCTGTCCATCTCCTCGGGATCGTGCACCTGTTCCTTGAAGTCGAAATAGTCCGTGTTCTCGAGCGCGGCGAGCACGGCGCGGGTCAAGGGGCCCGAATCGCGAGTCAGCACCACCGCGGGCATGTGCTTGGGGTCAGTATTGATGGCATAGCCGAACAGCACGAGCTGAAGTACCGGAACCATGATCATGGTAGCGAAGGTCATGCGGTCGCGCCGCATCTGCACGAACTCCTTCATCACCATCGCCCACGTGCGCCGAAAGAAGCCGGGATCGCGGCGCTCGCCCTCGACACCGTTGTAAGCCACGGCGCTCATGCGAAATTGTCCTTGGACTTGTCCATCAGCAGAATGAACACGTCCTCGAGGGACGGCTCCCCGCGCGTCCAGCGATGCGCCCCGTCGGCCTTCTTGGCGGTGGCGATGGCGGCATCGAGCGCGCGCTTGTCTCGGCCTGAGACATGGAGCTCGGTGCCGAACGGCGCCACCATGTCGATGCCGTCGCAGGCCTGGAGCGTCGTGGCGAGGTGGTGGAGATCGGCGCCGGACACGATCCAGGTGCTGAGCTTCGATTGGGCAACCACCTCCCGCGCCGTTCCGCGCGCGAGAAGCTCGCCGAAGGCGATATAGGCGATCTCGTGACAGCGCTCGGCCTCGTCCATGTAGTGGGTGGAGACGAGCACGGTGATGCCCTCGGCGGCGAGATTGTGGATCTCGTCCCAGAACTCGCGCCGCGCCTTGGGGTCGACACCCGCCGTCGGCTCGTCGAGCAGCAAGAGCTTCGGCTGCGGCAGGATGCAGGCGCCGAGCGCAAGCCGCTGCTTCCAGCCGCCCGACAGCTCGCCGGCAAGCTGGTCGGCGCGCGTCGAGAGCCCGAGCCGGCCGATCGCCTCCCTGGCCGCCTGGCGCGGGTTCGGCACGCCATAGACGCGGGCGACGAATTCGAGATTCTCCCGGATGGACAGGTCGGCATAGAGGCTGAAGCGCTGCGTCATGTAGCCGACATTGCGCTTGATCTCGTCGGACTCCGTCAGGATGTCGTAGCCGAGGCAGGTGCCGCTTCCTGAGTCCGGCGTGAGCAGCCCGCACAGCATGCGGAGCGTCGTGGTCTTGCCGCTGCCGTTCGGCCCGAGAAAGCCGTAGATCTCGCCTTTGGGCACTTGCAGGCTCAAGTCGCGCACCACGGTCCGTGTCCCGAAGCTCTTGGTCAGGCCGTGCACGTCGATGGCGATCTCTTTCATCGCCGCACCACCTGTTGATGCGGCCCGAGATTCACCGTGATCGGCTGCCCGGCGGTGAGCTCCGTGGCTGCCCCGTCAGGCCGCGCTTCGACGAGGAAGACGAGCTTTTCCCGCTGCTCGCGCGAGAAGATCACCGGCGGCGTGAATTCCGCATCCCGCGCGATGAAGCTGATCTTGGCGCGGAGGCCCGGCGGGCACCCATCGCAGGAGAGACTGATGGTCTGATCAATCTGGAGCGAGGCGCGGACCGGCTCGGCGACGAAGAAGCGAACCTTGAGATTGCGCGGCGGCAACAGCGCCACCACCGCCTGGCCTTCTTTCACCACCTCGCCCGGCCGGAAATAGACCTCCTCGACGGTTCCGCTCGCGGGCGCCACCACCGAACGTTTGCCGAGATTCTTCTCCGCCTCGACGAGCGCATGGCGCGCAGCTTCGACATTGGCGGCGGCGGCATCGATCATGTCGGAGCGACCGGGGAGCTTGGCGGCGGTGATGCGCTTCTCCGCCTCGCCGACCGTGGCCTGATTGCGGTCGTGCTGGGCGACCGCATCGTCGAGCTGCGCCTTGGTGATCCAGCCTTTGTCGAACAGCGCCCGGGCGCGGTCGAGATTGTTGTTGGCTTGCTGCAACATGGCTTGCGCCTGGGCGAGCGAAGCCTCCAGCACCTCGATCTCGCCCGGCCTTTGCAGCTGCGCTTTCACGTCGGCGAGCCTCGCCTCGGCTTCCTGCACGCGGGATTTCGCCGCCTCCACCGAGGCGTCCTGCTCCTCGCTTTCCAGCACGAAGATGGGGTCGCCCTGCTTCACGTGATCGCCTTCCTCGACACTGAGGGTGGCAACGCGGCCGCCCTGCTCGGAGCCGACCAGAACGAGATCGGCTTCCATGTAGCCTGGGAACTGCACGTCCTTGTTGGCCGGATAGGTCATCAGCGCGATCGCGATCGCGACCACGGCGACACCGACGACGAGAAGCGCGGCGAGGCGCTTCATCGCGCATCGCCTTGGGGCTGCCGGCCCGGCGCCCTGATCGCATCGAACAGGAGCTCGATATTGGTGGCAAGCAGCGCGTCGGTATCGAGGTGATGGTGCCGCTCGAACAGCCCGCGCCAGATGATGGCGGTCAGCACCGGCGCGATGAGCAGCTGCGGAAAATCGCGCAAGCGCGTGGGTTTAAATTCGCCGCGCTCGATGCCGCGATCGATGAGACGGGTGAGCGTCTCGACGCCGCGCGAGACGACATTCTCGTAGTAGAAGGCGGTGAGCTCGCGATGCTTATGCCCTTCGGCAATCAGGAGCCGCATAATGAAGGCGCGCCGTGAGCCCACGAGCTCCTGGATGAAGCTGAGGAACGGACCCTTGAGGAACGCTTCCACCGAGAGATCGGTCGTCTCCATCTTCTCGCGGATCACGTCGAAATGCGAGGTGATGACGCTCCTGACCACGGCCTTGAACAACTCTTCCTTGGTCTTGAAGTAGAGATAGGGCAGGCCCTTGCTGACGCGCGCGCGGGCGGCCACGTCCTCGAGCCGCGTCGCGGCGTAGCCGTGTGCGGCGAATTCCTCGAAGGCCGCCGCGACGATCTCCTGCGGACGCGTGTCTCTCCGCTCGCGCCGCCGCCGGGGGATATCTGCTCTTTGCAGGGGTTTCGCCTTGGCCATGGTCTCAGCCCTTCGCTCGCCTTCGATGTCGCCCCTCAATTTATGACTGACTGGTCAGTATCACAATGGGTGACGTGGTGGCGAGCGCCAAAAAAGGGGCTTTGACGTAGCTCGGTCAATTGACCGGGGAACTAATGGTCTCAAGGCTGGTTTGCTCTTAGGGATCGGCACCAGTCATCTACCTCCCCCCTAGCGGTATTTGGCAGCCGACCCCGCTGAGTGTTCTGTGTAAGAAGCCCCCGGTCACTTTGGCGGGGGCTTTTTCCTTTTTTGCTTCGGGGGTGCCGGCTCATTCGGCGGCACGATCTTGCTGAAGGAGGCGCTCGAAGACCTTCAGGTCTTCATCGCAGCCGAGCTTGCGTGCGGCTCAACGGGCTTGACGATTCATTACGAGGGCCCGCCCGGCGACTCAAGCCCGGGGGTGGGCGCTCTCATAGATCTTGAGCAGATGGGCCCGGTCGACCTCGATATAGCCTTGGGTGGTCGAGAGGCTCGCGTGTCCCAGCAGCTCCTGGATGGCGCGCAGATCGGCGCCGGCGCCTAGGAGATGCGTGGCGAAGGAGTGGCGGAGCGCATGCGGCGTCGCCGTGTCAGGCAGGCCGAGCGCGACACGCGCCCCCGCTACCTTTAGCTGGATGATCCGGGGCGAGAGCTGCTTCCCCCGCGCCCCGATGAACAAGGGACCGTCCGATGCAAGCCTGACCGGGCAGAGCGCGAGGTAGCGCTCGACCGCCTCCCGCGCGATGGGCAGCACCGGCACGACGCGCGTCTTGCCGCCTTTGCCATGCACGCGCAGCATGTCGCGCCCTTTGACCGGCGCGTCCTTGCGCTGAAGCGTCAGCGCCTCGGAGATGCGCAAGCCCGAGCCGTAAAGGAGCGCGAGCACCGCGGTGTCACGCGCGACGATCCATTCCGGCGCGTCGGGTGACATGATGTCGGCGCCGTCAACGAGCGCGGTCGCCTTCGGCGCGGTCAGGGGCTTCGGCACCGAATGGGGCAGCTTCGGGAGTGACACGGCGCGAATGGCGTCGTTCTTGCCGATGCCGCGCCGCTCGAGGAACTTGTAGAACATGCGCAAGGCGCTGAGCGTGCGGGCAAGGCTCCTACTGCCGACGCCTTCGCCACGCCGCGCGGCGAGGAAGGCGCGCACGTCGCGGGAGGAGAGCGACAAAAGCTGCTTCATGTCCGGCAGGCGATTGAGATGTGTGGCGAGGAAGGCGAGGAACTGGCCGATGTCGCGGCCATAGGCTTCCGAGGTGTTGGCGGCGAGCTGGCGCTCGGTCGCAAGATAAGCGAGCCAGTCCTCGACCGCCTCGCGGACGTAAGGCGTCCCCATATATCCTGGTGTTTCGGCCTTTTCTGCCAAGCTTCCGATCCCCAATTCGACTCCAGACGACGACCCTGACGGTACTATGGATCGGTGAGTCGTTAACTCCCTCTTAACTGAACGAGCGACCCCTGACGCGACTTAAGACCGATCCCAAGACCGCGCCGGAAACGGCACCCGTGACCGTACCGGTGACGGCACCCGTCACGGTGCCCGTGACTGTGCCGGTGACGGTACCCGTGACGGTACCCGTCCTGCTGCCGCTCGCGCTGCCGGCGCCTTACGACTATCTCCTGCCCAAAGGGAAGCACGTGGAGCCCGGCCGGTTCGTCATCGTGCCGCTCGGACCTGTGCAATATCTGGGCGTCGTCTGGCCCCGCCCGGAAGGCGCCCCGCAACCCAAGATCAAACGCGAGAAGCTCCGCGAGATCGTCGAGGTCCTCGACGACGTCCCGCCGCTGCCTCGCGTGTCGCTCGACTTCGCCGACTGGGTGGCGAGATACACGCTCTCCTTCCCCGGCATGGTGCTGCGCATGATGATGAGCTCTGGCCGCGCCTTCTCCCCGCCGGCGCCGCGCTACGGGGTGAGGCTTGTTGGCGCCGCGCCGTCGCGCCTGACGCCGGCTCGCGCCCGTGTGCTGGAAGCCGCCGGCAACGGCCTCATTTGGGTCAAGTCGAGCCTCGCCGAGGCTGCGGGCGTGAGCCCCGGGGTGATCGACGGGCTGGTCGACGCCGGCACGCTGATCACCGAGCCATTGCCCGACTGGCACGCGGCACCCCTCGACCTGTCGCGGCAACGCGCGAAGCTCAGCGAGGAGCAAGCGGAGGCTGCGCGCGCGCTTCTCGCCAATACCAGCGACGGCTTCGTGGTGAGCCTACTCGACGGCGTCACCGGCTCGGGCAAGACGGAAGTCTATTTCGAGGCGATCGCGGCTTCCTTGGCCCGCGGCAAGCAGGCGCTCGTGCTCATGCCCGAGATCGCGCTCACCAGCCAGTTCATTGCCCGCTGCGAGGAGCGCTTTGGCGCCAAGCCCGCCGAATGGCATTCCGGGGTCTCGGGCCCGATGCGCGGCCGCGTCTGGCGCGCCGTTGCCGAAAACAAGGCGAAGCTCGTGGTCGGCGCTCGTTCAGCGCTGTTCCTCCCCTTCCCCGATCTCGGCCTCATCGTCGTCGATGAGGAGCACGACCAGGGCTACAAGCAAGAGGAGCGCGTCGCCTATCAAGCGCGCGACATGGCGGTATTGCGCGGCTCGCTTGGGCACTGCCCGGTGGTGCTGAGCTCGGCGACACCCTCCATCGAAAGCCTGGTGAACGCGGATCAAGGCCGCTACCGGCACATTCGCCTCGCCGAGCGCTACCAGGCCGGGCTTCCCGACATCGCGTCCATCGACATGCGAGCGAGCCCGCCCGAGCGCGGACGCTGGCTCTCTCCGGTGCTGGTCGATGCCGTGGCCGAGACGTTGGCGCGCGGAGAGCAAGCTCTCCTGTTTCTCAATCGCCGCGGCTATGCGCCGGTGACGCTCTGCCGGAAGTGCGGCTTTCGTTTCGAATGCCCGAACTGCTCGGCCTGGCTCGTCGAGCATCGGTTCCGCCACAGACTCGAATGTCATCATTGCGGGCGCTTCGCGCCTTTGCCGGAAGTTTGCCCCAACTGTGACGCCGAGCATTCGCTCGTGCCGTGCGGCCCCGGCATCGAGCGCATCGCCGAGGAGATCGCCGAGCGCTTTCCCGAGGCGCGCCGCGTGCTCCTGTCGAGCGACCTCACCCCGAGCATCGGCGATCTCCGCGAGACCTTGCGCGAGATCGAGGACCGCGAGGTGGATATCGTCATCGGCACCCAGCTCGTCGCCAAGGGCCACCATTTCCCGGGGCTCGCTCTGGTCGGCGTGGTCGATGCCGATCTTGGGCTGGCGCAGGCCGACCCACGCGCGGCCGAGCGCACCTTCCAGCTCATGCAGCAGGTGACGGGGCGGGCGGGGCGCGAGACGATCAAAGGACGCGGGCTGATCCAGACCTATATGCCTGAGCACCCGGTCATCCAGGCGCTGGTGTCGGGCGACCGCGACGCCTTCCTTGCCCGCGAGATCGCGGCGCGCAAGGACGCGACCATGCCGCCTTTCGGGCGGCTTGCCGCGTTGCTGGTGACCTCAAGCTCGCGCGAGGCGGCCGAAGGCTATGCCCGGGAGGTCGCCCGCTCGGCACCGCAAGCCGCCAAGATCCAAGTGCTGGGGCCGGCAGAGGCGCCGTTATCGGTGATCCGCGGCCGCCACCGCTACCGCCTCCTGGTCAAAGCCGCCCGCGAGGCCGACCTCCAGGCTTACTTGCGGCTCTGGCTCAGCCAAGCCCCCAAGCCCAAAGGCGATGTGCGGTTGGTTGTAGACGTTGATCCCTACAGCTTTTTGTAGGGTTGCTGCGCACGTCATCCCGGCGCAAGCCGGGATCCAGATCCTATGGCTCAGACGCTGCTGCCCTGGATTCCGGCTTTCGCCGGAATGACGGTGACTTGGCCGCGCCGGTAACTCAAGCGCCGCGGATATCCTGCGCGGCGCGGGCGAGGATCTCGACAATGCGGGTTTCCGCGTCGCCCTTTTCGCCTTCGGCCTCGAGCCGCTTCAGCGTAACGCTGCGGAGATTGTCGAGCGCCGCGTCAACGAGCTGCGGCACTTCTGCCTGCTCCTCGTCGCTCTCGCCGCCCCATCTCTTGCGCATGCGCGCCATCTTCTCACCGATCACCGCCAGCCGCGCCAGCACCATGTTGGCGACGTCGCGATTCTCTTCGAGATAAGCGCGTCCCTCCTCGGTGATGGTGTAGCGCTTCTTGGCGCCCTCGGTCTCGGCGGTGACATAGCCCGCCTCCTCGAGGAAGGTGAGCGTCGGATAGACCACGCCCGGGCTAGGGGAGTAGGCGCCGCTCGTCTTCTCCTCGATGAGCTTGATCAGCTCATAGCCGTGGCGCGGCTGCTCGGCGATCAGCGCGAGCGCAAGCAGCTTGAGGTCCCCTTGCGCGAGCATGCGGCCCACGCGGAACCAGTCGCCCCGCCCGCCACCGCCTTCGCCGCGCCGGCCCCAACGCGGGCCTTCGCCAAAACGGCCGAGACGACGGCCTGCCCAATGCCCTCCGCCGCAGCGGTGTTCAGAATGTCTCAGTCCATGCATGTATTGATCTCCTTGAATTCGATATATCGTAGATAGTACGCCTGCGAGACTATCGCAAGATATATCTTATCTGAATCATAAGCGTGGCTGGCTTGAATACTGACAGGAGTTGCCTAAATGTTCTGGTCGGGACTACGCGCTGGGAGAACCCACATGGCTGAAGCGAAAAGAAGACGCCGGGCCACCGCAAGAATGCTCGAGGAGTTTCCTGATTGTTGCCTCGATGGCGGCACGCATCGCGCGGAGTCGAGAGAGCATTTTCCACCAACTAGCTTCTTCGATGGCGCGCGGCGACCGAAGGACATTGAGGTACCTGCCTGCCGCCGGTGTAATAATGGTTCGGCGTTAGCCGACCTTCTCGCATGCATTATCTCTCGCGTCGGCTTTGGTGCGCCGACGGCTCACGAGCGGACGGACATTCGAGTGTTGGCGGAGCAGTTGAAGAAGCGAAGACCTGATCTCCATGGCCGGATGCTAGGCGCAGGATCGACGATGGAACAGCGCGCCTTTCGCCACTATCGGGAGCTTGGTCTTGCCCTTCCAGTGGGCTCGGCGGCCATTCGCATCAATGGCGAAATGTTTCAGCACCTCCACCTGTTCAGCCACAAGGCGGTGTTAGCCCATTACTTTGCCAAATTGCGTCGACCCCTTCCCAATCAGGGGGGCGTGCTGAGCTTCCTCCGTCCCAAAGAGACAGTGGCATTGGGCGCTCTGCCCGCCGAGCTGCTTAACCTGCTCGGACCAGTCAATGAACTGGTGCAAGGCAAACGTCGCCATCCGGAATACGAATTTCGTGAAGCGCACAACAAAGATGAGGGCATTTACGGGCTGAGTTGTCGATTTCGCGAGGGTTTTTTTGTGTTCGGACTCGCGGTCGAGGATCTGTCGAAAATAGACCCTGAAATGCGAAAGGGCTTTGTCCTGCCGGGTCAATTGTTCTCCATACTGCAAGACGATCGTTATACGTGGTTCGATCAATTTCGAAAGGAAGCCCCGGTAGCTGCGGCGTGAAGGCAGTTTGCGGACTCGGCAACTGCCTCTTGTGGGGACACCTCGGTGGGCTAGGCGCCCGCGGTCGTCTCGTTCTTCTCGATATGGGCATGCACCCATTTGGAGTGCTCGGCGGAAGAGAGCGCTCCGACGCGCTCGGCCAGCGCCCTGTGCGCCTCTTCCGGCTTGAGATTGGCGTAAGGACCCGCCTTCTCGTTGTAGAGATGCTGCTCGTAGCGCAAGCCCTCGCAGGTCGAGCGGTAGAGGATCCAGTTCTCCTGCCACTTGTTGAGATGCTGGAGCCCTTCGAGCAGCAGGATCACCCCGGCGGC
>JBGQMX010000064.1:0-16926 GCA_041500805.1 Methyloceanibacter sp.
CCTCGGTCAGGACCGGATGGACAACCTATTGAAAGCTCACAGCTAGAGCATGATCCTGAAAAGTGGAAACCGGTTTTCCGAAAAGATCATGCTCAAACAAGACACTAGAGCGCCGTCGCGATTCAGTCTCAAGCGATGGCGCTCTAGATGGGGACTTAAGGAGCTTAGAGCTTGACGGCAATGGCGGAACTGAACCTGGCAGGCGCCTTTCCGGAAGCTGAGGAGGCGGCGTGGAAGGCGCTCGTGGAAGAGGCGCTGAAAGGCGCGCGATTCGCCTCGCTTCAATCGCGGAGCTATGACGGCATCGTCATCGAGCCGCTCTACGCCCGGGCGAAGGACGCAAGCCCCATCGCCACGGGACGCGCCCCCGGCGCGCCCTGGAGCGTCATGCAGCGGATCGACCTCCCCGACCCCGGCGCCGCCAACGAGCAGATCCTGGACGACTTGTACAATGGCGCTAACGGCCTCGTGCTCGTGTTCGAAGGCGACGTTGGCGATTACGGTTACGCGCTTCCCCCGACGGAGGCTGCGATCGCGCAAATGCTCGATGGCGTCCATCTCGATGCCGACATCGCCATCGAGCTCGCCTTCGGCCCACCCTCCCGACAGGTGGCGGACATCATCGCGAGCTATGTGAAGGCGAAGGGGCTCGTGCCTTCCTCGGTGCACATCCGCTTCGGCTTCGACCCGCTGGGTGCCATGGCCGTACGCGGCACGGCCCGTATGCCCTGGACCGAGCTCGCGCCGGCCGTCACCGGCCTGATCGGCGATCTTGTGAAACAGGGGTTCGCCGGTCCCTTCGCGGCGGCCGATGGCAGACCCGTCCATGCGGCCGGCGGCTCGGAGGCTCAGGAGCTTGCCTTCGTTCTCGCCGTGGCGGTCGCCTATCTCCGCGCCATGGAAGCCGACGGCATCCCGCTCCAAGACGCGCGCCGCTTCATCTATTTCCGCCTCGCCGCCGATCAGGACCAGTTTTTCACCATCGCCAAGTTCCGCGCGATGCGAAAGCTCTGGGCGCGCATCGAGGAGGCTTGCGGGCTCGAGCCTCGGCCTGCCTTCGTCGCCGCCGAGACGGCCTGGCGCATGATGACGCGGCGCGACCCGCACGGGAACATCGTGCGTTGCACCATCGCAGCATTCGCTGCCGCGGTGGGTGGCGCCGATGCGGTGACGGTGCTCCCCTTCAGCGCAGCTCTCGGGCTTCCCGACGCCTTCGCGCGCCGCATCGCCCGCAACACGCAAACCATCCTCATCGAGGAGGCCAACATCCACCGCGTCGCCGATCCGGCGGCGGGGTCGGGCGCCATCGAGGCGCTGACCGATGCGCTATGCGCCGCCGCCTGGACGCTGTTTCAGGAGATCGAGCGCGAAGGCGGCGCCGCCAAAGCGCTCGAGACCGGATCGCTCCAGCGTGAAGTGGCCAGAGTGCGAGCGGAACGGCAATCTAATGTCGCGCGGCGGAAGGAAGGATTGATCGGCACGAGCGAGTTTCCCGATCTCGACGAGGAGAAGGTCAACGTGCTTGCCGCGCCGGAGGCATCGAGTGCGCCAGCTGCTCCTCAGGCATTCGAGGCGCTCCGCCCCTTCAGGCTCGCCGAGCCCTTCGAGCGCCTGCGCGATCGAGGCGATGCCTGTCTCGCCAAGCATGGCGAGCGGCCCAAGGTCTTCCTCGCCTGCCTCGGCCGCGCCGCGGATTTCAACGAGCGGGCGAGCTTCGCCAAGAGCCTGTTCGAGTCGGGCGGCATCGAGGCGGTGGAAGGAAGCGGCGACAAGTTGGTGAAACGATTCAAGGATTCGGGCGCCAAGCTCGCCTGCCTCTGCTCCTCCGACAAGGTCTATGCCGGCGAGGCGAAAGAGACGGCGAAGGCTCTGGCGGCCGCCGGCGCCAAGCGCATCTACCTCGCTGGGCCGCCGGGCAACAATCGCCAAACCTTCGAGGCGGCGGGCATTAGCACCTTCCTTCACCAGGGCTGTGATACGCTTGCCATCCTCAGCGCCGCCTATGTGAGATCTGACCGAAGATGACGCGCATTCCCTCCTTCGCCGAGATCGATTTCGACAGCCGGATCGGGTCGGAAGCCGCCACCCCCGCAACGACCGCCGCCTGGCAGACGCCCGAAGGCATCGCCGTAAACTCGGTTTACGGGCCGCAGGACATCGCCGGCCTCGACTTCCTCTTCCTCGACGGTTTGCCGGGGCTGCCCCCTTATCTGCGCGGCCCCTACCCCACCATGTATGTGCAGCGGCCTTGGACGGTGCGGCAATATTCCGGCTTCTCCACCGCCGAGGATTCCAACGCCTTCTATCGGCGGAACCTCGCCGCCGGCCAGCAAGGCGTCTCCATCGCCTTCGACCTCGCCACCCATCGCGGCTACGATTCAGACCATCCGCGCGTCACCGGCGACGTGGGCATGGCCGGCGTCGCCATCGATTCCATCTACGACATGCGCACTCTGTTCGACGGCATTCCGCTCGACCGGGTCTCGGTCTCGATGACCATGAACGGGGCGGTGCTGCCGGTGCTCGCGCTCTTCATCGTCGCGGGCGAGGAGCAGGGCGTGCCGCCGGAGAAGCTCTCAGGGACCATCCAGAACGACATCCTGAAAGAGTTCATGGTGCGCAACACCTATATCTACCCGCCTACGCCTTCGATGCGCATCGTGTCGGACATCTTCGCCTACACCAGCAAGAGGATGCCGAAATTCAACTCGATCTCGATCTCGGGCTATCACATGCAGGAGGCGGGAGCGACGGCCGACCTCGAGCTCGCCTACACGCTCGCCGACGGCATCGAATATGTGCGCGCCGGCGTCAAGACCGGCCTCGATGTCGATGCCTTTGCGCCGCGGCTTTCCTTCTTCTGGGCGATCGGCATGAACTTTTTCATGGAGATCGCCAAGATGCGCGCCGCGCGCCTCTTGTGGGCGAAGCTGATGCAAGAAGAATTCGCCCCCAAGGACCCGCGCTCGCTCACGCTGCGCACCCATTGCCAGACGAGCGGCTGGAGCCTTGCGGCGCAGGACGTGTTCAACAATGTGGTGCGCACTTGCCTCGAGGCCATGGCGGCGACGCAAGGCCACACCCAGTCGCTGCATACCAATGCGCTCGACGAGGCGTTGGCGCTGCCGACCGATTTCTCGGCGCGCATCGCCCGCAACACCCAGCTCATGCTGCAGCAGGAATCCGGCACCACCCGCATCATCGATCCGTGGGGCGGGAGCTTTTATGTCGAGCGCCTCACCTACGATCTCGCCCTGCGCGCCTTGAAGCATATCGAGGAGGTGGAGAAATTCGGCGGTATGGCCAAGGCCATCGAGGCCGGCATCCCGAAACGCATGATCGAGCAGGCCGCCACCGCCACCCAAGGCCGCATCGACTCGAAGCGCCAGACCATCGTCGGCGTGAACAAATACCGCCCCGACAGCGACGCGGACATCGCCGTCCTGAAAGTGGATAACCGCTCGGTGCGGCGGCAGCAGCTCGACAAGCTCGCCCGCCTCAAGGCCGAGCGTGACGAGGCGGAGGTGCAACGCACGCTTGACGCGCTCACCCAAAGCGCTGAGACAGGCACCGGCAATTTGCTTGAAGGTGCCGTGGAAGCCGCCCGGGCCAAGGCGACGGTTGGCGAGATATCCTATGCGCTCGAGAAGGTGTACGGGCGCCACCGGGCGGAAGTTTCGGCGATCACCGGGGTCTACAAGGCGGAGATGGGTCGCATGGATGGAAGCATGACCCGCATCAAGGAGCTGATCGACTCTTTCGAGACCGAGCACGGGCGGCGCCCGCGCATCCTCGTCGCCAAGATGGGCCAGGACGGGCATGACCGGGGACAGAAGGTCATCGCTAGCGCCTTCGCCGATCTCGGCTTCGACGTGGATATCGGGCCCCTGTTCCAGACGCCGGAGGAAGCCGCGCGCCAGGCGGTCGAGAACGACGTGCATATCGTCGGCGTGTCCTCGCTCGCCGCAGGCCATCTGACGCTGGTGCCCGCACTTCGCGAGGCGCTTGAGGAGCAAGGCCGCGGCGACATCATGATCGTTGTGGGCGGCGTGATCCCGCCGCAAGACTACCCCGCGCTCTACGAGGCCGGCGCCAAGGCGATCTTCGGTCCCGGCACGCCGATTGCCGACGCCGCCATCGACCTGTTGCAGAAGCTTGGCGCCAAGGCGGACACCAAGTCCAAGCAAGCAGCCGAATAGGTGTTTTGGGAATGCCGGGATTGGCAAGTCCCCACGCGTTGGCGTCAGAGAGCTGTCATATCCCTGAACTATCCGTCGCCACGGAATGCGCCGTAACGCTCAGGACACGCGGGGCCGTGCACCCGGCAAGGCGTTGGCCGGGGCGCAGTGGCATGCGGGGATAAGGTTGGAATGTCCGTCAATGGTATCACCGGGAGCCAAAGCAGCCCGGCAACTAACGTCTCGGCTTTATCGAGAGACCTCTTTGCTGGCTTTGCCGCCAGCGTCGTGTCGGTGGCCTATGGCCTCTCCTTTGCCGCCCTCATCTTCGCCCCGCCGCTCAACACGTGGCTCGCTTACGGCATCGCCGCGACCTTTATCACGGGCGCGATCAGCGCCTCGTTCGTGGCTCTGCGGAGTTCCCTTCCCTTCACCATAGCCGGGCCGGACGGCGCCACCGCAGCGGTGACGGCAACGCTCGCGGCGACGGTGGTCGAACGGCTGATCGCCGCGGGTGCTCCTGACGATCTTCTCGCGCCGGTCATGATCGTGTTAGCGATCGCCACCGCCCTCACCGGCCTCCTGCTCTTCTGCCTCGGTCTGGCCCGCGCCGGGAGCGCCATTCGCTTCATCCCCTATCCGGTGATCGGAGGTTTCCTCAGCGCGACCGGCTGGTTGATGGTGAGCGGGGCGGTGCGGGTCATCACCGACCGCAAGCTCAATTTTTCAACCGTGGGGTCGTTGCTCGGACCAACGACGCTTGCGCAGCTCACCGCAGCTGCGACCGTCGCCTTTGCGCTCTATCTCGCCTTGCGTCGCGCGCACAGCCCATTCCTTCTTCCCGGCGTCTTGCTGGTCGCAGCGGCTGCGGCGCATCTCGTCTTCGCGCTTACCGGAACGACGCTTGGCGAGGCGCTCGCTCTGGGCTGGACCTTCAAGGCTCCGGCGGCCGTCGGGCTCGCACCGACATGGGATTTCGGCGATGTCCGCAATTTCCCCTGGCGGCTTCTGCCTGGACTGAGCGCCGACATCTTCGCCGTCATGTTCGTGACCGCCATCACCATGCTGCTCAACATCACGGGGATCGAGCTCGTGACCAGGCGCGAGGCGGACCTTGGGCGCGAGCTGAAGACGCTCGGTGTCGTCAACCTTGCTGCCGCTTGTCTGGGCGGCTATGTCAGCTGCATCTCGCTCAGCCGCACGACGCTGACCTATGCCGCCGGCGGCCGCAGCCGCCTTTGCGGTCTGGCCGTCGCCGTCGTTTCGGTGTTGCTGCTTGCGGTCGATCCCAGTTTCCTTGCCTACGTTCCCAAATTCGTGCTGGGCGGCCTGTTGCTCTATCTCGGCGCCAGCCTGATGTATGAGTGGCTCGTCGACTCGGCACAGCGGATCTCGTTGCTCGAATATGCTTCGCTGCTCGCCATAGCGGTGCTGATCGTTCAAGCGGGCTTCATCGCCGGTGTGCTGATCGGGGTGATCATCGGCTGCACCATGTTTGCGGTGAGCGCGAGCCGGGTGAATGCGATCAAGTTCCAGTTCGACGGCTCCGAGTACCGCTCCACCCTCGATCGCGGACCCGACGAGCTCGCCATCCTTGCCGCCCATGGCCGCGAAATCCAGGGCATGAGCCTGCAAAGCTATCTGTTCTTCGGCTCCGCCAACCGGCTCTACCAGCAGGTCAAGGCCCTGTTCGCGAGCAAGCCCGACTGCCGCTTCCTCTTGTTCGACTTTCGCCTGGTCACGGGGATCGATTCCTCAGCCATGCACAGCTTCACCCAGATCAAGCAGGCGGCCGAAGAGCTCGGCGCCCGCCTCGTTCTGGTCAACCTGTCGAGCGAGCTGCAGACCGCCTTCAACGCGCGCCGCTTCATTACCAGCGACGTCATCCTGGCCGACGATCTCGATCATGCGCTTGAGTCTTGCGAGAAGGCGGTCATTACCGCGCATCTGGCTGAAGGAGGCGAGGCGCGAACCTTGCGCGAATGGCTCACCCAGGCGCTCGGGAGCGCCGAGTACGGGGAGCAGTTGGCTGAAGCCTGCGAGCGGATCGAGGTCGACAAGGACGAGGTCATTGCCTCGCAGGGCGAGACGGCCGGCTCCATGCATTTCATCCTCGAAGGCCGCGTCGGCATCACCGTCAAGATGGACGACGGGCGCTCGATCCGCGTCCGCAGCCTCGGCCCCCACACCACGATTGGCGAGATGGGCCTCATCACCCGCCAGGTGCGCAGCGCCACCATCCAGGCCGAGATTCCGAGCGTGCTCTACGCGCTGAGCGCCAACGCCTATGAGCGCATCAAGCGCGAGAATAGCGCTCTGAGCCAAGCCCTTCTCACCTATGTGGTGCGAGTCATGGCCGAGCGCTTAAGCTTTGCCAGCAAAGTGATCGGCGTCTTGCGCCGCTGAGCTCAGGCGCGAATGGGCTCAATACGCCCAAGATCCGTCGCCGCGTCGCGGGCGCGATCAAGATCGTATTGCTTCTGCAGATTGAGCCAAAAGTCGGGTGTGGTCCCTAAGGCCCTGGCCAGCCGCAAGGCCGTATCGGCTGTTATTCCCCGCTCGGCGTTGACGATGGCCGAGACGCGGTTTGCCGGAACCCGGAGCGCGCGCGCAAGCGCATTAGCGCTCAATTCGAGCGGCTTCATGAATTCCTCCTTGAGCACCTCACCCGGGTGAACCGGCGCCAGCAATTTGGTCATGTCTGTCCTCTCACCATCGAGAGTATCTCCGTCCTCCCGCTTGATGCAGCCTATTATTCGCGATGTCATCACAACCGGCTTGCGCTTAAATCGGTTTCCCCCTACGCCGCATCCCCATGCAGGGCGACGCCAAATCGAGGAGCGAAACGGAGCACGCCGCCGCGGCGATCCGCGGCGGCGACCGTGTCGCGCTCGCCCGCGCCATCACCCTCATTGAAAGCGCCAAACGAGAGGATCAGGTCCGGGCGCAAGCGCTGCTCGACCGCCTGCTGCCTCACACCGGCAATGCCATTCGCGTCGGCATCAGCGGGGTCCCAGGCGCCGGCAAATCCACCCTGATCGATCAGCTTGGGCTCAATCTCATAGGCCAGGGCCACAAGGTCGCCGTGCTCGCGGTCGATCCGACCTCGTCAAGAAGTGGCGGCTCCATCCTCGGCGACAAGACCCGCATGGGCCGGCTCGCCACCGAGCCTTCCGCCTTCATCCGCCCCTCTCCTGCGGGCGACAGCCTTGGCGGCGTCACCAAGACCACGCGGGAGACCATCGCGCTGGCCGAGGCCGCCGGCTACGACGTGGTGCTGGTTGAGACCGTGGGCGTCGGCCAGTCGGAGACCGCCGTCGCCAACATGGTCGATGTCTTCGTCGTAGTGGCGATCCCGGGCGCCGGTGACGAGCTGCAAGGCATCAAGCGCGGGCTCCTCGAGCTCGCCGACGTTATCGCCGCCAACAAGGCCGACGGCGACCAGATCGAGCGTGCCAATCGGGCGGCGATGGAATATCGGACGGCGCTCCATATTCTCGCCGCGGGCCATCCGAACTGGGAGCCCGTGGTGCTGACGCTGTCGGCGCGAGAGAACGCGCGGCTTGACGAGCTCTGGGCCAAGATCGAGGAACGGCACGCGGCGCTCACAGCCTCGGGTGCGCTTCTCGAGCGGCGCCGCGATCAGGCCGCATCCTGGATGCGGGAGATTTTCGAGCAACGCCTGCTCGCCGCCTTCAAGGGTGGCAAGCGCGCCGCCCGCCACTTTCGCGAGCTCGAAGACAAGGTGCGCGCTGGCGAGATGACGCCTGCCGCCGCGGCCCACGAGCTTGCCCGTCTCGCCGGCATCAAGGACACAGACTAAGGCCGAAATCGCTTCCCTCTCGCCTGGGCCCCAGGTTAAGTCCAGGAGCATGACAAGGCCGCGCGTCCTCCTCACGGGCTTCGGTCCATTTCCCGGCGTCACCGAGAATCCTTCGGCCTGGCTTGCCGAAACGCTGGCCGAGCGGACCCCATCCCTCGGGCTTGATTGCGAGCTTCATGCACTTGTGTTGCCCACCGAGTGGGAGGCCGTTGCCGCGCTCGCGCCTCATCTCTACGAGACGCTGCAACCCGATGTAATGATTCATTTTGGTCTCAGCGAGCGCGCCCGATCGTTCCGCATCGAGCGCTCGGCTCACAATCGCGCTTTGCCCCGCGCCGATGCCCGTGGGGCGCTGCCGGTGAGACCCGTGATCCTTGCCGAGCGCCCGGACCGCCTCGACACCGCGCTTCCGGCAGCTGCGCTCGCCGCCGAACTCAAAGCGCGCCGCCACACAGCGGTCACGTCGCGTTCCGCGGGGCGCTATCTCTGCAATTTTCTTTATTACCTCTCGCTCGACTGGGCGCGTCGGCAGGAGAGCCCTCCCGTTGCCCTCTTCGTGCATATCCCGCACGCGGCGAACCTTGGCGGTCCCTTCACCGAGGCGCAGCTCCTGGACGGCGCCCAAGAGACGTTGCGCCTCGTCCTTGCCTTCGCCAGCGAGCGCCACGAAGCAACGCCGATCTCGGATCGAATTCGCCCCGGACTTGCTCTGAACAAAGTCAGCTTGAATGCAAAGGAAGCGTAAGTCATGACCGTTGGGCGCAGGCAAGTGATGCTCGGCACCCTCGGCATGGGCGTCGCCCTCGCGGCCGGCCCGCGGACGGCGCACGCGCGCGAGCAGGCGGACCTCCCGCAGCCCTTCAGCACCTACGACATCGTGCCCGGCGGCGGCATCGACCAGACCGCGAGCCTGCAAGAGGCGGCCGATCGGGCGGCGCAATCGGGCACGCCGTTCTTCCTCCCGCCGGGCAACTACACGACCACCAAGCTCGAGCTGAAATCGGGCACGCAAATCCAAGGCGTGCCGGGCAGATCCGTCCTTCGCTACAACGGCGGCGGCAGGCTGATCAGCATCGAGGACGCGGCCGATATTCGCCTGACCGGGCTCACGCTCGCCGGCGAAGCAAAGCCGATCGACGGCGGGGCCCTTCTCGTGGCCGAGCAGGTCAAGGGCCTCGTCATTTCAGACTGCCGCGTCCTCGGCAGCGCCGAGGATGGAGTGGTGCTGCGCAAGGTGTCCGGCCGGATCAGCGATTGCGAGATCGGCGATATCCGCAAGGGCGGTCTCTTCAGCGAGGACGCGGCCGGTCTCGAGATCGCGCATAATCTTGTGCGCGACTGCGGCGATAACGGCATCCAGGTATGGCGCTCGGAGGTGGGCGAGGACGGCACCATCGTCACCTCGAACCGCATCGAGCGCATCGCCGCCAAGAGCGGCGGCGACGGGCAGAACGGCAACGGCGTCAACGTGTTTCGCGCAGGCTCCGTGCTGGTCAGCGGCAACCGCATCGTCGATTGCGCCTTCTCGGCGATCCGCTCCAATTCAGGCTCCAATTGCCAGATGATCGGGAATTCCTGCTCCCGCCTCGGCGAGGTCGCGCTCTATGCCGAGTTCGCCTTCGAGGGCGCCGTCATCGCCAACAACATCGTCGACAAAGCGGCCACGGGCATCTCGGTGACCAACTTCAACGACGGCGGCCGGCTTGCCGTCGTGCAGGGGAACCTGGTCCGCAACCTATTCTTCCGCAAGGATGCCGACTCCCGCGGCAACGGCATCTCCATCGAGGCCGATACCGTCGTGAGCGGCAACGTGATCGAGAACGCTCCCGGCTTCGGCATCGCCATCGGCTGGGTCAACTATCTCCGCGACGTAAGCGTCACCGACAATCTCATCCGCAACGCCCATATCGGCATCGGCGTCTCGACCGATCCGTCGGCCGGCACGGCTCTCATCACCGACAATCTGATCACGGGGTCGAAGGACGGGGCGATCCGCGCCATGAACGGCCCGACGCCGATCGGCCCCGACCTTGCCCACGCAAGCGCCGAGGCCTACCGCAACCTCGCGGTCTACTCGAACGTCGCCCGCTAGCCCGGGCGTCCCGCTGAAGGACCGGCGCTCACCGCACAACACCCTCGGCATGGCGGCGAGACACACCATCGAGCGTGCCAATCGCTCGCTTGAGAGCCTCGCTCGCCCCGACGCGCCCGACGCTGAAGCCTCGCCAATTCAGCACCTCGCCATCGAGCTCATTGGCGAGGACGGAGCTCGCCTGGGGCAAGAGCGCGGCGAGCACCTCACTCAGCGCCCGCTCCGCTGCGCGCTTTGCGCCGTCGTCGATCTTGAGCGCCAAGCCAAGTCCCAGCCCGGGCAGCGCCGCGCAATGAACTCCTTCGGCGCCCCCCTTGACGAAGGCGGAAGGCGCAAGCCCACGAAGCACGATCGTGTCGAAACGCCCTTCCCCGGCGACGAGGACCGGTGAGGCGAAGCAGGCATGCACGAGTCTTTGCCCGGCGCTTGCCCGTTCGGACCTAAGCCCCTCCCCGGTCCCGAGCCGCGCAAAGCCTTGCGCCAGAGCGCCGAGCGGCAGCGCCCAGGTCGGCAGCGAGCAGCCGTCGATGCCCATGCGGGCGCGCTCGAGCCCCACCCCGCAAGTCTCTGAAATGATTCGCGTGATCATGACCTGGAGCGGATGGTCCGGCCGCTCGTAGCCGCGTGGATCGAGCCCAAGATGGACCGCGGCCGCCAACATGCCGGCATGCTTGCCCGAGCAATTATTGTGGATGGCTTGAGGGCGCCCCCCCGCACGCATCAGATCGCGCGTCGCGACTTCGCTCACCGGCCAATGGGCGCCGCAGGCAAGATCACTCTCGCCGAGCCCTGCCTTGGCCAGCAGGCTCCTTACCGCTTCGAGATGAACGGGATCGCCGCTATGGGAGGCGCAAGCGACCGCAAGCTCGTCGTCGTCAAGCCGGAAGGCGTCGGCAGCCCCACTCTCGACGAGCGGAACGGCCTGCAGCGCCTTGACGGCCGAGCGCGGGAAGACCGGGCGCCCGACATCGCCGAGCGCGAGCAGTAGATGTCCTTCCGCGTCGGCGATGGCGATGGCGCCGGAATGGCGGCTCTCGAGGAGTGCCCCCCTCATGACCTCGACGAGGACGGGATTGCCAGAGGCGGTCGCGTTCATGCCGCGGCGATGATGAGCGGAGCGCGCCGCGCGCCCCACCTCCCCGGCAAGGGATCGAACGAACCGGGACATGGCTCGCCGCAGGCGGCGCAGCTTCCATGGGCGTCGAGTCCCCACCCGGTGATGCTGTACCCATCACGGCCAATCAGGCGGAAGCCGCACGCATGGCAGTAGGTGCTCTGCCCGGCCTCGTCATGGATATTGCCGGTATAAACGTAGCGAAGGCCGGCATCACGCGCGATCTCTCTCGCGCGCTTGAGCGTCGAAGGCGGCGTCGGCGGGATGTCGCGCATCTTCCAATCGGGATGGAATGCCGTGAAGTGGAGCGGCACGTCGGGCCCGAGCCTTTGCATCACCCATTCGCAGAGCGCGGCAACCTCCTGTAATGAATCATTTTCTCCCGGGATGAGCAGGGTCGTGATCTCCAGCCACGTCTTGGTCTCGTGTTTCACGTAAAGCAGCGTATCGAGCACGGCATCGAGCGAGCCGGTGCAGAGCTTGCGGTAGAAGCCCTCGGTGAATCCCTTGAGGTCGATATTGGCGGCATCCATGGCGGCGAAGAACTCGGGCCGCGCCACCTTTCCGATATAGCCTGCCGTCACCGCCACGGTCTTCACGCCGGCCTCCCGGCACGCCGCGGCGACATCGACCGCATATTCGAGGAAGATGACCGGGTCGTTATAGGTGAAGGCCACCGAGCGCGCGCCGCTTTCAACCGCCGCT
Source organism: Methyloceanibacter sp. (assembly GCA_041500805.1). Classification (GTDB taxonomy): domain Bacteria; phylum Pseudomonadota; class Alphaproteobacteria; order Rhizobiales; family Methyloligellaceae; genus Methyloceanibacter. The sequence continues at coordinate 11,913 of JBGQMX010000064.1, forward strand.
CGCGCGATGGCCTCTGGCGATGCGTGCTGCTGCAGCCGGTCATCGGCCCGCGCCTTGGAGATGTCCCAGTTCTGGCAGAACTTGCAGGTGAGATTGCAACCGGCGGTGCCGAAGGAGAGCACCGCGGTTCCCGGCAGGAAATGGTTGAGCGGCTTCTTCTCGATGGGGTCGAGGCAGAAGCCTGACGACCTTCCATAGGTGGTGAGCACGATCCCGTCGCCTTCGCGCGCCCGCACGAAGCAGAGCCCGCGCTGCCCTTCATTGAGCTTGCACTCGCGCGGGCAGAGGTCGCATTGGACACGGCCATCGCCAAGCCTGTGCCAATACCGGCCGGGCACTGCGGCCCCCATATCGATGGTCTCCATGCTATGAACATGGGTAGGATCCGATTGGAGTCAACGGCTTCCGTGTTCGCAGGAGAGCCCCGTTTGGACATCAGGCCGTCGGCCGTTGCGGGCAGCTTCTACCCGCGGGGGGCCGCCGTGCTTAAGGCCACAAACCGGCATCTGCCTGAGGACAAGCGCCCGTCACTGCCGGGCGCGCTCGACCGGTCTTGCCGCAGCGCTCCCCTCTGGCGCAAGCTCCATGGGCGGGCCTGCCGCGTGCTTCGAGGCGCGGATGACGAGCGAGGTCTTGACGCTTGCCACATTGGGCGCCGCGGTCAATTCGTGGATGATGAAGTCCTGGAACGCGCTCAGGTCGGGTGCCACGCATTTCAGGAGGAAATCGATCTCGCCCGAAAGCATGTAGCAATCGCGCACGATGGGAGAGAGTCGGGCCCGCTCCTCGAAGGCGATCAGATCGGCCTCCGCCTGGCTGTGCAGCCCGACCATGGCGAAGGCCGTCACGTCGAAGCCGAGCGCCCGGTCGTTGAGGATCGCGGTGAAGCCTTTGATGATCCCGGCCTCTTCAAGCGCGCGCACGCGGCGAAGGCACGGGGGCGCCGAGATGCCCACTCTCCGCGCGAGTTCGACATTGGTGATACGACCATTGGCTTGCAGCTCGCGCAAGATTCGCCAGTCGGTCTTGTCCAGTCTTACGGGAATCATGGGATTCGGCCCCTCGGGTTCCGGTGCGGGTGGACGGGAGGGCTCGGGCCAGCATAAATGACCAGTCTCGGACTGTAGATACGAGCGATACCGGCCGCAATAATATTTCGGCAAAGTACACCTATCAAAAAGAGCATGCACCTTGCGTATCAACAATCTTGCTGACGATGGCCCGGCCGCGCCCTCGCCCGAAGTGGCCGCGGGGGCGCTCACCGGGCGCACCGCCTGGCTGATCACGGACGGCAAGATCGGCATGGACGTGCAGGTTCTGGGGGTGGCTGAGGCGCTCGGCGTCGGAATTGCCCTCAAGCATGTGGCGCCGCGCCGACCATGGTCCCTGGTCGCCCCCTGGGGGCCGCCGGACCCGAAGGACGGAGTGGGCCGCCCCGGCGGTCGCTTCACCGCGCCCTGGCCGGACGTCGCGCTCGCGACGGGGCGGCAGAGCATCCCCTACATTCGCGCGATCCGCCGGCTGGCTGGGCCGGCAACCCTCACGGTCGTGATCCAGAATCCTCGCACGGGCGCGCGCACCGCCGATCTCATGGCCGTGCCGGAGCATGACGGCCTGAGCGGCGACAATGTGTTCGTCACGCTCACGGCGCCGCACGGCTTCGGGCCGAAGCGCCTGGAAGGCTTGCGCGCCTCGCCGCCGCGCGAGGTCGCCTCCCTGCCCTCCCCGCGTGTGGCGGTGATGCTGGGCGGACCGAACGCGACCTATCGTTTCGACGCCCCAAGCCTGGTACGGCTCAAGATAGCACTCGCCTCGCTCAAGCGGCTGGGCACGAGCTTCCTCGTCACGGCCTCGCGGCGCACGCCGGCGGCACTCATGGATGCCGTCGCGCAGGCCACCGAGGGCGCGCCGCGCATTGTGTGGGACGGCACCAAAGACAACCCTTACGTGCTCTTTCTGGCCCATGCCGACCTGCTGATCGTCACCGCCGATTCCGTCAATATGACGGGCGAGGCCTGCGCGACCGCGCGTCCCGTCTATGTCTTCGAACCGGAAGGCGGCTCGGCCAAGTTTACTCGCTTTCACAATGGCTTGCGACGCTATGGCGCAACGCGGCCCTTGCCGGCCACCTTCGACCGGCTTGAAAGCTGGCGCTATGCGCCGTTAGACTCCGCCGCCTTGATCGCCCGCGAGATCGAGCGGCGCTGGCTGGCGCGGGCGGCAGGCAACGGTTCGTAACAGGGAGGGGAGGCCATGACGCATCTGGACATCGAGCGCTTGCGGCGCGCCGGGCTGAGAAGCGACCCGTTCGACTATGTCGTGGTTCCGAACTTCCTCAAAGCCGTCAGCCTCTCCCGCGTGATCGGCAACTATCCCGACCTCAAGGGCGGCTCCTATCCCCTCGACTCGATCACGCCGTCGCCGGCGCTGCGGGAGGTGATCGACGAGCTGGACGGGCCGGACTTCGAGCGGGCGGTCGAAAAAAAATTCGGCGTGGCGCTGACCGGCAAGCCGAAAATGTACTCGCTGCGCGGCTACTGCCGGGCCTCCGACGGCAAGATCCACACCGACTCCAAGGACAAGATCATCACCGTGCTGCTCTATCTGAACGAGTCATGGCCGCACGAACAGGGGAAGCTGAGGCTCTTGCGCAGCGAGAGCGATCTCGCCAACTATGCCGAGGAGGTGCCCCCCGACGACGGCACGCTGCTCGTGTTCCTGCGCTCGGAGAAATCCTGGCACGGCCATGGACCCTTCGAGGGCGTGCGCCGCTCGATCCAGATGAACTGGATGGTGTCGGAGGGCCGGCGTGGCTTCCATGCCTTGCGCCACAAGATCTCGGCGCGCTTCAAGAAGCTGGTCGCGGCGCTGTAGGCTTGTGTAGCCTAGCGCTGGGGGCAGTGGATCGCCCGCCGCGGTGCGGGCCCGCGAAGCGACCCGCAACGCGGGTTGCGCAAACGCATCGTGGCGCTTACCTCTTCTCATCCTTTCCCATGCTAGGGGCTGCTTCCATGGCCACCCGCCACGCCAAAATGATCATCATCGGCTCAGGCCCCGCCGGCTACACGGCCGGCATCTACGCCGCGCGCGCCATGCTGAAGCCGCTCCTCATCGAGGGCATCCAGGCCGGCGGCCAGATGACCATCACCACCGATGTCGAGAACTATCCGGGCTTTGCCGACGTCATCCAGGGGCCCTGGCTGATGGAGCAGATGCGCCTCCAGGCGGAGCATTTCGGCACCGAGATCATCCGCGACCACATCGTCGAGGTCGACCTCAAGCGGCGCCCCTTCTGGCTCAAGGGCGACAGCCACACCGAGTACACCGCCGACGCGCTCATCATCGCCACGGGCGCGCAAGCGCGCTGGCTCGGGATCCCGTCGGAGGAGCACTTCAAGGGCTATGGCGTCTCGGCCTGCGCCACCTGCGACGGCTTCTTCTATCGCGGCAAGAAGGTGATCGTGATCGGCGGCGGCAACACCGCCGTTGAGGAGGCGCTGTTCCTCGCCAATATTGCGAGCCACGTGCTGCTCGTGCATCGCCGCGGCGTGCTCCGCTCCGAGAAGATCCTGCAAGAGCGCCTGTTCGCCAACAAGAAGATCGACGTGATGTGGAACACCGAGCTCGACGAGGTTCTCGGGCGCGACGACCCGCTCGGCGTCACCGGCGCCAAGCTGAAGAGCACGCTCACCGGCGAGACCGTCACCATGCCCATCGACGGCATCTTCATCGCCATCGGCCACACGCCCCAGAGCGAGCTGTTCAAGGGCCAGATCGACATGAAACCGTCGGGCTACATCATCACTCACGCCCACTCCGCCGCGACGAGCGTGCCGGGCGTCTATGCCGCCGGCGACGTTGCCGACGACGTCTACCGCCAGGCGGTGACCGCAGCGGGGCTCGGCTGCATGGCAGCCCTCGACGCCGAGAAGCATCTCGCCGGCCTCGACGCCCTGCACGAGGCGGCCGAGTAGGCCGCATCCCACTCCGTTGGCGGGCCCGTGACCGACACCGACAAGCAGGAAACCGCAGGGGACGGCCAGTCGTCCAAAGCGCTCGCGCAGCAGCTCGGCAAGCTCGCGGCGCTGGTCATCCTGGTGATCCTCGCCGTCCTTATCGAGCGCTATTGCAGCTATCAGGCGCCGGCTTTCGGACCGGGCGCCAAGATCGTCTCCATCGACGGCGACAGCCTGCGGGCGGGCGACGGCGGCGAATACCGCATCTTCGGCATCGACGCGCCCGAGCTGCACCAGACCTGCAAAGAGGCCAACGGCAAGGCCTGGGCCTGCGGCCGCGCGGCGAAAGCGAGGCTGACCACGCTCATCAAGGGCGGCAACGTTGCCTGCGCGACGAAGGGCAAAGACCGCTACGGCCGCACCGTGGCGAAATGCAGCGCCGCAGGCGTGGCCGATCTTGGCGAGGCGATGGTGCGCCAGGGCTATGCCATCGATCTCGGCGGCGAGGCCGGCAATCCCTATCACGACGCCGAAGCCGCAGCGCAAGCCGCCAAAAGCGGCATCTGGCGCGGCACCTTCGACCGGCCGTCGGACTGGCGCCAAGCCCACCCGCGCGAGCAGGATTGAGCTGGTCTGCCCCACCATCGCAACCTCCTTTCGCTTCACCTCACCGCACGCTCCATACCTCCCCTTTGCGGGGAGGTCTGGCGGCGCCGGCCATTTGTGGCAGGCGACGCTGGGGTGGGGGCGCTGCCTCACCCCACCCGGCGCGCTCAAGAGAGCGCGCCCCCCTCCCCATCAAGGGGAGGGATGAACCGAGCGCGCCCGCCCAGCACGAAACTTCTCGCCGCATCAACTGCGCGAGGCATGAGGGGATGGCGCGCCGAAAAGCGCAAACCTTTGGCTCGCGTCCCGAAGACGCGCGGGCGCCTCTCGGCGCGCCATCAGCGGTGATTTATCGGCTTTACCGGGCCGCGCTTTCGCCTCAGGACCGGAGCCTGAGGTCGTCAGCCAGCTCCTGGCAGGAGGCCCTAGTACCTCCGGGCGGAGCCCCGGCG
>JBGQMX010000065.1:0-16869 GCA_041500805.1 Methyloceanibacter sp.
CGCAATCCGCTCTCGACCGAAGGCCGTCAGGCGGGCATTCTTATGGGTGTTCATCCGGTCCCCTTGGAATCACTGAAGCTTCGCAACTCCAGCTTCCTCGGTCAGGACCGGATGGACAACCTATTGAAAGCTCACATCTAGCCGGCAGCCTGCCTTATGAGACGGACGATCAGGAGCAGGATCACCGCCCCCAGAGTGGCCGCGATAATCGCAGCCAGAATGCCTCCGCCAAGGTGAAGGCCGAGAGTTGGGAATAGAGCGCCGGCGATGAGCGCGCCGACAATGCCGATAAGAATGTCTCCAATCAGGCCGAAGCCCGTTCCTTGCACCAATAGACCTGCGAGCCAGCCGGCGATGGCGCCGATGATCAGAGCCACGAGCAAAGCGGTAACGGACATGATTCCCCCCTCTTGATTGAACGGGGAATCATACTCCCGCTAAACGCCCCTGACATAGGCGAGCGGGCGCTTATGCACTTATGAATGCGAGATGTAACGCCGGCCGGCGCGCGGATCTCAAAGCTAGTAGCAATAGTCCCAATAGCCGCGATTCTTGGAGGGATTGGTCCAGTACCAGCACAGATCGGGTGCCGGAGCGGCAGGCACCGCGGTCGCCGCCAGGATGGTGCCCAAGGCAACGCCGGCAATGACGTTCCCGTAATAGGGCTTGCGTGCCCAATTCTTCACGTAGACGTTCTTGCTGACATAGACGTTCTTCTTCACGTACACGTTCTTGTTGATCTTGATATTCTTATTGACCTTGATGTTCTTGCTGACCTTGACGTTCTTGCTAACGTGGACGTTCTTGTTCCCTTTGAATTTTGCCTTGGCTTCGGTCACCAACGGTGTGCCCAGGACAGGGGATCCTATGCCAGTCAGCGGAACGCCAGCCGTAGCCGGCACAGCGATGCTCAGGCCAAACAGTGCAGCTAAGGTGAAGCGAAAAAACCGTGATCCAAGACGTAGGTCAGATGTCATAGAACTCTCCGCGTGTTGATGGCATCGGCTTTCGATCGAGAGTGCGCTACAGCCCAAGTGTGGACAAATTGAGAGCGTCGCGGAATGCCTGGTTGCGACGAGCTTCGGAAGAGTGCGGCCCAAGACCATGACGACCGAGACCGATCTATCTGTCCTCGAGAAGCGCCTCGGCCGGCGCCACGCGCGTCAGCGCATCGGAATCGAAAAGGACCACGAGGCGCAGGTCTTCGGCCAGGGCCTGAACTTCTTTCACATCGAGAATCTGGCTCTGTCGCATGCCGTGATCCGCGCGGTCCTCGTGGCGACGGGCCTCTATTGGCGTGGCCTCCGCAATGCGGCAAAGGTCGAGATTCGGCAAAACCGCATTTCCTCGCCGCATCTGCCCGAGGCTTTTGATGGATTCACCCTCCTTCAGCTCAGCGACCTTCATGTCGATATCAGCGAAGCGGCAATGGAGCACATGATTGGGCTGCTCGGAGACCTGCGTTATGACGTTTGCGTCTTGACCGGTGACTACCGGGGCGAGACCTACGGTCCGTATGAAGCAACGCTCGCGGGCATGGCCCGGGTGCGTGCTGCCCTCAAAGGACCGATTTACGGCGTGCTCGGCAATCACGACACGATTTGCATGGTGCCGGGATTAGAGGAGATGGACATAAGAATGCTGCTCAACGAGAGCGATTCGATTGTGCGTGGCGGCCAATGCATCCATCTCGTAGGGATCGACGACGCCCATTTTTATCGAATGGACAACATCGAAAAGGCGGCCGCCGGAATCCCCGATGATGAGTTTTCGATTCTGGTCTCGCATACGCCGGAGATCTATCGGCAGGCCGCCCACGCCGACTTCAACCTCTTGTTGAGCGGCCATACCCATGGGGGCCAGATCTGCCTTCCCGGCGGAATCCCGATTACGCTTGATTCGGTCTTGCCGCGATTCATGGGTTCGGGCCCTTGGAAATACCATGACATGATGGGGTACACGTCGGTCGGCGCGGGGTCGTCCGTCGTCCCCGTGCGCTTCAATTGCCCTCCGGAGATCACCCTGCACCAGCTTCACGTGCCGCGCTAGGAAAGTCGATCAATAGGGCCGGTCGCGCAGGCGCAATTTGAAAAGGATGCGAGAGAGCATCAGCTCACCCACAAAAAAGATCGCCACGACGACCACAATGTCGAGAAGGGTCACGGGGATCAGCATCCGGGCGGCGATGAGCGGGAAGAGAGACTCCGGTATCTGATCGAGGCCAATCGCCATGCTGCTCGGAGAAAGCCCCAGTCTTCGCTTCACGAAACTGGAGAGAAGGTCGCCCGCCATGGCGCCGATCGCGACCAAAGCTCCCAGCTTCCATTCAAGGCCCATCAGGGACGCCGAGAGGGGCGTCGCCAACAGCGAAAGCACAATGCCACGGATGGTTTTCGTAGGTCCAAACAGGGGCCGGCCATCGACGAAAACGGCGCCGCCGTCAAGCGGGCGAGCAAACGCATCGCCGAGGACCTTCTTGGCGATGACGGCTGTGCCGTTGGCCACGGCCAGCAGGATGAGGAGCTGCAAGATCAAGATAGCCTGCATCGATCGTCACCTATCGATGGGCCGGCAAGCCGCCTGAACCCGAGAGCGAACCTATAGGTCGCGATTTAAGGCGCGGCTATCCGCCCCTTCGCGAAAATGAACCCTTGCCCTGGAAGCGGGGTTTGGCCCAATTCTGCCCCCCACTCATGCCCCAGACCGAACCATGACGATCCAAGCGAGACGGAGCGTGGCCGGAAGCGCCGCGCAAGGGACGGTGGTCGCGGTGCTCGCCGCCATCAGCGTCTGTCACATGCTGAACGACGTGATCCAGTCGCTGATCATGGCGATCTACCCCATGCTGAAGGAGAACCTGACGCTCGACTTCGGCCAGATCGGGCTCATCACCTTCACCTTCCAGTTCACCGCCTCGGTGCTCCAGCCCGGGGTCGGCTATATCACCGACCGCTACCCCACGCCCTATTCGCTCGTGCTCGGCATGGGCTCCTCGCTCATCGGCCTCATCCTGATCGCGTTTGCCTCGAGCTATGCGGCCGTGCTCGCCGCCGCCGCGTTGATCGGCATGGGATCGTCGGTGTTTCACCCGGAATCCTCGCGCGTGGCGCGACTTGCTTCGGGGGGAAGGCACGGTCTTGCCCAATCGGTGTTCCAGGTCGGCGGGAATTTCGGCACGGCGCTCGGGCCGCTGCTCGCGGCCTTCATCGTCCTCCCCTATGGGCAGCACACGATCGTCTGGTTCTCACCCGTGGCGCTGCTCGCCATCGCGCTGCTGGCAGGCATCGGCTCCTGGTACGGCAAGACGCTGAAGGTGAACGGCGCGGTGCCGGGCCAGGAGCGCGAGGCGATCGCCGAGATGACGCACGGCAAGGTGGGGAGGACGATCGCCATCCTCATGGCACTCACCTTCTCCAAGCACTTCTATCTCGTCAGCATCACGAGCTTTTACATCTTCTACCTGATCCACACCTTCGGCCTCTCGGTGCAGAGCGCGCAGCTCTATCTGTTCGTTTTCTTGGCGGCGGTGGCGGCCGGCACCGTCATCGGCGGCCCGATCGGCGACCGCATCGGCTCGCGGTGCGTGATCTGGTGGTCGATCCTCGGCGTGCTGCCCTTCACCCTTGCCTTGCCCTATGCCGACCTTTTCTGGACGGCCGTGCTCAGCGTCATTATTGGCGTGATCCTGGCGTCTGCCTTTCCGCAGATCGTCGTCTATGCGCAAGGATTGCTCCCGGGCCGCGTGGGCATGGTGGCAGGACTTTTCTTCGGGCTTGCCTTCGGCATCGCGGGGATTGGGGCGGCGTTTCTCGGCTGGCTCGCCGATGAGACCAGTATCGCCTTCGTCTACCATATCTGCGCCTTCCTCCCGGCCATTGGGCTGCTCGCAGCCTTTCTCCCCGAGACGGCGAAGCGAAGACACGCGCCTGCCCGAGGAAAGAGGTGACGACCGGCCGACAGGCCGCACCATTTCGGCAAGATGACGCTCCCGCGTCTTCCGATTTCGTTTTCTTTGTTCAAAACGGGTCTTGGTTCGTCTTCACGAAATGCCTGAACGAGCCAAGACGAGGCTGCGGAGGTCGGCCGCGCCCGGCCGCCGATATTCGGCGTTTCTGCCTGAAACGGCAAAGCCGAGACAGGGGCAGCGCTTGCGGTTAATATGACGCTCATGGCGCCCGGCCGAGGCTTTGCCGGGGAGCCTATCGTACTTGCCGAGCGGCGGCCGGCAGGCCTCAATTGGTCTTGCGTGAACCTGCCAGCCCGCTCGGTCGTTGGAGCAAAAGTCATTTGATGCGAGGGGCAAGCAATGCGTGACATCCGAAGCGACCTGCAAGACCGTGCCAGCCTGCTTGAGGAGCAGATCAACGCTCACGAGGCGCAATTCGACAAGCTTGTGGAGCAGCTCAGAGTCGAGCACGAAGGCAGATTAGAGGACCTGAAGGCCGAGTTTGCCGCTGTGACCAAGCTCATGGAGCTCGAGCAGCGCCGGCTCGGCAACATGGCGTCGGCGCCGAAAGCGCATGCGCCGCAAGCTCAGCCCCAACCCGTGCACCAACCCGCACACCAACCCGTGCACCAATCAGCACACCAATCAGCCCACCAGCCCGCGCCGCAGGCCTCGCAGGCCTCGCAGGCCTCGCAGCCTCCGCAGCCTCTCGCTGATTTCCTCGTCCGCAGGATGAGCGAGGTCGGCGCCATGTCGCGGGACGACCTTCGCCGCCTGACGATGCAGGAAGGCTATTTTGCCGACCCCGAAAGCGCCGAGCGCGGTGTGACCTCGACCCTTCTCAATGTGGTGAAGGCAGGCCTGATCCGGCAGCTGCCGAACGGCAACTTCGCGCCTGCCACGGTCCTGGACACCATCAGGCTCAGGCGGGCGATGTGAGCGGCCCCAGCCGTTAGGCGACTGCGGGGCGACCGCGCAGCAGCTCGACCACGTCGCTGCGGACCTTTTCCTCGGCATAGCGGGCGAGCGCCTTGCGGTCGGGGAACTGGTCGAGCGGCACGGGCGGCCCGATGCGGATATAGGCATCGAGCGGCCCGAGCCCGAGCAGCCTCCAGGCGTGGCTCGCCATGTCCATGTCGCCATACCAGGCCACCACCGGGCGCCCGCGGCGGCAAAGCGGCAGCCCGTGCAGCTTGGTGTAGGTGAGTGCGAGCGTCTGGGCGGAGACCTTGGCTCCCATGGCGGGGGCGCCGACAGGCTTGGCGGCGGCGAACAACGCGGTCTTGAACGGCACCACGCCGTTGCCGTCGCTCGAGGTGCCTTCGGCGAACAGCACGATGTGGTCGCCGGCCTCCAGCCGGCTCACGATCTCATTCGCCTTGTGGCCGACCTCGTTCCGCCGGTTGCGGTCGACGAACACCGAGCGCTGCAGCTTGGCGAGCCAGCTCACGAAGGGCCAGGACGCCACCTCCTGCTTCGCCACAAAGGAGACCGGCGCCACGGCCGAGAGCACGGTGATGTCGAGCCAGGAGACGTGGTTTGCGATGATGAGCACCCCCTGCTCCTCGGCCACGCGACCTTCGATATGCAGGCGGATGCCGGCGATCTTGCACACCTGGCGGTGATACCAGTGCGGGAAGGTGCGGGCGTAGCGCGATCCGGTCCACAGGAACAGGAGCTGGAGCGGCATCAGCGGAAAGGTGAAGGCGAAGAAGGCGCCGAGCACCAGGAACGCACGCACGGATCTCATGACGCGGAGCTCTGGCGGAGAGGACACATGAAGGGCAAGGGCTTTCGCGGACTGGCTACTTGCCGTTCTTGAGCGGCATGCCGAACAGCTCAAGCCGGTGGCCGACCAGGCGGAAGCCGAGCTCCCGCGCCACGTTCTCCTGCAGCTTCTCGATCTGCTCGTTTGAGAACTCGATGACCTCCCCCGTCTTCATGTTGATGAGGTGGTCGTGATGGCCGTGGCCGGCTTGCTCATAGCGGGCGCGGCCGTCGCCGAATTCGTGCCGCTCCAGGATGCCGGCGCCTTCGAAGAGGCGCACGGTACGGTAGACCGTCGAGAGCGAGATGCGGGGATCCCGCGCGCTCGCCCGCCGGTAGACTTCCTCCACGTCGGGATGGTCCTCGGCTTCCGACAGCACCTGGGCGATGGTCCGCCGCTGGCCTGTCATGCGCATGCCCCTCTCGGCGCAGAGACGCTCTAGCCTGGTTTCCGCTGTGGCAATCTTGGGCATGGACCGCTTATGCCTTGCCGGTCGGTCTGCCGCTAGGGCCTCGCCATCATCGGCGGCAAGGCCTCAAAGGGCAAGGCTGAAGATGGCAGCGTCGGCGCCATGCTCGTAATAACCCGGGCGCCGGCCGACCGCTTCGGCGCCAAAGGACCGGTAAAGCCCAAGCGCCGCCTCGTTGCCATCCTCGACCTCGAGGAACAGGCGCTGAGCGCCCGCGCGCCGCAATTCCTGCACGAGGGAGCCGAGGAGCGCGCGCGCCAGTCCTTGGCGGCGAGACGAGGGCAGCACGGAGAGCGTCAGCACTTCGGCCTCGTCAGCGGCGGCGCGGGCGATGAGGAAGCCTTGGGCCGGCGCATCCTCACGCGCCGAGGCGATGAGCGCGAGACAGCCGGGAACGCCGAGGAACTGGGCCATTGCCGCCTCGTCCCAGGCGCGGGGGAAGCAGCGTGCGTGAATGGCGGCAAGGCTCGGAGCGTCAGAGGGAAGGGCCATGCGCACCAGGACGGTGGCAGTCTCGGTCGATCGGGTCATGGATGCCTCGTCGCCACCATTTGCGCCTGAGGCCTTGCATCAGGTGGGCGCAGATAGAGGGGCTGCAGGACGGGAAGAGTCTCGCCCGCCTCGAGCGCAATCGCGGCAAGGGCCGCGGCACTCGGCTGAAGCTCTGGCAGCTTCGCCTCGAGAGGCCGGCCGGCTCGCGCGCCTGCTTCGGCCAGAAGGTTCGCGCCGCTGCCGACGGCAAGATGAAGGTCGCCCGGAAGCAAGGCCACAGCCTCCTCAGGTGCGATCAGGATGGGTCCCGCAAGCTTCCGCCCCGTAGCGTCATAGAGCCCGAGATAGAGCATCCCCCGTCTGGCATCGACCGCGACGGCGAACGGCCTCGGTTCGAAGGCGCCCGTCGTCAGTGCGGCTCTCGCCATCACGGTCAGGCTGTCGGTGCCGTAGAGCTTGGCTCCGGTGGCAAGCGCGAGCCCCCGCGCCGCGGCAATGGCGATCCTGACGCCGGTGAAACTGCCGGGCCCAACGGTCGCCGCGATCAGATCGAGCTTGGGGAAGGCGAGGCCCGCTTCTTCCATGACGCCCGCCACCATCGGCATGAGCGCCTCGGCATGGCCACGCGCCATCGTCTCCTGCTGGGCAAAGAGGCCGCGCGCGCCGCCATTGGCGCGCAACACGGCCGCCGAGCAGGCGCCCATGCTCGTGTCGAGGGCGAGGATGTTCATCGGAGGCTTCTTAGAGCATGATCCGGAAAAGTGGGAACCGGTTTTCCGAAAAGATCATGCTCAGACAAGACTTTAAAGGATACGCGCCATCTCGTCGAAGCTGAAGCGTGGCGATCTCGGGAACAGCACGCGCGCGTCGCCATGGCCGAGACTGCACAGGAAGTTCGATTTGATGTTGGTGCCGGCGAAGAAATCGCGATCGACGCCGGCGTTGTCGAAGCCCGACATCGGTCCGCAATCGAGGCCGAGCGCACGCGCCGCCATGATCAAATAGGCGCCTTGCAGGGTGCCGTTGCGGAAGGCGGTCTCTGCGATCTTCTTCTCGTTGCCCGCGAACCAGCTCTTGGCGTCGGTGTGGGGGAAGAGCTTGGGCAGGTGCTGATGGAAATCGAGGTCGTAGCCGATGATGGTGCAGACCGGCGCCTTCATCGTCTTGTCGCGGTTGCCTTCCGAGAGATGCGGCTTCAGCTTCTCTTTCGCCTCGTGCGACTTCACGAAGAGGAAGCGCGCCGGGCTGCAATTGGCGGAAGTCGGCGCAAGCTTCACGAGATCGACGATCGCGTGCAGGAGCGCGTCGGGGACGTCCTCTTCGAACCAGGCGTTGTGGGTGCGCGCCTCGCTGAAAAGCTGGTCGAGGCAAGGCTCGGGAAGCGCGTCCGTCAAACCGGACGGACCTCTTGCACTTCGGGAATGAAGTGCCTGAGCAGGTTCTCGATGCCGTGGCGAAGCGTTGCCGTCGAGCTCGGGCAGCCGGAGCAGGCGCCGCGCATATGCAGGAATACGACGCCGTCCCGATAGCCCTGGAAGGTGATGTCGCCGCCATCCTGGGCGACGGCCGGACGCACGCGCGTCTCGAGCAGCTCCTTGATGGTCTTGACCGTCTCCTCGTCCTCGGGCGCGAAGAACTCGCCTGAGGAGCTTTCCGAGCCCGTCGGCTCGCCCTCGGTGACGGACTCACCGGAGAGATAATGCTCCATGATGGCGCCGAGAATTGCGGGCTTCAAATGCTGCCATTCGCCGTCGCTCTTGGTCACGCTGATGAAGTCCGTGCCGAAAAAGACGCCGGTGACGCCGTCGATCTCGAACAGGCGCGAGGCCAAGGGCGAGTCCTTGCTCTCTGCGGGAGCGAGGAACTCCAAGGTCCCCTGGTCGAGCACGGCCCGGCCCGGAATGAATTTCAGGGTGGCTGGATTGGGCGTGGCTTCGGTCTGGATGAACATGGGGTGCCTCTTCGGCTCCTAACGCGCGAGCCCGGCAAAGGTCGCAAAGGCGCCAGCTTAGAACGGTTCTAGGGCATACTTGGCTTCAAACAGCCCAAAGTCAAGGCTACCCGCGAGGCCGATGCACATTCGCGAGCCGCCCGGAAAATGCTACCGTCAGGGTGTTGTGTTGCGGTCCGCTGGCAGGCAATAGGTTCTTGTGCCGCGTGGGAGGGTCAATGCGCTACTTGTTGGCTTTGCTGCTCCTCGCCGTGTCGGGCTCGCAGGCTTCGGCGGCCATCAAATTCTGCAACAATTTCGAGCACCAGGTCCAGTTCGCGGTGGCGTTTCAGGACCAGGACGGCTGGGTCTCCGAGGGCTGGATCAGCGTCGAGCCGAAGGCCTGCCAGACCGACAGCAAACACGCCGACCTCACCGAATTCTACTGGCGCGGGGAGACCGACTGGATCAAGACCAAGGGCGGCCGAACAAAGTGGTCATGGGGCAAGGACCGCCAGTTCAGCGTCAAGGATGCCTCCTTTACGCTGAAGAATGCCGATCAGAAGCTCAAGGGCGCTCACCTCGTCGCCTTCATCGGGCCGGTGAAAATCAACCTGCCGTCGACCGCGGTGACGCTCACCATTGTCGACGCGAAAGGCACGATGACGGAGATCGCGAGCGAGACCGCGTCCCTGCAATCCGACCCCGACTATCAAGCCTGCCAGAACGCCTCCGGCGACGAAGCGTTGGCAGCCTGCGACCGGGCCATTGGCTCGGGCAAATTCAGCGCGAGGCTGCTTGCCAATCTGTATCTCAATCGCGGCGTCGAGCGCGAAGCAAAGAAGGATCTCGACGGTGCGCTCGCGGACTACGAGGAAGCAATCCACATCGATGCTACGGTGGCTCTGGCATACGTGAACCGCGCCGACATTCGCTACAAGAAACAGGACTACGACGCCGCCATTCAGGACCTCGACAAGGCCATCGAGCTCGATCCCAACTACCTCAGAGCCTACATGGACCGCGCCGACGCCTACCGCGAGAAAGGCGATTTGAGCAAAGCCATCGAGGACTACAAGAAGGCGCTCACGCTCAATCCCAGCGACGAGCAGAAGGCGAGAATCGAGAATGCTCTTTCCAACGCCTATGTCGATCGCGGCGTCGACCAGAAAGAGCAAAGTGCCGAGCTTGCCGATTATGACGAGGCGTTGCGGATCAACCCGAATAACGTCGTCGGCCTCAATAACCGGGGCGCGGTCTATAATTCGAAGGGAGAATACGACAAGGCCATCCAGGATCTGGACCTGGCCATCAAGTTGAAGCCCGATTATGCCCGAGCCTTTCGCAACCGTGGCGACGCTTACCTGGGGAAGGGTGACCGGGAGCGCGCCATCGCCGATTACAAGCAGGCGCTCTCGCTCAATCCGAGCGACGCGCTGAAGAAAGCCATCCAGCAGGCGCTGGATGAGCTCGAATCGGGCGCCGCGCCGGACGCGCCAAAGTCAGAAGGCGCCACGCCCGGTGGCGCCAAGTCAGACGCGCCCGGTGGCGCCAAGTCGGACGCGCCCGATGCCGGACGCGCTGAGCGGGGACATTAAGCCAGCGCCAAAATTTCCTCGATGCTGAGATTGCCGGGAACGACGGTGATGGGGACGGCGAAACTGCCGACCAGCCTGCCGCCGGCAAGGGCGGAGACGAGCGGACCCGGACCCGAGGGGTCCTTCGAGGCGCCGAGCACGAGCACGCCGATATCCTCGTCCTCCTCGATCAGCTTGGTGATCTCGTCGGGCTTCATGCCTTCGCGCACGATCTCCTCTGGCGCCAGGCCCTCGAACCCCATGGCCCTGAGCTTGAGGCCGAACAGGCGGAACACGGCCTTCGCCTTGCTGTGTCCTTCCTCGCGCGCGATCTCCTCCACCCCGAGCCACTGGAAATCCATGTCGGGCTCGATGACGTAGAGGAGCGCGAGCTGGCCGCCGGTGCGCTGCACGCGGGCAGCGGCAAAGGCGAGCGCGCTCTCGCATTCGGGGGTCTCGTCGACCACGACGAGGAATTTGCGTTTGTGCCCCTCGGCAAAGATCTGCCGCTTCTTTCGGGCGCTCGCCGTCCCAGCGGGAGGCGCTTTCACGGTCGGGGCTGGCTGCTTCTTCTTGGCCATGCGGACATGCTGCCATCACTCCGCGTCGCCAACAAGGAGGGTAGGCCCATGCGATACCACTTACCTCCCCCTCGCGGGGGGTCGGCGCGCTTGGCGCGCCGGGTGGGGGCACGTTGTGGGACCGGTTTCACCCCACCCGCTCGGCCCATGGCCGAGCCACCCTCCCCATCAAGGGGAGGGATGAAATGTGTCAGGCGAGATCGATGGCGTAGCGCTTGAGGTCCTTGAGCTCGACGATCTCGAGCGTTGCCTCATGCGTCGCGCCGAGAATGACCCGGGGCGGGTGGCCCGCCTCCAACGCCTCGCGCCAGCGCGCGGCGCATAGGCACCAGCGGTCGCCGGGCTTCAACCCCGGAAAGTCGAAATCGGGCTGCGGCGTGGAAAGGTCGTTGCCGCGCGCCTTGGAGAAGGCGAGGAACTCCGCCGTCACCTCAATGCACACCGTGTGCAGCCCGAGATCCTCGGGGCCGGTGTGACAGCAGCCGGAGCGATAGAAGCCGGTGAGCGGCCGGTCTGAGCAGCTTTGCAGCGGCTCGCCATAGACGTTCCGCTGCACCGACATCGGCTGTTGGGCTCGCTCCTGCATGGCGGCGATACTGCCCTATACGCGAACGGAGGTGAAGCCTCAGCGAATGGGATTGCGGTCCGGCAGCGGCATGCCAGCTGTGCCCGCCGTGCCCGCCATGCCCGCCGTGCCCGCCGTGGCCGCCGTGCTCGCCGGGGTCCCGATCAGGGCCTTCAACTGCTCAGGGCTCAGCGTGGGGATCGGCGGACCGGCGTCCTTGGTGGCAAGAGCCTTGATGGCCGCCGGCGTTTCACCCGGCGGAGGCTCAGGCGTATAGCCGCCGGCGGTGAGCACCGTCCCGCACTCACGCGGCAGCTGGGCCATCGTCAGCGGCGGTTTGCCGGTCCACGGCTTGGCCCCGGGGATCGGTGGCTTCGCCGCCTCAATCGCGGCCTTTTTCAGCATCGCGAACCAATTGGCCAGCTCCTGCCCGCAGCCGTTGTCGCCTGACACCTCTTTCTGGTTCTCGCAGCCCTCCGCGCCCGGCGGGCAGGCGAGGCGCACGTGGAAATGATAGTGATGGTTCCACCACGGCCTGACCTTGCCGAGCCAGGCGGTGTCCTTGCCGGCCTGCGGTGCCATCTCGCAGAGCGCCTTCTTGATGGCGGGATGCACGAAGATGCGGGCCACTTGAGGGTAGGACGCTGCGCGCCTGATCAGCTTCACATGCATCAGCGTAAAGACGTTTGGATCGACGCTGAACGGGTCCTTGAGCATCGACACGGCGCTCATGTCCTCACGCTCCTGCGGTGTCAGGATGCGGTCAGGCATGGGGGTCAGCCAGATATCCACGTCGAGCCCGACCTGGTGGCTGGTATGGCCGGTGAGCATCGGCCCGCCGCGCGGCTGCGACATGTCGCCGACGAGAAGTCCTGGCCAGCCGTCAAGCGCGCGCGCGTCGCTCGCGAAGCGTTCGAGAAAGTCGAGGAGCCGGGGATTGCCCCAATTGCGGTTGCGCGACAGCCGCATCACCTGCCAGTCGGGGCCGTTGATGGGAAGCGCTACTCCGCCGGCGAGGCAGCCTTTGGCGTAAGAGCCGATTGAGCGAGAGGCGAGAGGCGCAGGGGTCGGCACGGCGCCGAACAGCTCTCTGGCCGGCGGTGCCTTGACCGCGGGCTTCTTGGCGGCGGGCGTGGCCGCCGGCTTGGTCGCCGCAGGCGTGGCCGCGGTCTTGGCGGGCCCGACCTGCTCGGCCGCCACCGCCCCGCAAAACATCAGCAGCGTCAGGCTCAAGATCAGCCTTCGCATCGGCCCTCGACCCGCTCCCGTGAGCCCCCGTTCAGGCCCCGACCCTAGCACAAATGATGGCGGCAATTAGAACGCTGCCGCCTTTCGAATTGTTTGACGGGGCGCTTCCGGCATTGCGAGGCAGCCTGTTCACGTGACGTTCAGCAGGGGTGCCGTATGCTCTTGACTGGCCTTGATCGGGAGCGCGTGATTCCGGGATCAAGACAATGGCGGGTCGCCGTCGGGGTGGGAATCCGCGCTCGAGGGAGTACAGATCGATGAGACGCTCCGTCCTCTTGGCCGCGTTGGTCGGCCTCGTCCTCGCTTTGCCAGCCTATGCGCAGGCCCAAATCGTCGCCAGGATCAGCCTGTCGAGCCAGCGCATGAACGTCTATGTGGATGGCGCGCCGCGCTACAACTGGCCGGTCTCAACGGCGCGGCCGGGCTATCGCACGCCTGTCGGCACCTTCAAGCCCACGGCCGTGGTCCGCTATCACCGCTCCACGATCTATAGCGGCTCGCCCATGCCCTACGCGATCTTCTTCCTCCGCGGCTACGCGATCCACGGCTCCTACGAGATCAAATATCTCGGTCGCCCTGCCTCCCACGGCTGCGTGAGGCTGCACCCGTCCAATGCTGCCGCGCTTTATTCGCTGGTGAAGCAGTACGGCGCCGGCAACACCGTCATCCAGATCAGCTACTAGCACGCTCGCCGGGCTCCCCTTCCGACCTTAGCCTTCACGCCGCATCTCGTGCTACCATCGCAACCATGTAGAGGGGCTACGCGGTTTTATCGGATCACGCGGGCGCCGGAGGAGGCGCTCCGCCATTCAGGGAGGGGGACATGACGCTGCTGAAATGGGCACTGATCTGTCTATTGATATCGCTCGTTGCGGGCGCGCTCGGCTTCACCGGCGTGGCGCGCGGAGCCGCCCAGATATCGAAGGTCCTGTTCTTCATCTTCCTCGTCATCTTCCTCGTCATTCTGATCTTGGCGATCTCGGCCGGCCAGCTCGTCTTCTGAGCGCAACGCCAGTTGCTACTCGCAGTTGGACGGCGCCGGCGCGTCCCTGAAGCGGTCCCCCATCCAGGCGAGCGCCTGGCCCACGCTGTCTTTGGCGGCGAACGTGTGGGTCACGCCGTTGAGCAGGACGAAGCTGACGCGCGTGCCTTGCTTGCACAGCGCCTCGCCGAATTGCTTGGTGATCTCGGGGCGCACGGTGGTGTCGGCGGTCCCTTGGGCGAGGAACACCGGCGCGCCGGCCGGCTCCTGACCCGGGCTGTTCCGTTGCATGATGCCGCGCCACGGCTCGACCTCGGTAGGATCGGCCTTGAGGAACTGCTCCCGGTTGAGCGGCTTCTCGGCGTTCTCGATGGCCGCAAACTCGGCGATCGACTCGATGCAATCATGTGCCAATTGCTCGAACACCGGCATGGCGGCGGGATCGACGAGGCTCGTTGCGGGATCGTGGTAGAGCTCTGACCACGCATAGAGGGCCATGGCGGTCAGCTCCTTTCCGGCCGGGCTCGATTTGTCGGCGTCGAACAGCTCGACCAGATAGGTGGCCGGTGCCGCGGCAGCGACTCCGAGCAGCTTGAGGTCTGGCGCATAGCTTGCGGCAAGCTCGCCGGTATAGAGGGAGGCATGTCCGCCCTGGCTATGGCCCCAGACGACGAAGCGGTTGGAGGCGCCAGCATCCGGCAGGTCACGGGCGGCGCGGACCGAGTCGAGCACCGCGCGCCCCTCGCTCACCCCGATCAGATAGGGGTGAATGCCGGGCGTGCCGAGGCCCGGATAGTCGGTGGCGACCACCACATAGCCGCGTGCCATCATCTCGGCCAATCCCCAGATCGTGCCGGCAAGATCCGGCATCAGCGAGGGCGCGCAGGCCTCGACCACGCCGCTTGTCGGATGCGCCCAGGCGATCACGTTGCGCCCGCCCGCTGGCGCCGGTCCCGGCGGGATGAAGATGGCGCCGGACACAGTGATCGGCTCGCCGTTCAAGCCGGTCGAGCGGTAGAGAATGCGGAAGGCGGTGCTGCCGGCGCCGCTCGGGCCGCCGCCTTCGAGCGGCCACACCCTGATGATGGACCCAGGCTTCCCGGAGACCTCGTCGTTAAGGGCTCTCGCCTCTTGCCCAAACCCGAGGCTGAGCCAAAGAACCAGCGCAGCCGAAGCGGCGAGCCGCAAACAACGGTCGATAGTGTGCATTCCTACCCCCCAATTCATGGCGACACCGATGATAGCCCGACCTCCTGGCGGTTTCGCAACAGCAAGCTTTGCGCAAGCGGCAAGTGGGCCCGGATGTGCCATTTCCTTCCGCAGGCATCCAGGGCACAATCGCTGCGGAGAACGCAAGATCAGCCCGCGACCAGCCAAGCGGGCGCCTGAAAGCAGGGGGACTAGAGAGAATGTCATCAGCCGCACGTACGCTCGACGCCTTCATCAACCGCGTCGGCGGGATCGCGACGCCCTTCTCCATCGAGTTGCCGGGCGGCGAGAAGCGGGACATCGGCCAAGGCAAGCCCGAGTTTCACGTAGGTCTGCGCAACGACCGCGCGCTCCGGGCGCTGCGGACGCTCGACGAGGCTGACATCGCCGAAGCCTACCTCCATGGCGACATCGACATCGAAGGGGACATGTTGAAGCCCTTCGCGCTGCGCGCCTCCCTTGACGACAGCCATCCGCTGGTGGCCGCCTGGCGCTTCATCCAGCCGCTCCTGTTCGGACAGGTCTACACCAACAAGCAGGCGATCTCGTCCCACTACAATGCCGATCCGAAGCTGTTCTTGAGCTTCCTCGATCCCGGCTTCCCGGCCTATAGCCAAGGCGTCTACGCGCACGACGACGAGCCGTTGTCGAAGGCGCTCGAGCGGAAGTTCGACTGGGCCATCGAGCAATGTGAGCTATCGCCGGGCAAGTCGGTGCTCGAGATCGGCCCCGGCTGGGGCGCCTTTGCCGGCCATGCACTGCAAGCCGGCGTGCGCTTCACCGGCATCACCAACTCGGAGGTCTCCCAGATCTACCTCAGATCGAAGCTCGCCAATTTCGGCGACCGCTTCGATATCCTGCTCACCGATTTCTACAATTTCGAGCCGAAAGAGCCGTTCGATTCGATCGTCATCATGGGCGTCATCGAGCACCTGCCCAATTACGAGCGCGTGCTGAAGAAGTTCAACCGGCTGCTGAAGCCCGGCGGCCGCGTCTTCCTCGACGGCAGCGCCGCCAAGAAGAAATACGAATTGTCGACCTTCATGGTGCGGCACATTTATCCCGGCAACCATTCCTTCCTCGTGCTCGACGATCTCTTGAACAAGCTCGCCAAGACGGAGCTCGAGCTGATGGAGGTGCAAAACGACCGCTGGAGCTATTTCCTCACCTTCAAGCAGTGGGCGCTCAACCTCGAGGCCAACAAGGGCTACGTGCAGCGGACCTTCGGCGACTTCGAGTTCCGCAAGTTCCGCCTCTATCTGTGGGGGGCGGCTTACGAGTTCCTCTCCCGCAACCTCGATTGCTACCGGCTGATCCTGGAAAAGCCCAAGGACGCCGCTTGAGGGTATTGTCCCCTCTCGCTTGCGAGGGCCTTGCGCGGCGCTTTGCCACGCGCCATTTAAGCTCTGGCTAACCTAGTCTTGGCTAGGTGGAACCCTTTGAGGGATAAGCGCATTTCTATCATGCAGGGCCGATGCGTCCGCGCGAGGGGAAGAGGCGGGAGCGATGGCGAGTTTGGCGTATTCAGACTGCATTACGCCGGGTTCAGTCATCTTCCGCGCCTTGCAGCAGGCCCTGCAACCAGGGTACGGGCTGCTCGAATGGCTGCCCATCGGCGTCTACGCCTGCGATGCCGAAGGCTATCTCGTCCAATATAACCGCCGTGCCGCCGAGCTCTGGGGCCACGCTCCCAGTGTTGGCAGTCGGCAACATCGTTTCTGCGGCGCCCATCGGGCCTATGGCTCGAATGGCGAGCCGCTCACTTCGTCGGATGCTCCCATGGCCGAGCTCCTCGCGAGCCAGCGTCCGATCCGCGACCGGGAGCTGGTTGTGGAGCGTCCCGACGGCAGCCGGCTGACCCTCCTCGCCAATCTCGATCCTCTGTTCGACGAGGACGGCCGTCTCGTCGGCGGCGTCAATTGCTTCCAGGACATCACGGCACGCAAGGAAGCCGAGGATCGCTTGCAGCAACGCGAGCAGTGGTATCGCGACCTGCTCGAAGCCCTCCCGGCGGCCATCTACACGACCGACGCCGAAGGGCGCATCAGCTTCTTCAATCAGGCCGCTGCCGATCTCGCCGGACGCCGCCCCGTCCTTGGCAG